>CP070810.1:1021409-1032189 GCA_020343755.1 Dehalococcoidia bacterium | reverse complement strand
CTAGGGCCTCTTGTTCCTTCAAATCGGCTAATGCATTAACTAAGTCCTCAGCCATGATTCTTTAACTCCTTTCTCCTAGGATGGGGTAGAGAGGTCGCGAGTTCGAATCTCGTCTTCCGCTCCATGAAGACAAAACCAGCTTAGAAGCTGTCCAGATGTGATAACTGTTAAGTTTGAAAGTTTGTTAGCCGCCACCTATACCAGGCACTACGTCTATCCAGTCCCCCTCTTTGAGAATATGATTGAGATCGCCGATAGTTTTACCGTTCTTCAAAATGTTAACAAGAGGATTGATTGAGCCAGTAACATTAAACAGGGCACAGTGGCGCTCTTCTGAGTCACATAATTGCCGCAGCACGTCCTTAATACTGACACCATCCCGGAGCTCAATATCTCTGGTCTTTTTGCCGAATAGGTCGCCCAGCCCAAAATAGAAAGTCACTTTTATCTTCATGAGTCTGGGCAAACTCCTTTCTATAGTTTATTGATTAACTCACTCTAGAATTTAGCTCTATCCTATTCCCTAATTTAGGTAACTGTCAATTTGCTCTGAAAGTACCTAGCAGGGCTTCAACACTCTTTGCTAGCGAATCTGTTAAGTAGGGTAGAGCCTATATCCTGGGGGAGCTGATTACGGCTGCTTTGAGTGACTTCAAAGACTAATGGCGTGGTGGGCAACCGAGGTAGAAAAACGGTCAGTAAGCCATTCCGTATAACCAGAATACAGTTCTTTACTTTGTCCGCCCTGATTAGTTCGAGAGCCCTAACAAAACCCTCACCACGGAGTTCTAGATGACCGAGCTCATCAACCACGAGAAGTTCTGTCGATGCCCCTTTATCTATTGCCCGAATTCCAAAATCAATGCCCTTGGGGCTAAAAGAGTATCTGGGAGTATGCGGGCCGGGATATACCTGTTTGGTACTGGCTAGGATTTCCTTTTCGCCAGTTTGTATATCTTCTATGATGATAGTTTCTCCGGAATCGGCCTGCCCATACGTATTGCCCTGCCTGCCGCCAGAAGTAATGCTGATATCATCATTAAATATTGTAACCCAAAGCTATTGGTGAAAGCCTACTTTTCCAGATATCGTTATTTAGACTCGGATAAAGCGTTCTCTTCCAGTGCCTTAAGCACTTTCTCCGGCGTCACCGGAAGCTCATAGAACCAGATGCCGATGGCATCGTGAATGGCATTAACAATAGCCGGGCTAGGAGCATTTGCTGTCATCTCTCCTATCCCCTTGACTCCATAGACATTTTCTGTCGAGGGACATTCTAGGATTTCCTCCTCGATATCTGGAATATCCATTGCCGTGGGGATAACATATTCTCCTAGTGTCCGGGGAACCCAGTCCGATGAGGGATAGTAGGGGTAGAGATTCTCAATAAGGGCAGCCCCCATCCCCATCACGGCACCACCTTCAATCTGGCCCTCTATAAGGAGCGGGTTGATTGCCCTGCCTACATCATAGATGCAGATGAGCCTAAGTACATCAACCTCGCCGGTTTCGGTATCCACCTCAACCTCTGCCAATACTGCACCCCAGGCGAGGGTGCAAAAGGGGTCGCAGGCCCCAGTTTCTGGGTCTGGTTCGGAGACAGCGCGCATATAAGACCCACGCCCAACCACCAGCTTCCGCATAACATGGATTGCCTTAAAAGCCGCACGACCGATGGGTACACTGCGCTTAGGGTCGTCTCGAACAAAGATAGCTCCGTCAGCCGCTACGAGTTCCTCGGGGGACGCCTTAAGGTCAGGAGCGACCACCTCGAAGAGAATTGCTCTCGCTTCTCTACACGCCTGAGCAATGGCATTACTATCGCAAAACGTCACCCGGCTGGCACCGGTGCCAAATGAATATGGGGTATTATCACTATCTCGGTTGTACACCCTCACCTGATCGTACCTGACTCCCAGTTCTTCAGCCGCCACTTGGGCCATCACGGTTTGGCATCCCTGGCCAAGGTCGGGGGAACCAAAATATAGGTTCACCGAGCCGTCTGATTTGATTTTGACCATAGCCTGGCTTATATCGCCACCTTTGCTGGCTCCAGTGGGATAACACTCAACGGCAATGCCGATACCTTTTTTCTTCATTTATTGCCCCTTTCCGCTGAGGTCATTGACATTAATCTATCTGGCAGTTTAACACCAGCTTTCTTGGCCAGTGCCTGCATTGTCTCAATCAGGTAAACGCTATCCAAGTCTCGTCTTGTGGGTGTTTGATCACCCTGGCGATAGGCATTAATGAAGCGGAGTTCCCATGGATCTATGCCTATCTGTGAAGCGATTCTATTCATCTGCACCTCAATAGCAAAGGTCCTTGGGGTAATACCAAAGCCACGCATAGCGCCAGCTGGTGGCTTATTGGTATAGACACAGTAACCTTCAACGTGGACATTAGGAATAAAGTAGGGGCCACTTGCCACCCAACAGTGTTTTTCTACCACATAAGCATTAAAAGTGGTGTATGCTCCAGCATCACGGATGCTTCTTATCTGGCGGGCTACAATGTGACCGTCCTTCTTGACCCCGTCCTTGATTTTGACATGCCAGGCACCCCGGTAGATGGAGTATTGTAAGTCTTCCTCCCGTGTCCAGCGCCACTTGACAGGCCGACCTATCTTTAGGGCTAGAATGGCCGGAATGTGGTCAGCCTGAATATCCCATTTAGCGCCAAAAGAGCCGCCAATGATGCCACCGATATATTTAAGGTCGCTGAGGCTGGTACTACCACGCTGTCGGGTTCGCCACGCCCATTTAATGAATCTTATATCATCCGGCTCCATATGCAGCACGTCAGCAAGCCAGCCCAAGGTTAGGTGCAGTGACTGGCACATTGAGTAAACAGTAAGTCTACCGTCGGCTCCAGGAACTGCCAGACTGGCCCATGGTTCTATAGGAGCGTGCTCCAGTGTCGGGTGGAAATATTCTCCCTCAATTATGTAGTCCGCCTCTTTGAAACCAGCCTCTATATTACCAAAGACAACTCTCCGACATGGATACTTACCATACATATAAAGATTACCCTCAGGTCGCACCTTCGGGGCTCCAGCCTTCATCGCTTCCAGAGGATCAAACACGGCTTCTTCTTCCTCAATGTCAAGCTTGATTTTAGAGATAGCTTCCAGGGCAGTATCTTCATCTACCGCAGCTACGGCAACGATGGGCTCCCCCTTGTAGCGGATAGATGAAGCGAGGACAGGCTGGTCTTGGTATTTATTTGGTACATCTTCTGGGGTAATAATGCCTGCTACACCGGGAAAGCTCTCGGCGTTGGAGATATCAAGGTGGCGGACTTTCCCTTTATCCACCGGGCTTCGCAAGACTTTAACCATCAAAGTCCCAGGAATGAAAATATCATCTACATACTTAGTTTCCCCGATTACATGAGCCAGCCCGTCGTAGCGCTTTTCACTCTTGCCGATGACCTTGAATGCCATCAGCTTACCTCCTTCCTAGCTATCATGCTTCTTTTCTCTCTTAGTTCCTGGGCAGCCGCCATTATTGCCTCAATGATCTTAACATAGCCGGTACAACGACATAGATTACCGGCTAGCGCCTCCTTGATTTCTTCCCGTGTTGGATTTGGATTCTCATCCAACAGGGCCTTGGCGGCCATGAGCATCCCAGGTGTGCAAAAGCCGCACTGCGCCGCGTAGTGTTCATAGAATGCCTTCTGCAAGGGGTGCAGTTCACCCGGTTCCGCTAGCCCTTCAACGGTGATAACTTCACATCCGTCAGTAATAAAGGCATTGGTAATGCAGGATTTAACCAGCCGACCATCGAGTAAAACCGAACAGGCCCCACAGTCTCCAGTATTGCAGCCCACCTTAGGTCCGGTGATGAAAAGCTTGTCTCTCAGAACCTCAAGCAGAGTAGTAGCGGGATCAGTCTCTACCTCATAATTACGACCATTAACTTTGAGTTTGAGTACATCCATAAAATTGTTCCCTTCTATTCCAAGATTTGGCTGAGAAGTCGTTTTACCAGAGTTTCACTGACTTTGCGTCGGTACCAAGCTGTGGCCCGCACGTCGTCAATGGGAGTTGTTTCCTCAGAAGCCGCCTTAGCCGCTTTCGTAATGAGGGTCTTGTCTATATTTTGCCGCTCGAGCAAACTCCCGGCACGTTTGGCCAGAAGGGGAACAGGGGCTACTGCTCCCAAAGCGATACGGGCGAAACGACAGAGGTTACCCTCTATCTCTATAGATATCGCCACTGATATTACCGAGCAAATGTCAGACTTCCTCTTGCCAAGCTTGTACCATGCCCACTTGCTATTCTCGTTCTGGGAAGGAATGAGCACTTCCTGCAAGATTTCACTAGGCTTGAGGACGGTCTTGCCTGGGCCGGTAAAGAACTCTTCCACCTTAACCTGCCTCACGCCACTCACGGATACCAGGTTCAGTTTTGCTCCTAAGGCTAGCAGGGCAGTCCCCGCATCCGCAGCAGGCGAGGCGTTTACCAGATTACCGCCGATGGTACCCATGTTCCGAATCGAAGGGGAGCCGATATACTTGGTTGCTTCCAGCAGAAGTGGCGCCTTCTCCTTTACCAATGTTGACCGTACAATGGAAGCATGATTTGTCATAGCACCTATAATCAAGCTGTCCCCTTCCACTCTGATGTAGTCCAGTCCGCAGTTGCCAATGTAGACCAATATTTCAGGGAGCAGCAATTTGCGATTAATTGCGACCATCAGGTCGGTGCCACCAGCGAGGATTTTAGCCTTTTTGCCGTACTGTGACAGTAGAACGCAGGCCTCTTTCAAGTCAGCTGCTCTGTAAAAGAGGGTATTAGCCATATTTGATTCCCCTTCCTTGTACCGGCGAGTCTTTTCTTAGATAACTGGATTCATAGTGAGCACAACATTGCTAGCCAGCTTTGACTTTCTGACTTTGCCAAAGGTAAAAAACTTGGCTATTAAATAGCCTTTCGTAACTTGAGTTTAACTCTCCTTGAGAGTCTCGTCAACATTTGGCATTTATCGGTTCAGACTTAATTTCGGAAATAAATGACAAATTATGGTCACGTATTATATAGCATTATTCGCCACAAGATGTGGCCATCGGCCAGAATACCACCCTCAACCGGACGTTCTCAGGTCGGTTCGGTGATATCTACAGGGAGAAAATCTTTAATCATTCGACTTCTCCATCTGTCTTCAACCGAGTGTTATTGGGCTTGCGCTTGCCCCTAGCAACAATTTTACATCGGGTTGGTCTAATTATCAATAATGCCTCAAATCGCCTCCGAGGCAAAGCAAAGATGATATCTGCTGTCAATGGGAATTCAGCCTAGAAAAATAGGATTATGCCAGGTTAGCTGTGCTCAGCGCTGATCGTTGTCAACCACTGTTCCATTACACAGAAGTCCATTTTGTTGTTTTGGCATTTCTTGAACCTGGGGGAACAATCCAGTAAGATACATATAATAATCTGGACATGATGGTATTCAATCGTCGTCTGGAGGTTAGAGTATGGCAGTATTGACAATAAAATGCCCCAGTTGTGCCCCTGAAGGTCGCGTCTCATTCGTCGATCCAGATTATGAAGGTCCCTACACATGTTGGAAGTGCCACGGGCTTTTCTCTATAACAGTGCAGGCTGGGCAGCTTAAATCTTGTCAACCTCTTTCTAGAGAAGAGTTGCAGAGGCAACAAGAAATCGAGGCTCTGAAGGCCAAGTTCAGACGAAGTCCTTCGGATAAAGATAAGTCATGACTCGTCCACTCATAAGCTGTTTGCAGGTACTATACTGCCAAGCCGCTTAGCAAGTAAGATTGAGTGTTTGCCCAAATTAAGTCTGGGTAACATAGCTTGCTATGTTACCTCAACTGCAGGTTTTGGCGTTTCGAGCCTCACCACAGGTGGCCCTTATCACACATTTCGATGTATTGTTCAATAAGTCGAAAGCCTCAGAAACCTCTATGCTTAACACCTCGCCTGCATAGAGGTAAAAACTTACTTTATCCAAAGCCCTTACCCCAGGAAAATCCTTTACACTGTCCTTCACCTCTAATAGAGGAATACGCTCATCTTTAACCCGAGACATATTACACCACCTCCTGACGGCTTCCGGTTAGAATCTTCAACCGCGCCCTTCCATCAATTCAATAAGAATAGGGACAACTGTTTCGGCAACTACAGGGTCATTTATATGTGCATCCACTTCTGTAACCTTAATCTCAGGTTTTAAATGCTTCTTAAAAGTTTCAATAAAGACCTTATCCGCTTCCGGATCATAAAGTGGTTCCCCTTTGTGACAGTACATATCAAAACCGCCCAAAGGAATGACTACCGCAGTTGGTCCGACTGCTTTGTTTAGTTTATCCGCCATAACCTTGGCAGTCAACGCCATTTCCTCCTTGGTTGTTCTCACCATAGTGACCGCCGGGTTGAAGTGATAAACTTTGCGCTTTCTATATTTAGCTGGAAGGCTGTCAAACGGACCTAGAATAAGAAAATCTATACATCCTGGAACGATAAGTTGAGGGATTCCTTTTCTACCGGCAGCTTCTAATCTATCAGGTCCAGCCCTCATAAGATCACCAAATAACTCACCGGTTACCTCATGAGGAGTCATATCAAAAACCGCGGCAAAAGCTCCCTGCTTGATGAGTTCCTCCATTGATCTTCCCCCGGTGCCATTAGGATGAAAGACTACCATTTCATATCCCTTTTCCTCAAGGCGTGACTTAACCATCATGCCCAGCGGAGTAGTGTTTCCAAACATTGTTGTTGCAATCAAATTTTTGCTCTGTAGCATTTTGGAGCTCACATTAGCCTCTACCATTCCGACAATGGCACCAATAGCGACATCAAATATTTTCATACTTAGTTCGTTAACGCCTAGAATATCCACTACGGAATGCATCATCATTAGATCATTGGTACCTACATAGTTACCAAAGGGCTCCTGTCCTTGAAATATAGGAGTGACAATAAGTTTAGGCACACCTACGGGTAACACTCTCATTCCGGCGGCAGCAAGCAAAGCCCCATCCTGTCCACCTACGGCAATCACACCGTCAAATCTCCCGGCTGCATGAGCATCCCTAAGTACTTTTGCCACCCCTTTCATCATTATCTCTTCAGCCGCTCCTCTGCCTAATTTCCTAATTACCTCAAAGGATGAGCCAGCTTCTTCAGCAACAATTTGCTGCGTGATATCAGGCTTAACCGCCAGCGGGGGATTAAGCATGCCATCATCTATTACTAAAGTTTTCTTTCCTTTCTTCTCTACCTCATCTTTAAGGTACTTTGCCTCATACCCCTTGGTATCCAGAGTCGCCAAAACTGCTATTGTTTTATCCATTATTTTGACCCCCCAATAATTACTCCTATGATAGTCCGGAGAAACCTCTGCTTTAATTATTCCATCAACCTCAGTGGTTGGCAAAAGTTTAGGTACAAACTTCCATTATGGCTGTCACATAGACCTTGCACAGATCGCTCAACTCCTTTACGGTAACATACTCATCTGCGCGGCCAACTCTCATGTTGCAGCCATACCAGATACTTTCCATCGGCGCCTGGGAATAAAATACTTGGTCGCCGGAAGCGATAAACCCAGCACATTTGGGCTCTTTGCCGTGAACGTACTTTATGCACCTTCCAAGCACATCCACCACCTCGGCATCAGGAGATATTTCCCAGGGAACATTTCCATCATCAAGATAACACTCGACTTCTATCTCAGCAGAAGGGTAGTCAGCTTTAGCTTTATCTACCCATTTATTGACAACGGCAACAAATTCTTCGGCTGTTTCTCCTGGCCAGTATCTGGCACCCACCCTCAATCTACACCAGGTCGGCATCGGAACTGCCAGTCCAAACGGACCTGGTCCGACACCAGCTTTCCGCGTGGGGTCGCCATAACCAACACTCCCTCCTATTATTGGACCGAAATAAAAGGCTGCTCCCTCTCCCGGTAGCAAGGGGTGCTTATTGTGGAAATATGGTTCTTCCTTCTGCATCTGGAAGAGGTAATCCATTATCTTATGCATACAAACCACAGCATTAACTGCTTTCATTGCTTTTCTCTCAGCAAACGCCGAGAGGATAAAATCGTAGGCACCTTTTACCCTTATTTCAACCTCAACTTTGCCCGTATTACATACGTACATATTAATAGGATCCTCTGATGCATCACACCATATGCACATATCGGCTTTAACACCACTATCTAGCACCAACCTAGCTCCATACTTATGGCCTAGCTCATCGGCATCAGCAACAAATATCACATCACCTTTAAGCTGAACTCCGCTCCTCTTGATGGTATCCATAGCCTCCATGATAGCCGCCAGACCAGGATGGCTATCACCAGTGCCAACGCCATAAATCTTGCCATCCTCTATTACACCATCATGAGCGTGTAATTGACCTTCTTTTTTAGCGTGAGTATCTAAGTGAGCACCGGTTAATAAAGTCCTTCCGGTACCATCACCCCTGAGGATACCAATAACACTGCGACGTCTCGGTGGATCCTCAGTCGGTAAGGGCATTTCATAAACCTCCGCCCCTATTCTCTCCAGTTCTTTGGCAACATAATCAGCTTTAGCCTCTTCTTCACCCAAATAGCTCGGAATTTTAACTAAATTTCTTTCGTATGTGATGAGTTTAGGCACATCCATCTGTGAAAGTATCTTGTCCCACTTCCCCTTTTCTATTTCTTTTCTAGCCATTTTCATAACTCCTTTATTCAATTAATTCAATAATTTGGTAGCATATCAAAAACTAATACTTATCTTCCTTGAAAACCGTCCTTACCTCTGAAATTCTATATCATTTTTTAAGGCTTACCAAGGATTTATCGCAGATTTAGAGTCTCATCACATTAATTCTCACCTCCTCAAACCTACCTTTTATCTCAAAACAGGCAAGAGTAGCAATTTGTTTAGCGCAGCTTATCACCCCGGTCTCTTACCCCCAGCTCTCTATTAAGGGTCTCTCATACCGTTGCAATTATTAGCTTGCATTAATTATAGTATGTCTGTCAATCCATTGCGGAAGCTAAGAGGAGAAGCAACGAAAAGAGCTCAAGCGCCAAATTGCAGACAAGAGGCACGCCAACGAGTTCTCAAGAACATCAAGTTGACCAAATGATACTTGAACTTTTCGAATTCGTGACAGAAGAGATAAAGATTGTGGATGGATTTGCTAAATACTTTCTCAAGGATTAACTTTCTGACGGAATGTTAATTGCACTAATGTTCAATACTATATTTAGGCCTATTGACAATCACATAAATATGGCTACAATGAACTTACTCGCTATGAAATGGCCTTAGAATATCAAGGGACAGGCAGTTCTTAAGCTCTATGAAATATATGAACCAAAAGCCTAGGTTAGTAAGCGGTTGTTATTCTATTGCTACAGAACGACAAAGATTTCTGGAGGTTGATGATGTCACCATGCTTGCCAGACAAAACCAAAATTCGACAAAGGTTAAAGACCTGCCGTTTCGTAATTATTCTTGGAATCCTTACAGTTTCTCTTGTCCTCACGGGATGCTCGCCGGAGGGTAGAGACGGCGTCATTACTCCAGGTACCACGGCAGATCCAGTTATTGATGACCTCCAGGGAATTATTGTTCTTTGTAACTTGCCGGATAGTGGATTGGACCCAGCTTCACGCGATAGCCTCCTGGACAAAATCAACAACACAGAAAGGGCCTACCTTTCCAAGCAACCGTGTGCCCCTATCGAATTTCTGGATGCATACCTAGAAGAAGTGCAAAAGTTGCGGGAACCCGATAATCCTCTCTTCGAACGATTGTATAATCTGGGCCGGATGTTGATTTACAAAATGATAGTATCCAACAATTGGGAGTGTAGCGAACATCCCCGTGTTACCAGTGATGCTGATGCAGAACAACAAGAACAGGTGCAATTACTCTCCTCTACTTCCCGTGGCCTCACCGCGAACATACTCTTCGCAGAGCCCCGCTTGCAGACTGTTGAGGTCCAAGGTCAGGCGTTCACAGAAATTAGAATCCCCGCTCTACCTATGCGGTCAGGCGATGCGGGACTGCCTGGAATACCATCGATTCGAAGGTTAGTAGCTATCCCCCAGGGTGGCGGTATCGTAGTCCGCGTAGTTCCCAATTTTTTCGAGACATTCAAGGCTAACGTCTATCCCTACCAGCCAGAACCAGTCGATCAGAGGGAAGAAGAGGACGTCGAACCGCCATCGCCAAGGCTTTTCGCTGACCAGCCCTTCACTCTAGATGATGCAACCTACACGACGGACGCATTCTACCCGGAGGAAATTTCCAATGTAACTCCGCTAGGCCAAATTCGCGGTCTTGAAGTGGTACAGCTTGAGGTCTTCTGTGGGCAATACAACCCCGTTACTCAGGAATTGCGTCTGTTCGACGAAGTTCTTGTGGAAGCCTCTTTTAGTCCGGATCCGAGAACGGGTAGCTTCAATTTCCTGACGGAGACATCGTTCAGTCCTTTCGAGAGCGACCCCGGTCTCTACATTGGCGCTGTCATCAACTCAGAGGCCGTGAAATCGTCGCCTCCGGCTACACCTCAGTTGCCGTCTCAGCTTGTTCCATCCAATGCCGGAGAGGAGTTCCTTATCTTAACACACCCTAACTTCCGCCAAGCAGCAAACAAGCTAGCCGCATGGAAATACGAAAAGGGTATTCTCACTTCTGTTTACGAGGTGGGCACTGGCGTTAACGGACGAGAGACCAACGTGGAAATCCTCACCTTCATTCGCAACCACCATGACCTTTCCATTGTGAAACCTTCTTATTTGTTGT
>CP070810.1:1016035-1021309 GCA_020343755.1 Dehalococcoidia bacterium | reverse complement strand
ATGAGTGATGTTTTGGCTTTTACCAAACCAGAGTCTCTTCTCTTAACCGGGTTGACAAATGCGCAGGTTATTCGTACAGCAGAGATGGCTGAAATTGCCGCAGTATGCTTTGTCCGTGGGAAAAAGCCGGATGAGGAGACTATTAGATTAGCTAAAAGCAAAAGCATCCCTTTGTTGGTGACACAGCTACCGCTGTTTGAAAGCTGTGGCCGATTGTACAAGAAGGGACTTATCGGTTGCTCGGAATATAAAGGATAATACCAAAGAGGATGTTCGAGTGGTTCAGAACAAGGAAATTACTAAGGTTCAGGAACTAACCTACGAGCTAAAGGTTGAAGATGTAATGAGCTCGGATGTTACTACAGTTAGCCCAAAGAACACAATGAACGAGTTAAGAGAGATATTGCGTATAAAACGTATCTCGGGAACTCCGGTGGTAGAAGGTAATCAATTGGTTGGTATTGTCAGCATTGAAGATTTGATTAAGTGTCTGGCAGATGGGGAAATGGATGCTTCTGTAGAGGAAAAGATGACTAAGAAAGTGGAAACTCTTTATGCTGATGAGTCACTCGTTCGTGCCGTCAGCAAATTTGATCGATATGGTCTTGGCCGCTTACCTGTGATTGAGCGTGGTCAAGGAAAGCTAGTCGGTATTCTTACCAAGGGTGACATTATTGAAGGACTGCTTAAGAAGCTGGAGATTGACTACCACGAGGAAGAGATTTACCGTTACCGGGCCAGTCATATCTTTGAGGATATCGTTGCCGATAAGACCAGTCTCTACTTCCAATACAATGTAGTGGGTCAGGATTTCAATCGGGCTGGAGAATCGGCGAGTGGGCTTAGAAAGACGTTGTGGCGATTAGGTTTTCGTCCTCAAATAGTTCGGCGAGTGGCAATTGCGACGTATGAAGCGGAGATGAATATTGTTATCTTCACTAATGGAGGCCAAATTTCAGCACGGGTACAGCCGGAACTTATCAAAATTGAAGCTAGTGATACCGGGCCTGGTATCCCTGATATTGAGCGAGCGATGCAGCCTGGTTTCTCAACTGCCCCGGAGTGGGTACAGGAATTGGGTTTCGGGGCTGGAATGGGACTGTCTAACATTAAAAAATGCGCCGATAAGATGATTTTGACATCACAAGTGGGAAGGGGAACAGATCTAAAGGCTACCATCTATATAAAAGGGCGAGGAAATTGATTAAACTTCGGGAAATAGTAAAGGAGCTAAGTTTGGAAGTTAGATGCGCAGCCCATAATCTTGATAAGCAAGTAAGCGGGGGGTATGCCAGCGATCTCTTAAGTGACGTGATGGCTAACTCTAAAAAGGATAATATTTGGATTACCCTGCAAATCCATCAAAATATAGTAGCTGTAGCCAGTTTAAAAGACTTAGCTGGAGTTATTATTGTTAATGGAAGAGAACCAGAAGAGGAGGCCTTGAAAAAGGCAGAAGAAGAAAATATCCCAATTATGTTGACCGAGTTGCCTACTTTTGAAGTAGCCGGTAGGCTTTATAAGCTGGGTATTCTTGGAAAGGTGTGATGCTGAGGAAGTTTGAGGCGGATTTGCATATTCACACCTGCCTATCACCATGTTGCGAGTCCAAGATGTCGCCAAGGAGAATAGTTGAACAGGCGAAGTTGAAAGGGTTAGATATGATCGGGATCTGCGACCATAATTCGGCCGAGAATGTAGTTTGTGCCAAAAAGGTAGGAAAAAAGGAGGGATTGGCGGTAATTGGAGGAATTGAGGTCACATCACAAGAAGAGGTCCATATCCTAGCCTTCTTTGATGAGGACGAAGATTTGTTTGAACTTGCGGACCTCATTTATGAGAACCTGCCCGGCATAAACGACGAAAGGGTCTTTGGGGAACAGATAGTGGTGAACGAAGTTGATGATGTATTAGGTTTTAATAAAAGGCTTTTGATTGGAGCAACAGTGCTTCCGCTTCAGCAGATTGTAGAAAGAATCCACTCTTTAGGTGGATTAGTGATTGCTTCCCATGTTGATCGGGAGAGTTTTAGTATCATTGGTCAGTTGGGTTTTATCCCTGACGGGCTAGAGCTAGACGGTCTAGAAGTGTCACCGAGGTTGTCTCTAGAGAAGGCACAGCTTGAGTTTGGACAAGCTTTGGGTTTGCCGCTGGTCACCTTTTCTGACGCCCACACTTTAGAAGATGTTGGTAAAAGTTTTACCTCTTTCCTGATAGGAGAGGCAAACACGAAGGAGATAAGAAAGGCTTTATTTGGTCAAGATGGAAGGAGAGTAATGATTTAGTGCCATGGAGGATTTGTCCTTACATATCTTAGATATAGTTGAGAATTCAATCAGAGCCAAGGCTTCAAGAATTATGATAAAGGTTATGGAAGATATAGAAAAGGATTTCCTTACTATTGAGATAAGAGATAATGGTCAAGGAATAGATGAGGAAACTATCAAAAAGGTTCTTGACCCATTCTTTACCACCAGGACGACGCGGAAAGTGGGTTTAGGTCTTCCTCTGCTGAGCCAGGCAGCTAGAGAAAGCGGGGGGGATGTTCAGATAGAATCGGAAGTCGGTAGGGGCACACGAGTTAAAGCTACCTTTGGGTATAGTCATATTGACCGCAAGCCTTTAGGTAATATGGAAGCCACTCTTAGAGCTCTAATCGTTGGTAATCCGGAAATAGACTTTATATACGAACACAAAAAGGGTGAACTAGAATATCACTTGGACACAAAGGAGATAAGAGCTGAGACTAAGGGGAGAGCAATAAGTAAGAGTAGCCAAAGGAAATAGACAATCAAATAATGGGGATTGAACTGTGATAACCTTAACTATTGATGGACAAGAGACCCGGGTAGAAGAAGGGACTTCATTGCTTGAAGCATCCCAAAAGATTGGTATTAAGATACCAACCCTTTGTTACCATAAGGCGTTATCACCGTACGGAGCATGTCGGCTTTGCTTGGTAGAAATAACACAGGACAGCAGGAAAATGATCCAGGCATCCTGCCTTTACAAAGCTGAAGAAGGGATGGTGGTGGAAACGCACACCGAGAGGGTTATCAAGAACCGCAAGATAATGATCGAATTATTATTGGCCAGATGCCCAGATTCAGAGGAGATACAAAAACTAGCTGATGAGTTAGGGGTTAAAGAAACTCGGATCAAAAAGAAAAATAAAGACTGCACCCTTTGTGGCCTTTGCGTCAGAATGTGCCAGGAAAGGATGGGTATAGGAGTAATCAGTTTTGTAAATCGCGGCTCAAAACGGGAGGTAAAGCCACCTTTTGAGACCCCCAGTGAAATATGTCAAACCTGTGGTGCGTGCAGTTTTATATGCCCAACAGGAAGAATTAAGCTTTCCGAGATCAGCAAAAATAAAGCGGTGCCAATCCCCTATGAATACAATATGGGATTAATCTCTAGACCTGCTATTTACATTCCTTATCCCCAGGCTATTCCGAACCGAGCGACAATCGATGAGCAATATTGTGCCCATCTTCTTCGTGACAAGTGTGGAATATGTAAGGAGTTTTGTGAAGCAGATGCAATTGATTATAACCAAAAAGAAGAAAAAAATGATTTAAATGTCGGAGCGGTTATTCTTTCGCCTGGATACGAACTCTTTAATGCCGATCTTAAAACAGAGTTTGGGCACAATCGCTATCCTAATGTTATAACCAGCCTTGAATTTGAGCGCATATTAAGCGCTTCAGGGCCATATGGAGGGGAAATCCTAAGGCCCTCAGATAGAACGCCCCCTAGAAAGGTTGCTCTTATTCAATGTGTTGGCTCTCGGGAGGTAGAAGCTAATTACTGTTCTGCAGTATGTTGCATGTACGCAACTAAGGAAGCAATACTGGTAAAAGAGCATCACCCTGAGACCGATATAACTATATTCTTCATTGACCTTCGTGCTTTCGGTAAAGGTTACGAGGCTTATTATGAACGAGCAAAGAAAATGGGAATAAGATTTGTTCGGTTCAAACCTTCTTTAGTAGAGGAAGTGCCAGGGAAAGGAGACCTGCGCATTCTCTATCAAAAGGAAGACGGAGAAATAGGTGCTGAAGAATTCGGTCTTGTAGTCCTATCCTGCGGATTGAGACCCCCGGCAGGAGCTACAGAATTAGCAAAGAGATTCGGCCTTGAGCTGGATAAATATGGTTTCTGTCAAACCAGTCAGTTCAATCCGGTTGAGACGCCTCAAGAAGGTATATACGCTTGTGGTCTATTTACCGGACCCAAGGACATTCCCGAGACGGTCATGCAGGGAAGTGCAGCGGCAGTAAAAACGCTTGCCCTTCTTTCCACAGAGAAAGGCAAATTGCTGAAGGAGAAGACGTACCCGCCTGAGAAAGATGTAACCGGTCAGGAACCACGGATTGGGGTCTTTGTCTGTCATTGTGGGAGGAACATCGCTGGCGTGGTCAATGTCCCTGAAGTTGTTGAATATGCTGAGGCATTGCCTAATGTGGTCTATGCTGAGAGTAATCTTTATGCCTGCTCAACTGACGCCGGAGAAAGAATTAAGCAGATAATAGAAGAGCATAATTTAAATCGGGTGATTGTTGCCTCGTGTACACCAAGGACACACGAGCCTTTATTCCAAGATACCTTGCGAGAAGCAGGGCTCAATCCTTATCTATTTGAAATGGCAAATATTCGTGACCAATGCTCCTGGGTCCACATGCACCAACCTGAGGAGGCGACAAAGAAAGCCAAAGACCTGGTAAGAATGGCGGCTGCCAAGTCGAGACTACTGGAGCCGCTGTATCCAAAGTTTGTCGATGTCAACCATGATGCCCTTGTCATCGGCGGTGGCGTATCTGGTATGACAGCTGCGCTTGAGCTAGCGGAACAAGGATTTGACACCTATCTACTTGAAAAAAGTGACCTATTAGGTGGCAATCTAAGACGAGTGAAATTTCTTTTGAACGGTGACAGCCCTCAGGCAAAACTGGAGTCATTAATTGAGAAAGTTCAAAACCATCCCAAGATTCATATTTATACCAATTCGGAGATATTAAACTTTGAGGGTTCAACCGGGAATTTTAGAACAGAATTCAAATCTAACGGGGATGTCCATGAAATCAACCATGGGGTTGTCATCCTCGCCACCGGGGCACAGGAATATAAACCAATTGAATATCTCTATGGTCAAGATGAAAGGGTTATGACACAACTGGAACTGGAAGAGAAATTAACCAATGGCAATATCGGGGCAAAAGCAGTTGCCATGATCCAGTGTGTGGGCTCACGTGAGGAGCCACGGCTCTATTG
>CP070810.1:1006633-1015935 GCA_020343755.1 Dehalococcoidia bacterium | reverse complement strand
CTACAGCTGGTCATATACCAACTACGACAAAGCGATAACTGCTTTGGTCTGCTCCAGCATTGATGCTGATATTATCTATGTAAGCGATGGCAGCAATGTCTACAAGTCTGACGATGCCGGTGACAGCTTTGATGAATTAGCCGCTGGCTCTCTAGAAGCCCTTGATTTTGCTACCACCGGTGAGGAAATCACCTGTTTGGCACTTGGCTATATTGGCGATGAGCCTTATGTATTCATAGGTACGGCCAATGAGGCAGCTGGTGGTGGCGTTTATTATCTACATGATGTAGCTTTTGGGGGTGGGTGGACGGACCTAGATGTCGGCAACTATGATGTCTACTCGATAGCCTGTTCACCTAACTTCGGCACCAATCTCCAGGTTATAGCTGTAGTCACTGACAAAGTTCACACCTATGTTACCTATAACTATGGCGTTATGAGTGAATGGACCAGGGTTGAGCTACTTGATGCCGCTTATACTAGCTTTGCCATAACTGCTGCTTCCAACATCTGCTTCCCGTCTGACTTTACCCAAACCCACGAGTTGTTTGTTGGTGCCGTTGGTGGTGATGGTGGTATCTACCGAGCGGATGAGGATTATGCCTACCGTTTTGATATTAACACCGATATCATCAGCCTAGACCTGGTTGGTGAGTTAGGTAATCTTCAGTTGCTGGCTGGTGAAAATGCTAATGCTGAGGTATGGTATAGCATTGACGATGGCGATAGTTGGGATTCAACCACAAAAGCCCCGTCTGGTAGTGGCCCCACCTATGTGGTAATGAGCGATGACTTTGCCAATAGTGACGAGGCATATGCCGCTACCAGTGGCAGTGAGAGTGCCTTCTCTTATACCACAGATGGCAACATTAGCTGGAACCAGATTAGCTTAATTGATACCAGTATTAATTTCATTATTGATTTGGCAATATCCCCCAACTTTAGCTGGGATAATACCCTGTTTATGCTCACCTGGGGTGGGGAACATAGCCTGTGGCGGAGCCGGAATGACGGAATGAGCTGGGAAAGGGTATTTACCAGCGCCCTGGCTAATGTAGACAGCATTAGCCTGGTTGAGCTTTCTCCCCGATACGGTAATGGCAGCCAGGTAGTATTCTTAGCCGGAATAAGGAACGGTAACCCGGCGATATGGAAATCAATTGATAATGGACAAATCTTTAACTGCCTCCCCACCATCCTACTACCTGTTGATACCTGGGCAGTGATTAGCGATACCGCTCTATTTATCGGTAGCTATGATGGCAGTAATGGTCTAGTCTGCCGGACAACCAACAACGGCTTAAGCTACCATTGTACAATAGTCGGCAGCCAACCTCTAAGCTCCATAGTCCTGTCACCTGATTATAAAGAGGATGAGACTATCCTAGTAGGTAACAGCGATGGTTGGGTCTATTTCTCAGACGATAATGGCACATACTTTGAGCCACTGCCACCGGATGCTACTTCTCCACCTCTAACCGGCTCTATAACCGTCGCCTTCGACCCTCAATTCAGCAGTAATAGTACTGTCTATGCCGCCAGCGATAGTGAAGGTAAGGGTATCTACCGCTTCATCATCGGCACCGACACCGAGTGGGAAAACATAGATAGTCCCGCTGGCAGTAGGCTCAAGCAATTGAAATTATCAGCTGACGACACATTATATGCCACCAACTTTAAGCCTGATGGTGGCATGGAGCGCAGTCTTAATCCGACATATTCACTAGGGCCAACATTTGAAACAATAACCCGTGGGCTTGATGATGGGGCTACCCTAACTAAACTGTGTCTATACGATAACAGGTTGTGGTCAATTGACACCACCAATACCAGACTGATGACCTTCACCGATAGCCTAACGGTGCCAGTTACCTTAATTTCACCACCTAACCAAGCACCAGGCACAGGTACTATTATTAATTACGAGGTTAGAGAAGTTAGCCTTGACTGGAAAACACTAAGGGGTGCCACCGAATATGAGTGGCAGCTTAACGATGACACTGACTTCTCAAGCCCTCTTGAAGGGGGTTACACTAAAGCAAGCACAACCAGACTGCCAGCACTTGAGCTAGCTACCACCTACTACTGGCGGGTGCGAGCTACTGAGCCAATGCTAAGCCCATGGTCAGATAAGTGGTCGTTTACTACCGCCTTGGGCTATGCCAGTATCGCCCCTGAGCTGTTAAATCCTGAAGCTGGCGCCAGCGGGATACCGCTAAAACCTGTATTTCAGTGGAGTGATATAGCTAGGGCAGACAGCTATGAGCTGATAGTGTCTACTGATGCTTCTTTTGAAAAACCTGTAATCCTCAAGGTTGATGATTATGCCTTACCCGACACCGCTTGGGAGTGTAATATAAACCTAAACTATGATACCACCTACTACTGGAAGGTCAGAGCCATCAGCTCAGATACTTATAGTGCCTGGAGTGCCGCCAGCGCCTTTACCACTGAGTCACCACCACTGCTAGTAGAGCTAGAAGAACCGTCAGAACCACAAGAACCACCAGCCCCACCACCCCCGCCACCCTCAGCACCATCCCAGTCAACCACACCTGACTGGGTAAAGTATCTATTTGGTGCTTTGCTTGCCGCTGTAGTCTTGCTATCAGTTATCGTCCTAATGCTGATGAGAGGCATGAGGCGACCCTAGCCCTAAGGAGGAATTGATTGCACAGATGCAAGCCCTTTTTCTGGGCTAGAGCTCAACAGCACCTTTATCGAGCAGAATTTCCATCGCCCACCGCGCCCCGGTTCCAGTAACATGAGAGCATTTGTCAGGGGCGGAATGACCTCCTGCTGCTTCAAATTTTTCCAACTCCTCGGGATCTCTAAGCCACCAGGTACGTCCAAAAAGCCGCCGTTGTATGTATGGGCAGATAATAGTCCCATACTCCTTCACGAACTTGTCTGCGAGTAACTGAGTTATTGGAAGTGAAGCAAGCAATGCATCCACATTGTCTTTGGTACATTCTTGATATGACAGCTTCTCTACTGGACGACCGAAGAAGTAACCAAGAACTATTAGGCCGCCGGCTAGCGGGCCACATGTTCCCGAGAACTGCTCAGCCGTACCCCCAGATAATGAAGTTGCCACTTTTACTACCACATCATCCATCTCAAGCAGTTCATGGATAGCAGCTACTGTAGATTGGGAGCAACTAAAACTATTTTTTTCAAAATTAAACCCCAACTCATACGCCTTATCTAGCAGTTCTTGGCGAGACAGACCCCGATACTTTTCTCTTACCTTCACCTTAGTCATTTAAATCTCTCCCTTTAATTATTGGGCTTTTTAATAATATATCTCAGGGAAAATATTAATCCTGTATTAGGAGTCTAGAAAATGACTCAATAGTCAAGCAAGAATACCTGTGTGCTGGCAGGCAGACTTGACCTGGTAAAAGACAGCTTGGGTTGGGAAACCACCTGCTCTCCCCCTATTTCCTTGAGGAACCTTTCCACCGGCTCAAGCTCCCAGCTTAATGCCTCGGTTTTGTAGTGCATAGGAACCACTACCTTCGGCTCAAGCTGTCGAACTACTTCAGCGGCCATGGTAGCATCGATAGTGGACACGCCTCCTACCGGGAGAAGTAGCACATCCACATCATCTAGCTCCTCCACCTGCTCTGCAGTAAGCACATGCCCCAGGTCACCAAGATGACATACCGTTATCTCATCCGCCTGAATGAGATAAACAGTATTCTTACCCCTTTTCCTGCCCTTCTCCGCATCATGGAAGGTAGCTATCCCGATAATCAGCACGCCGCTGATTTCATACTCGCCAGGGCTGGTGACCAGCCTCGGCCCACCACCAATGCCCTGAACGTAGGAATGACCCGGGTGCTGATGGCTTACTGTTACAATGCGGGCGGTAGGCTTGCCCAGCGAGTAGCCTAGGCTCGGGGGATAAGGGTCAGTAATAATTGTGGCGTGGCTACCTTTAATTCTGAAGCAAGAGTGACCTAACCAGCTAATCTCCATATTTCACTCACTCTAACCCGCCTAAATATAGCATAGGTCAGTTTGCTGGTCAATTTACCACCTCGTCCGTTCTGAAATGTGAGATTTTAATGAAATTTAAACGCCGTTTTTATGAGCAATTAATTCCAGTTGCACAAAATAGCGTTTCGTGTGATCATCAGTAGCTCTGTCTTGCGGGGTGGGGAACACTTGCACGTCCAGGAATGGTTCAATACAATCTGGAGAACGGGGGTGATAGTAAGTTGAAAGAATACGAATGTGTCGAAGTTAAGCACCATAAGGATGTCAGCAAAATGTCGGCAGAGGACGCTGACTCAGATACAGCCAGCGGTCGGATTCGAACCGACGACCGGCGGTTTACGAAACCGCTGCTCTACCCCTGAGCTACGCTGGCTTTATCTAAGTATAACACAAAGGTATGCCACCAATGAATAATTCCCTACTACTACCTTGCCTGATACCTCGTAATTGACCCCCTAGATTGGCTTATGATAATATTTTTAAAATACTTTAGCTATAATAGTCTAGGGTTGTTACTAAGCTTTTTAACTCCTTGGCTATTTAAGGCTATGCTTTTACCAATAACTCTATCCAAGGGAAAGCGTTATGCAAGTAGAGAAAGAGTTAGCCAAGTTAAAACCTGAGAAAGATACATTGCTGACCATCGGCGTTTTCGATGGAGTTCATCTTGGACACAAATACCTGCTATCACAGCTAACAAAGCAGGCGAAGGAGCAGGATTTGCTTAGTGGAGTGGTAACTTTTAACCGGCATCCACACGAAGTGCTGGCACCTCAGACCAAGCTACCATTCTTAACCGACCTTACCCAGAGAATTAATCTCCTCAAAAATGAAGGCGTTGAAGCAATCTTTGCCCTTTCCTTCACCAGTGAGTTGGCTCAGCTCAGTGCCCGTCAATTCGTCAGCCTACTAAAGAAATACCTCAGAATGCACGGAGTGGTAATTGGACCTGACTTTGCCTTGGGTCAAAACCGAGAGGGCAACGCCGATATCCTTCGCACACTGGGACAAGATATGGGCTTTAGTGTAACCGTAATACCCCCTATAATGATAGATGGCGAAGTGGCAAGCAGCACCGCCATCAGAAATGCCCTAGCCGACGGAGATATGAAAAGGGTGCTCAACCTAGTAGGCCGCCCCTTTAGTCTAAACGGACGTGTAACCAGTGGGGCGGGTAGAGGCGTAGAGTTGGGTTTCCCCACCGCCAATCTGGATATAGACCCAGGGCAGGCCCTTCCCGCTGAGGGAGTTTACGCTACTTGGACCTACATTGATGGTCAAGCCTATCAATCAATGACCAATATTGGCAAGCAACCTACCTTCGGTGGCAGCCAGCGTGTTGTGGAGGTTTATATCCTTGACTACCATAGTAACCTGTATGGGCGCGAGCTAAGAATTGATATCATGGAGCGACTCCGTGGTGAGAAACAATTTGACACCCCAGAAGAACTAAAGAAACAAATAACCGAAGACGTAAAACGAGGCAGAGCTATACTAAGCTCCCAGGGTAGAGGCTAAGCATGGACACCAATGAAAAAGCTAAGAGCAACCAGGATATTGGCTATTTGCTAAAGCGAGGGGTAGCTGAAATTATAATCGAAGAAGAGACGATGAAGCTACTACGCTCAGGCAAACAACTACGGCTAAAAGAGGGTTTTGACCCCAGTTTTCCTGACATCCACCTTGGTCATATGGTAACCCTAAGAAAGCTACGCCAATTTCAGGATTTGGGGCACCAGGTTATTCTTATTGTTGGTGATTGGACAGCTCAAATTGGCGACCCAAGTGGTGCCTCTGCCACCCGACCTATGCTGTCTAAAGAACAGGTTGAGGCTAACGCTGAAACCTATATGAAGCAGTTCTTCAAGGTGGTTGATAAGA
Organism: Dehalococcoidia bacterium; assembly: GCA_020343755.1. Lineage (GTDB taxonomy): Bacteria > Chloroflexota > Dehalococcoidia > Dehalococcoidales > E44-bin46 > E44-bin46. Next base: position 1,010,049 of record CP070810.1, on the reverse strand, counting down.
AACGAACCGAGGTGAGGTGGCAGAGTGAGTGGTTTGGCAAATTTACCCTCAGCGATATCATTCAGCTCACCAGCAAATTTACCGTAGCCCAGCTAATGGCTCGAGACGACTTCAGCCATAGATATAGTGAGGGACGACCTATTGCTATAACCGAGCTACTCTATCCATTGCTCCAAGCCTATGACTCGGTAGCTATCCAGGCTGACGTTGAATTCGGCGGCACCGACCAGAAGTTTAATTTACTGGTGGGTAGGGAGCTTCAATCCATAGTCGGACAGCATCCCCAACAAGTCTTTTTATCCCCCCTTCTCATCGGCACCGACGGTAGTCAAAAGATGAGCAAGAGCCTGGGTAACTATATCGGTATTGCCGAACCACCTGATGAGATATACGGCAAGGTGATGTCTATTCCTGATAGCCTTATCCTGCACTACTTTGAACTAGTAACCGATGTCCCCGACCAGGAACTGGAGGAGTTCGAGCAAGGGCTTAGCCGCCAGACCGTTAATCCTATGACGCTCAAAAAGCGACTGGCCAGGGAGATTGTGACCCAGCTCTACAGTCAAAAGGCAGCCAGCGACGCTGAGGAGCACTTCGCTAAAGTGTTTCAAAAAAAGGAAGTGCCTGAGGAAATAAAGGAATACCACATTCCCCTACATGCAAGCATGGATATTAGGGGACTAATTACGGTAACACATCTAGCTAAAAGTCGTAGTGAGGCTAGCCGATTGATTGAGCAGGGAGCTGTGGAGATAGATGGTGAAAAGGTAACGAGCTACATGGCTCCGGTCAAAAGTGGCAGCATTATTAAAGTGGGTAAGCGCCGCTTTTCTAAAGTGATAAATACTGATACACTAACAGAATAGAGGAGACAGATGGAACATTTACGCATCCCAGGACCTACCCCCTGCCCTAGCGAGGCACTTCAGGCAATGGCTAGGCAGATGATAAATCACCGGGGTGGAGAATTTGGGCAAATACTAAACAAGGTAACGGCTAACCTAAAACAATTGTTTCAGACCAAGGGTGACGTTTTTCTGCTTACCAGCTCAGGGACTGGTGGCCTAGAGGCAGCCATCGTTAATACCTTATCCCCGGGTGATAAAGTATTATCGGTATCTATTGGCGTCTTTGGAGAACGCTTTGCCACTATCGCCCAAGAATTTGGGGCAGAGGTAATCCCGCTTAGCTTTGAGTGGGGTCAAGCGGCTGATGTTGACGCAGTGCGTCAGGCTCTTAAGGCTGAACCCAAAATCAAAGCGGTGCTGGTCACCCACAATGAAACCTCTACCGGCGTTACCAATGACCTGGCTTCTATTAGCTCGATAGTGAAGGAATTTGATAAATTACTGCTGGTTGATGCCATCAGTAGTCTGGGGTCAATAAACTTGCCAGTAGATGACTGGCACTGCGATGTTACCGTTACTGGTTCCCAGAAGGGATGGATGGCTCCTCCCGGTCTGGCTATGGTTAGTGTAAGCCAAGAGGCATGGCAAGCCCATGCCAAAGCTAAGATGCCTCGCTTCTACTGGGACTTTGCTCAAGCTAAGAGCTATTTAGAAAAAGGGCAAACGCCATGGACACCGGCTATTTCCACCGTATTTGCTCTATCAGTATCACTAGAAATGATGCTAAAGGAAGGTTTACCTAACATCATAGCCCGGCACGCTCGAGTGGGTAAAGCGGCTCGAGCTGGAGTAAAATCACTAGGACTACCTCTTTTTGCTGATGAAAACTACGCCTCCAATACAGTCACCGCCGCAGCTTCTTCAAATGGGCTTGATACCAAAAAGATGCTCAAGATTTTAAGAGAGGAATACCAGATTGTGCTCGGTGGTGGACAGCAGAGATTGGACGGCAAAATATTCCGCATCGGGCACCTGGGCTGGGTGACCGAGGGCGACATTGAAACCGTAATATCGGCACTAAACATAGTACTACCACAAGCTGGATTCAGGAGTTAGCTAAAATGAAGGTTTTAATTACCGAGCCTATTTCAGATGAGGGAATAGATATTCTGCGTAACTATGCTCAGGTGGACATTAAGCTGGAGCTAGAGCCAGAGGAAATCGTATCCATAATTGGCGATTATGAGGCGCTGGTGGTGCGCAGTCAGACCCGGGTTCCGGCTGAAGTTATACAAGCTGGGGAAAAGTTACAGGTCATCGCCCGAGCCGGTGCTGGCATAGACAATATTGATGTAGAAGAAGCAACCCGACGCGGCATTGCGGTAGTTAATGCTCCTACCGGCAACACTGTCTCGGCTGCTGAGCATACTATAGCCCTTATGCTTGCCCTAGCCCGCCATATCCCTAAAGCTAGCGCCACACTTAAATCTGGGATATGGCAGCGAACCGAATTCATGGGTACTGAGATCAGAAATAAGACGTTAGGTATTATTGGCTTAGGCAGCGTGGGTTCAGAGGTAGCCAGACGGGCTCAGGGTCTAGAAATGAAGCTTATCGGTTACGACCCCTTTATCTCTGTCGACCATGCCCATAGCCTCCACGTAGAGCTTGTTTCCTTAGAGCAGTTGCTTAAAGAATCAGACTTTATTACCCTCCACTTGCCATTAACCGCATCAACAAAGAGGCTAATTGGAGCTAAACAGCTGAGTTTAGTCAAGCCAACAGTTCGCATTATTAACACTGCCCGCGGCGGATTAATTGACGAGCAGGCGGTAGCTAAGGCAGTAAAGGAGAAGCGAGTGGCTGGTGCTGCCATCGATGTCTTTGCTATAGAACCGACTACCGAGAGCGTCCTTTTTGAAAGTGATAACATCATTGTTACCCCCCATTTAGGCGCTTCTACTACTGAAGCTCAAGCCATGGTAGCTAAAGATATAGCCAGCCAGATTATTGACGTATTCAAAGGACAGCCAGCCAGATACGCGGTTAATGCTCCCTTTGTCCCTGCTGAAACCCTATCTACATTAGCCCCCTTCATAAAGCTGGCTTCAACAGTGGGCAAACTGGTCAGCCAACTAGCCGAGGGACAAATGAATGCCATCCAGATTAAATATGAAGGTGAGATCTCTGATTATGATACTAATGCTCTCAAGGCATCTGTCCTAGGTGGGTTACTCGATGAGATAAGTGAAGAACGAGTTAACCTGGTCAATGCTAATATAGTGGCGGCCCGGCGTGGTCTAACCGTGGTGGAACAGAAGGAAGCTACCTGTGAAAACTATGCCAGCCTTATTAGTATTGAAGCCAATACCAGCGCCGGGGTTACTATTGTGGCTGGAACAGTAATACGTAGGGAATCACACATTGTCCGGGTTAATGATTACTGGCTTGATATTGTACCCACCGGGGGTTACTTCCTGTTTAGTGACCACCTAGACCGTCCTGGGCTCATCAGCGCCGTCAGTAAGGTAACCGGTGATGCCGATGTAGATATTAGTGCTATGCACG
>CP070810.1:993421-1006533 GCA_020343755.1 Dehalococcoidia bacterium | reverse complement strand
AGATTTACTGTTTTCCCCTTTCATTCTTGCCCCCTCCATTACCGAAGTAGTTTTCGCAATGTCCGAAGACCACTACTTGAAGCAAGCATATACGAAGTGCCATATTTCTGTCAATGTCACGTCATCCCAGCCCAAACAGGCGACTTTCCCGGTTGGATGCCAGATATTCGCAGAGCTGACAAGTTGCTATCTTCCGAGGGATTGAGAGATATGCCACGATTCAAACTGCACAATCCGCTAAATCGTGCAATCGAGGCTATGACATTAAATCTTCACCGTCTCCACAAGTAGTCGGTTTCAAAAGCCCTAATTACCCATTGTGGGGCAATATACTTCTCGCCATACCTTGTAACTAGTATCAGTGCGAGGGTATCATGCAACACAGCTTGAGCCGCTATAGAATCGCCTGCAAACCTTTTCACCTCTTCAGCACTTACATTTAACCAGGCACGTTCTAGCAGCACACGATTCTTGCCTTTGTTAAAGCGTATACGTGAGGGAAGCCAGACCTCCTCTTTGTCATGCTCTCGAGTGGGGAATGCGAGCATGTGGTGCTTTAGTTTATTGAACGCACGCACCCAACCACGCCCCTGTTCTGCCCTCTTGTTCGTAATCCTGCACCAGCCATCGAGCTTGAAAGCAATGCTCCGTTTGATAACCTCCACTCGTTCCTTAGGCATCCCGGAGGCAAGCAAGTCAGCATCGTTTGGGATATGAACTAGGTTCCTGAAGCCTTGTTCATCTAAACCCGAAAGAAGGGAGACTGCCCTTGTCTCTGTGTAATCGTCCCCTTTTTCTATAGGCTTTTTCCCTACCTTGATACGATCCAGGAGTAGGAAAAGAGAGAACTCAGCATTCCCGGGCTGCCATTTTTCCAACACAAAGAGCCAGCCGACCATATCCTCTGTGGATGTCATGAACTCCTCAAACGCTCTCAGTACCAAGAAAGCCAGGAGTTGCTGATTCACGCCTAAGGGCTGTTGCAGAATTAGCTGGGCTGAATGGGCACGTTGGGTCGTGCTAAAATAGACAGCATTTCGCAGGATAGAAGCATCCTCAAACGGACTGCCCGAGTCAGGGTATAATATATTGCTCACTTCATGAATCTCCGCTTAAATCAAAAAGGGCACCAGCCACCGCCATATTACTTAGCGGTTCCAGTGCCCTTTCCTCATCTCCCAACTCCTAAACCAGCACTACGATTATGTTATTTCAAGGTCAGTTCACATACGATGTATACTTTAATTCTACTCCTATTCATTTGATTGTCAACATCCTTAAGAAAGAAGGTGTCAAGTTAGACATTGCAGGAGGGGGGAACAAAGCGGGTTCCCTGAAAAATCAAAGGTTTCAGGGTGTATAAAGGAGGTGAGGTAGATAATCACTTCCTTAACTTTAAGTCAAAGTGTGTCATGAGCTATTTGTGGAGTGGCTGTTTTGGTAAAATGAAGAAAAACGAGGTATTCAGGAGTGACTGTCAGAAAAATGATGGTTCTTATTAATACCTGGGCTGGAATGGGACGAGGTCAAAAGTGTCTTAAGAAAATTAAGAAATGGGGAGATGAAATTGCCAAGGAAGGGGAAATCGAAGTAGTTATCGAAGTCACCCAGAAACTTGGGCAGAAAAACGCGACTAATCTAGCAAGGAAAGCTCTCAGAGAAGGGTATGACCTGATTATATCGGTTGGAGGGGATGGAACGAATAATTTGGTAGCCAATGGGATAGCAGGTACCAATATTCCTGTAGCATTTGTTCAAGCTGGGATCGCTAATAATCTTGCCAAGGATTTGAGAATTCCCAGCGATATCGCGAAGACTCTGGGCATTATGACTCGGGATAGGATAAAGATAGAATCAATAGATTTAGGGAAAGTAACCTGGAAAACCGGTGAGAGATGTTTCGTCAGCAATTTTAGTCTCGGTCTTGATGCTCGAGTTGTTCAATTAGCCGAAACTTTCAAACAAAAATATCATTTTTTATCTTTTTTACCTGGTATTGGTGAAGCAATGTACGGGATAGCTTGGCTTAAAGAAGTATTCTTTCATTTAGAGTATCCCCTAGTGGAGATAGGAATGCCAGGGAAAAAGTTTGCGCAGGGAAAGAAGGAAGAGAGGACGACTTTAATAGCCATAATTAATACTCCTACTTATGGCAAGATACTCAAAATTGTTCCCAAAGCTGACTTGAGAGATGGACTTTTGGATATTTGTAGGATTCGAAAAGTCGGAAGATGGTGGATTTTGAGGAACATTTTCCGAGCTATCAAGGGAACCCTTGGGAATCTCAAAGAAGTAGATATTTTGCCCCGAGCTAAATCCTTTACTATTTCCTCTCCAGAGAAGCTCCTTTGCCAAATAGACGGCGAAGTTCTGCCTGCTGAGAAAGAATACAAAATTAGTATCTTTCCCAAAGCATTAAAAGTTATTGTGCCTTAGGCCTAGGTGTTTTAACTTGCTTAAGGGCACCCATGCTTTCAAGGTTTAGGCTCAACATACTCTGAGATGAATGCATTCAAGCCTTCTTCATAATGTTTGCCCGAGGTGATGAATCCCTCATTGTGGGAACCAGTGATTTCGAGAAATTTCTTCGGTTCCCCGGCCAACTCAAATAGCCGCTGCCCGTGATGAAATGACATTATTTCGTCATCTCGGCTGTGGACAACCAGAACGGGGCAATTCACCTGGGCAAGGTGTTCTGCGGTGTTGTATCCAAACCTCACAAACCATCTGACCGGAGGAAAGTGGTAAATTGTAGCAGCAGCATCCCGAAGTGAAGTGAAAGTTGACTCGATGATAAGCGCTCCCGGCTCGTGGTGTTGTGCAAGCCAAGCAGCAAGTGCACCACCAATCGATCTACCGAAAACAACAACCCGCTTGGGGTTCACTTTCCGTTCTTCAATCAGGTATTGCCAAGCCGCCTCTGCATCCTGATATGTGCCGTACTCAGTAGGCTTTCCCTCACTCTCCCCGTAACCTCGGTAATCGAAAATGAAAACGTCTAGTCTAAGTCGATGAAATATTGAAATAGAATCCAAGCGGTGCGATATGTTGCCCGCATTACCATGACAAAACAAAATCACACCTCTAGCACCGTTACACGGAATAAACCAACCGGAAAGTTGTACTCCGTCCGCAGTTTCAAAACGCACGTCCTCGAACCGAAGCCCAATTGAGCTGGGGTCCGATGAAGGAGTTCGAGTAGGATAGTAAACGAAACGAGACTGAAAAATGTAGATAAGAGCGAAAGACAAAGCACAGACGCTGGCGGCAATGATAATGATACGAACGCTTGGCATTAAATTACCTTTACCTTTCACTTAAATATAGTCAGGAGGGTTTATGTGTGTTGGTATAGCTATACGCTTGAGTAAGGAAACGAGTAGCTAGTCTCAATCACTAGCCCTCCTTTACTATACTATGCTTCACGATGCAGCGAAATTATATTATACGAACTGAACAGCCGTGCAGACAAATCTCAAGGGTAAAGAGGAAGATCTATGCCCTATTAAACGACAATTGAGTTTCTTGGCTTCAGTACCTGTGCGCTGGTACCCCACTCGCCTGAGGTTCACGCCATAAGACTTAGAACATTTCTCATTCTGCTCTATGTTATATTGAACAGTCCATCGAAATGTGTGATAAAAGCCACCCCAGATAAGACACAAAACGCTAAATCGTGTAATCCAGGTTTAGTGAACATTTTTGAATTCTAGTAGTGGCGGCAGTCAGTTAACCATAGTGTAGCTTACCGAATTAGTTCGTCAAGCGTCTTATTGCCTGCGCTGGCCGGATGATACTTTAGATAGGCATGGTAGTCGGGATCGGGTCCGACTTCAGCCATGGTCTGGTTTAATGCTTTTTCAAGAGTCATGTCTTCAGTGCATAAGTTAGTAATGAGACTGGGTGTTGCTTCGTCAACATAGTCTAAGACGACACTAGCACACCAACCAACATAAACTGAGGCACCCTTCTGGGCAAAGGCCTCAGCCATATCGGTCATATAGGTAGTAGAGCAACCCATCATTATTATGACAGCATCCTGAAACTCTCCGTTGATACTATTTTGGATAAACCTTGAGTTAACAGCGAAAACAGTTGGATAGTCCTCTGTTATCGTGACCTCTAACATCTGGCCAGTCAGTTGCTCCAAGCCATACTTTGTTTTGCTGTAGGCTTCATCGGTGAACAGGTATGTGCCCCCTGCACGCTTCAACACCCCCGAGTGGGCCCTAAAGATTATGAGCTTATATCCATTTTCTGGCAGCTCTCTATAAAACTTAACACTAATATCCTTACCTTGGTAAACATAAACATCAAAACCGTAGTCTTCAAGTTCCTTAGTCACTTCACTGATAAACCCCTCATTCGGCCAAATATTAGATAGCTGGTCTACAATTAATGCCTTGGCTTTCGTATCCGTGCTGGCAGTCGGTTCCGAGTAGCCACAGCACAAAGCTATCCCCGCGAGTAGGCTCAGAATCGACGCTAACGCCACAAACAAATAGCATTTCAATCGTTTACTCCTTAGCTACCTGCCTATGCCGCCTAATAACTAGTGCTACTCCAACAGTGACTGCAATTGCAATTAATGCCGGGCGAATCAACCAAAACAGAACACCGAGCTTGTCTGGAGGGCGAGCCTCGCCACCTACTACTGGTGCTGCTCGGCGAATGGGCGCCGGGCGGACGGGCACCGGTGCTGCAACTGACGTTGCGGGAGTGATTGTAGCATCGTCATCATCTGTGGTTTCGGGGTCATCGGTTGGCTCATCAGGAAAGTTGTCCCCAACGGCCAACCCCTGATTGGAAACTTGGGAAAAGCCGTTGTATTGGATCACCACCTGGAAGACGACCGTCACCGAATTTCCAGGACCAAGGCTACCCACGTCTACTTCGACGAATGTATCTCCAGGACTGTTGCCGCTGATGATGACTAAGCCTGGACTTGCGGAAACACTACCCACGACCAAAGTCGTATTCGGGTCGGGTGTATCAAAAAAGGTCACCCCGGTGGCAGTAGCGTTGCCATTGTTTACTATGTCTATCACGTACTCCAGTGTATCGCCTGAGGAAACAATACCGTTTGAGTCAGCATCATCGACCAATATGTCGGTTTTGAAGGCTTCTATCAGAGGCTCAGCTGTTACTGGGGTGATGGTAGGGTCGTCGTCGGCAGGAGTACCAGGGTCATCCGTTGGCTCTGTATCAAAGTTGACACCCGATATTTGCCCCTGGTTCGCCACCTGGCTAAACCCATTACTGTCGATGGTAACCGAAAAGCTGACTTCAGCACTGCCTCCATTGCCAGGGATTTCACACAGGCAGACCTCCACATATTCATCACCTGTATCGTTGCCGTGGATAATCGAGCCTTGGGTGGTTCCCACGCTGCCCACGACCAGGGTAGTATTGGCATCAGGACTATCGGTAAATACGACCCCTCCAGCTTCCTGATTACCCAAGTTGATAATGGTAATGGTGTAGGTTATAGTGTCGTCAGGGCTGGGATAGCCATTATTATCGGCGTCAATGCACAGGCAAGCTTCTTTATAAGCCTCAACGTCAGGCGAGAGTGTCAATAATGTTTCTGTAGCATCATCGTCGGCCGGGGTATCAGGGTCATCGGTCGGCTCTCCGGGGAAATTCGATCCGTAAACTACTCCCTGGTCATAAATCTTGTCTACATCGGTTGGTAACGGACTATTGATGGTGACCCTGAAACTCACGGTCGCTGTTCCACCGTTTCCGGCTAAAGTACCTAGAGATACTTGGACAAAGGTGTCACCCGGACCATTGCCTTCTATCACGGTGCCTTGGCTTGTCGTTACCGAGCCGATTACTAATGTGGTGTGCTCATCCAGGGGGTCGATAAAGACAGTCGCTGCCCCGTTTTGGTTGCCATTGTTGGTAATGGTGATGGTATATTCAATAGTGTCGCCAGGGCTGGCGACTCCGTTACTATCAGCGTCAAGAAACAGGCTGTCGGTTTTGTACGCTTCCACCTGAGGCGCTGCTGTCACAAGCGTAATTGTGGGGTCATCATCCGGCTCCGTATCAGGGTCATCAGTCGGCTCAGAAGGAAAGTTATCCCCCTCGACCAACCCCTGATTTGCCACCTGTGTTACTCCTTCCGGCAACGGGCTATCTATTTCAGCCTTGAAGGTAATGTCTACGGAACCGCTAGCGGCGATGGTGCCGATATCCACCTCGAACGAATTGTCTAGATAAGTCACTGATGGCCCCGACGGGTCGACAGTCACACTGCCTGGAACCAAGCTGAGATTGGGGCCAAGGATATCATGGTAGTTAACGTTTGAAGCGGTAACATCTTCGCTTTCGTTGGTGATTGTGATTTGGTAGAGCAAGGTGTCTCCCGGACTCGGGCCGCTTGGAGCCACGTCATTGAATACCGAATCCACCTTGGTGGCTTCGATATGGGCTTGAGGTGGTGTTGCATTGGCGCAGACAGTATCTACTGTCAGGGGGACACTATCATTGATTCTAGCTGAGGCAATGTTGCAGATCGGATGTCCATCCGTGTCCGGTAGCTCTGAATCGACCTCGGTATCAAACCACACCGACCCGGCCGGATTGGTATCGGCATCGGTATTCTCGGGAATAGCATCATCAATATGCCACTTGATGTTAGTTACGTCGCCCGCCGCGGGTTCCGTAGTCATCCAGGTTGCGCCGTTATCCGTGGAGTAAAAGATGGTGCAATCATCGCTACAGCCAGCGCTGTCGGCTACGTAAGTTGTATATTCTGGGATACCCTCTTCGACCACTACTAGGCCGTTGCCCGTTGCCGGATCCCCGATAGGCTCATCGCTGGTATTACCGTAGTAGATTGTCCATGTTAGCGTTCCTCCAGCTTCCACCTCATCAGGGTCTACGTCCTTGCTCAGGTTAATTCCACCGGCGACGCTTGTCAGGAGTATGGTTGCGTCTTCATCACAATAGTCCCGACTGTATTTCTCTTCTTGCCCAGAAGCTACTTCTTGGTACGGTTTGACGATGGTAGAGCATGGCTTCAAGGCTATGAAGTAGTAATCAACATAGTCATCAGGGTCACTATCGTAGTCAGGCTCGGCGTTTAGGTCTATTGATTTTATTCCCGTGAAGTAGAGCCGGTCCTGGTAGGGCATTGTGTAAGGCGGGTCAATGCTACTAATAGAGGTCTCAGTTCTAATTAGGCGGAAGCAATCGGGGTCGAAGCCAAGGTTCCCCACCGGCTGCATCCAGGCGTCTTCCTCATTGTTTGGTCCATCGCCCACATTGCCGAAATTGAAGCCGGTTACCCTCACCTTAACTATGTGGCCAGGGTTAACCGGACCTGCAGGGGTAACCGCTATCGTTCCCAGTAACCTGTTGGCTGCGGCAGTGATGGCGCTTCTGGTCCTAAAAGTATGGCTAGCTTGGGCAGAACACTCCTCCTCATTATCAACCCAAACATAAAACTGGTAGTCCTCCTCGAATGTTGCCGGATAGGCCACCAGCCAAAAGACTGTCTTGCTTTCCGACGGTCCCAGGTCGCCTATGTATCTTGTCGCGTCGGAGGTGCTACCCAGCATGGTGAGAGTGTTGCCGTCGGTTCCTAGCGGGAAGCTTCCTGGAGTAGGATTAGGCGTGGTAGTCCAGTCTCCGATATAGGCGTAGACGTCTTCTGCTGTTCCCGTTCCTCCGTTACTTATCGTAGCGCAGACAGTGGCTACCATTGGACCTTCTTCACCCGGCTTGTTGGCGTCTACCAAGATGTTCGGAGCGGCACATATGCTAACATCAAGACTAACTGTTCCGGGACAGACAGCATATGTCGGGGAAGGAATTAAAAACGGTGGCAACACAATGGCAGCAACGCACAAAATAGTTATCAGAAGTACTTTCCCTGTTTCACCTCTCATGTCAACCCCCTGTACATTTGTCTGGTCAGTCCATTAATCACGGGTAGCCTTTTCAGCGTAGCTACATCCCTCTTACCTATCCGGTCATAAATTGTAGCCTAATGTATAATAATAACTAAAAGATGTCAAGTCCGTCTGAACATGAAGAATATAATGTGCAGTCCCACAAATCATCGATTTGTTTACTATTACCGGGCAAATACAGAAGGCACGAAAGTGAAGTTAGCCCTCGGCTTTTAAGTTGAGGATTAGCAGCACTTAAGGGAGGCCAACCTCGTATAGCTAAATAGCCTTAGCTTTGGTCTAGCTAAGCCTCATAGCTAAGGCACCTTAGCTACGCTATAGCTAAGTTACATAGCTAAGGCGCTTATAGCTAAGCCACTAATCACCTCTACAAGGGGTACCCCCGCCTCCTGGTTACAAGGCTTTAGGAATTTCTCACTACTTCCCGGGGAAATTGCCAAGTTTTCCCAGCACCACATTAAGACTTTTGGGAAAATTCCCGGGAATACATAGCTAGAATTTGTAGGGAGTTGTAAATAGCTACTGATTTACAAGGGGGTGGGGAGTACACCTGTAGGGGTGATTGGGTGTTAGCTATAACTATGTTAGCTATGACTGTTAGCTATGGCCTAGCTAACATGTGTTAGCTACGAGCGTTAGCCATAGTATAGCTAACGTGTGTTAGCTATAGGGGTTAGCTATGCCTAGGCTAAGGCTCTTTGGCCATACAATGTTCGTCTTTTCATTAAATGAGCGGCAAGTCTGCTCCTACAAGCTCCGTAACCAAGCTCACTTCGCGTTTTTACTGGCTATGGCGATGATAAGGTGATGGGGAACAGTTTATCGGAACCTGTAGCGGTGTGATTTGAACACCTAGTTTGCCGACATTTTGCCGACAAACTGTGTAGCACTCCATGGTACTGAATAGTATGTCCAGATATGAAATCCCTGCCTCTGGTAGATAGGAAAACACGAAACGCTATGTAGAGGGATGGGGTGACACATCAGGCTTCTTACTTTTAATCAGGGTGTCGCAGGTTCGAGACCTGCACGGCCTACCAAAGCTAGTAAGCCCACCCAATTGAGGAGTTCTTAGAAGAATCATGGTGTCAAAACGCTAGGTCAACCGACACCCTGATTTTACTTCCCCATGTAGAAAATTTCAACAGTATATTGAGGTTAATGATAACTATATGTATTCAGATGAGGACCAATATAGCCAACAAGAATGGTATTACTATCCGGATATAGAGGATAGAAATGGATCCTCAGGTTCTGCCCTATTTGCTTAGTGTGCCATTCAAAAAGCCTCTCTTCCCCATCTGGACAGAGGAATGTTCTTTGGTATCCGTAGCGACTGAGCGTAACCTGGTTTCTTTTGAAGCTACAACACCCATTTTTGTATAATCAGGTATAATACCTTCTCTATCTAATCGTTTGCAGTATTCATTCATTTTCGTTAGATGTTCTTTTATAATTTTCACATACGTCGGTGTAAAACCAAGGGCATCCAATGGGATTTTTACGGTGTAGTTGATTAGACACAGTTACTGGATATGCTCTGAGACTGACTTCACACAGTACCATAGCACACCTGAAATAACAATCGTCCAAATTGTGCCCCATTTTCGCTGACGATTCACACTACTTTAGAGCAAAGGGATGACAGCTTGAGGGCAATAGCTTTGCCAATGCCTCTATAGGCACCGGTTACTAGTGATACCTTGCCCTCTAGTTCAGAAGATGTCTTATTTTTCATCCTTAAATCGTTTGAAAACGAGGCAGCAGTTCTGCCCGCCAAGACCGAAGCTATTTTTCAGGCAGACGTTTACCTTGGCCTTGCGGGGCACATTAATTACATAGTCTAGATCGCATTCTTGATCAGGGGTCTCATAATGTATGGTTGGTGGGATAATCCCGTTCATTAGGGTCAGTACTACGCCGATAGACTCAACAGCACCACCGGCGGTTATCATGTGTCCGTACATAGACTTATGGGCGCTTATCGGGATTTGGTATGCCCTGTCCCCAAAGACCATTTTGATGGCTCTAGTTTCGGTGACATCATTTAGCTTGGTGCTGGTGCCGTGGGCGTTGATATAGTCAACCTCTTCCGGCTTCGCCCCGGCATTTTCAAGGGCGGTTCTCATCGCTACCGCCTCTGTTTCCGCCTGGGGAGCGGTGGCATCATAGGCATCAAATGTCCAGGCAGCTCCAGCCACCTCAGCCATGATTGGTGCTCCCCGCTTCTTGGCGTGCTCATAGGTCTCCAGTACCATTGCCCCTGACCCCTCCCCGTAGACAAAGCCGTTGCGGTTGAGGTCAAAGGGTCGGCAGGCCTTGTCTGGGTCTGGCTCGGTGGACAGAGCCCCTACCCTGGCCATAGCGGCTATGGTAATGGCATCCAGTGAGGCATCAGTTGGAGCAGCTATCATTACATCAGCATAGCCTAGGCGGATAAAGTTCAGGCAGGTCCCTATGGCATCAGCACCGCTGGCACAGAGGCTGTTGACGCTGGTATTGGGTCCTCTCGCCCGCAGTAACACCCCCACGTGCTGGGATACGATACTGGGTGATGACTTGGCATAGAACAGCGGGTCTATCCTTCTTGGGCCTCGTTTCTGGAGCGTCTCCCACCCTTCTGCGATAGGTGCACATTCTATCATGTGGCTGGTTACAACTCCTATCCGCTCTGCCTTCTCCTTGCTCATATCTAAGCCGGCTGCTTCCGTCGCTTGCTTAGCCGCTGCTATAGCGAAGTGGGTGGACCTCTGCGTGCGCTCCACCGTTTTTAAGTCCATATATTGTGTCGGTTCAAAGCCGTTTACCATAGCGGCTACCTTCACTGTGTAGTTACTAGTATCAAAACGGGTGATAAGACCAACGCCTGATTTCCCTGCCACCAAATTCTTCCAGTACTCATCTATATTTAAGCCTATCGGGCAAATAACGCCCATTCCGGTCACTACTACTCGCTTCTTGTCCAATATCCTTCTCCTTTATCCTCCCTTATTGGTGAAAACCTCATGGTACTAGTGAGAAGCCTCCGTCAATGGTGATTATCTGCTCTCTTATCATAAAAGCCTCCTCATTGCAAAGAAAGGCTACCACATTGGCTATATCTCCAGGGGTTACTAATCTACCTGCCGGTGTCGGTTGCGCTACTCAGGCTCTCTCAGCGAGCGTAGTTAGTATAGCAGAGGACATAATAACTGTCAATAAAGACTAATTAGAATAGAGGGTTTAGTAGTCGGGCGAATAACAGTGTCTGGGTGCTGCCAGTAGTGCAGAATGGGAGTCTGATTGGGCTTCTCACTTTAGGGAACTTAGCCCAGGAAAGCAGGCCGAGTTAGTTGATGGTGGTCAACCGCACTATAAGTTTATAATTTCGTTGGAGTGAGACTAAACAAGCTACTGGCTGTGGGGCAGTTAGGTATGACCAAATATGGAAGCGTAGGAGTTTCTTGGAATCAGTCATCAAACTCTTTGCAAACTTATGAGTGAAGGTCTGCCTTCGCACAAGATAGGTAAGAAAAGAGTGCTCCTGAAAGAAGACCTAATCCAGTGGATAAAAGAGCACTAGTTAATGCGCCGGCATCTATCGGTTGACTACCCTAAAGTTTTTAATGTAGGCTAACTTGATACCGGTGTGTCGCTTTGGTAGAGATTGGAGGTTGTTTCATTGTTTGCTACTAAAAGATCGAGGGAGATTCAGGAGATTATCTCCGATTTGGAGTCATTAAGGCATGACCCCGAATATAGGGAGGCGGCGGAGATCAACATCCAGTTCTTTAAGGCTGCCCGCTCCATATTCAGCTTTATTCACTGGCTGACCTTTACTGCCCCCAGGCTCAGGAAGAAGCGGAGCGAGCTGCTTGAGTTGGGGGATCTACCCCTCGAGAAATGGCAGCGGCGTGCCTACCAGGCGCTTGCCGGGGTGGAGAGACACAGCTTCGGCAGGAAAGTATCAAACGGATTTACTTGGGAGCTTTCTCAGGCAATCCTGAGAGTCAAAAGGATTAAAGATAGCGGTGAGGCTATGGTCTTGCTTGATGTGGGCTTTGGCGGTGGGGAATTGGGGTATCGGGTTGTTAAGGGGCTGCACCGTGTTCCCCTGGTCTATATAGGGCTTGACATCACCCCGGCCAACATAGGGGTGGCTCAGGAGGTTTTCCGACCTCTGTATGAGGGAGGGGAGATTATCTTCCGTGAGATCCCGGCATTGAACGACGAGGTCATAGCTTTCCTTCGCCAGGAAGCCAGCGATACCTCTAAGAAGGTGGTGGCGGTGTGTCTGGGGGATATCTTTGACCTGGATAAGCATGTCTCGCCGGGGGAGATAGACCTTATCTGCCACTCCAGGGTTCTCCATCATATCAAGGCTGCCCTCAGGCCTCGCCTGGAGGATATATGCCGCAAGCTGTCCCCGATAACCTTGGAGATGGATGACCGTTACTGTTTTGGCTTCATGTTCTGGTCCATAGTGGGCGCCTGGATAATTTACCCTAGCGTTTTCCTGCTCAATGGGGGTATTATAAGCTGGCTCAGGGACCCGGCTGAGAAGGAGTTGACCGGGTATTACAAGCTGGCACCGCCCTTCTGCTATGCCCGCTTAATCCTAGGCCAGGATGCCTATTTCCAAGAGGGGAAGTGGAAGACGGTGGCAAGGACGTTGACGTGGGGTTTCTCATTCAGGGAGGGCTTAGGTTAGCCCCTTTCGCCTATAGGTCGAAGTGCATAAGCTGGCGGCGGTTGATCTTCCCTGAGCCGGTCTTGGGAATGCTTCCCAGGAACTGGTATCTCTTAGGTAGCTTGAAGTCAGCCAGGTTCTGGCGGCAGAAGTTGGCTATATCTTCGGTGGCAGTTCTCTGCCCCTCTTTGAGCGCGATGAAGGCGGTAGGTACCGCTGTGCCGTCTGCCTCCTTAACTCCCACATAGGCTGCTTCGGCAACAGCGGGATGCCTTAAGAGCACCTCCTCGACCTCCCAAGGAGAAATTTTTAGCCCTGAGGGGGTGACTATGATGAACGACTTCTTCTCCACATACTCAAGGTAACCATCTTCATCCATCCTGACCAGATCCCCGGTGTAAAACCAGCCATCTCTGATGACCTGAGCAGTGAGGTCAGGCGCCTTGTAGTATTCCTTCATCATCCAGGGTGGTTTGAACAGAGCCTCGCCTATCTCGCCCACAGCCACCTCGGTACCG
>CP070810.1:985766-993321 GCA_020343755.1 Dehalococcoidia bacterium | reverse complement strand
TTTTGGATGTTCTCGGGCTGAACCGTCAGGTCCCCCAAAGTACCACCGTAGATCCTTTCAAAGGTAACCCTGCCTTCAGTCCGCGCCTCAACATTACCCAAAAACAGATCCTCGATGTCGCACAGGATTTGTTTGGGAGGCCACGGGCAATGGTATACGAACGTAAAAGTCTCTTCAGGTGGTGCTTCTGGCGGTGGTGCTGCTGGCGGTGGTGCTTCTGGTGCCGCTGGCATACAGCCAAGGAGTAGGGCAGCCACTACGGCTATCGTCATTAACGGTATAAAAATCCTTTTCATCCTTCCCTCCTTAATTTAGATTCTTGATAACCCCTTTAATGCCTTCTACTAGCTAAGCATCTCAACCACCCCCTTTTTCCCTAGAGCTAATTGGTTACTTAACCCCAGACAACATCCATGAACTCTTCCAGACCTAACCTTTTCAGGGTTGACCTCAGTGGTTTACCTGTCTTTCGCTCCCAGCCCATCTCCTCATAGTAGTCTCGCACCATTCCTTCAAGGTAAGGGCCAATGCTCTTACCGGCAGCCCGAGGCATATCGGCTGGTGCCGGGTCAGTTAGCCGCGGTGATACCTTGATATCGTCATCAGCCGTTAGCCCGCGCTTCATGTTAAATATCCTCTCCAAGGTTACCACCCGCTCCCCCACCAGTAAACCTTCCTCAAGTGTAAAGTCTTCCCAGCCGACAACGGCAGCGATAGCCTCTGAGGTAAATTTCATAACGCCAGGGATGCCCCAGGTGCCAAACCAGCAGCAGCCAATACAGTCATTCCAAAATTTTACATTGCCTGTTTTTGCCACCTCTTTTGCCTTCCCGTATGGGTTCAGCCCGTCAGGCTTCTCCGGGTAACCGGCATCGGGTTCTTCCGTCCAGCAATCAGCCCCGGGAGCAGGCCAGCCGGAACCTCCACTAACTATTTGCCCCAAGAAGTTCCCCCAGACTCCTCTCCAGTCATGGAGGTTCATCCCTGAGCCCTTAATGTGAACTGCGGCATTAGGTAAGCCAACACGCTCGGCAGCAACCTTTGGTCCATCAGCTAATATTGCCCCAAAACCCTCTTTGTTGGCAATCTTCCTTAGCAGAGTTTCTATTACTTTAACATCCCCCCACTTCAACTCTAGACCATCGGTGACCTCTTTTGTTAATAGCCCCTTTTCATACGCCTCAAAGGCGACAGCCATGGCACAGCCCACGGTGCTTGTTTCAAAACCAAGGCGGTCATTAAGGTCTGTCAGGTACCATGCCTCACCCGGGTCTTTGGCACCAGCGCCGACAATAGATGATGCCCCTTCCTGATTTTCTCCGCCACCGGATAATGAGGCTACATAGCCCTTATACGGACCCGATACCACTTCTACATCATAGGAACAGGCCACCGGGCACCGGTAACATGGTTTGGGGGTAATCTTATGCTGCGTCATGCCATCACCGAAGCCGGGCAGGGTATTTACCGTCCAGTTCTTTGCCGAGAGCCCGACAAGCCCTATAACACACTTATAATCGCTTGATGGCACTCCAGCACGACCAATAATGTCGAACATCCCTATAGTACTGGCCGACTTAGTCCACTCCCTGGCTATCGGTGTCAGCTTTTTAGCATCAAATACCGGAACCTCACCGGTCCCTCTAACAGCTATAGCTTTCAAGCGCTTTGAGCCCATTACCGCGCCAACACCTGAGTGGGAAAATGAATGGTTCTTATCATTGGCAACCAGCGCCCCATCACACATGTGTTCCCCTGCCGGTCCAATGGCAGCTACACTTGCCCCTCCTGCAGCTCCAACCTCGGTAGGAACGCCGAGGTCCTCCTTAATAGCGTCTTCCGTTTCGTGAGTGTCCAAGCCCACGAACTTAGCTGCATCCCGGAGCTCAACTTTACCATCATCAATCCAGAGATAAACCCATTTATCCGAGGCGCCGGTAAATATGATGCCATCATATCCAGCCATAGCCAGGAAGGGACCAAACCAGCCATGGCTGTGAGAGCGACCAGCAGTAAACCCAGTATCGGCGTTCAATGTAGTGATGGTGCAGTTATTGGGGCACGGCACCCTTGTCCCAACAAGAGGACCATTCAGGAAAATTAAGGGGTTCTCCGGCTCCAAAGGACCGACACCATCAGGCAACTCCTTCATCAGATACCATAGACCCAAGCCAAAATTGCCCACATACTTTCTTAGTATGCT
This sequence comes from Dehalococcoidia bacterium, assembly GCA_020343755.1. Classification (GTDB taxonomy): domain Bacteria; phylum Chloroflexota; class Dehalococcoidia; order Dehalococcoidales; family E44-bin46; genus E44-bin46. Next base: position 991,118 of record CP070810.1, on the reverse strand, counting down.
TTCGTCGGGCAGCCCCTCAACAGTAATACTACCCGTGGTCAAATCCACACGCAATATTTTCCCTCTGTAGCCACCTTTTATCATCTTTGTCTCCTCCTTTGTTTACTTTTCCTTAATTAACAAAGTAAACGTCCATAATCTCGTCTCCTATCTCAATCTTCTAATCTATAACCTTCAGACTAAGCTAGCTTAAGTAACAATCGGAATCTTACCCGGGTTTAACCGGTGCCACTTTTCAAGCAGTTGCTCGTGGCTTTCCACGTGGTCGGGATCAGGTACAGGGCAATCTAGGTTACACACCTCAGCACACTTTGGTGATTGGTAGTTACCTACACACTCGGTGCACTTATCAGGGTCAATCATAAAGCTTATCTTGCCCTCAGTAATTGCTTGGTTTAAACACTCTATATCACACAAGCCGCAGAGATTACAACAATTCTCTCGAATCTTATATGCCATATAATAGACTTCACAACTTCATTTATTAGGCTACTTTACCGTCAATAAAACTACGCTTTAAATTACATTTGCCACGCATGTAACTTTATTATAACTATAGCATAACTTGTCAAGAGCGTGTTCTCGTCCAGGTTGCATGCAAAAGTTGTTGTCAACATACTACATATCCGCTACCGCTGTCAAGAGGGTGTTCTTTTTCCAACGAGATTTGAGCCCTTATAGGGCTATTTCCTTTCCTCCTACAGACTTGTCTCAGATTCGAGATTGTCAGTTAATCCTTGACCACCAGCATGCCTTCCAGTCCTTCCGGTCATATCTCAGTAACCTGAGCTTCAAAAGGTTCTGGGCTCCAGCCCGACTCCAGCTCATCCCTCTGCCTTCAAAGCGACGGCGGAGAATCAGGTCTATGTTCTTTTCCACTCCACCGCTACCCACTACCAGGACCTCTCTGGCTCCAATCCTGCCTCTTAGTGTCCTCGACCCATAGATTCCGTCCCAGTTCTCCTCAAGATAGCCGAGGAGGTCATCCAATTTCTCGGAAGTACCGTCTACCAGTCGCTTTATCTTTAGCAGCCTAGGTGAGCCTACTATATTTTTCCTACCTTTGACAAGCACTAAGATTGGCACGCATCGATCCCTGCCTAATTCATTTTTAGAGGGTTTAAAAGCCCTCCTCTGCTGGTAACAGCCTTAGTACATCAGTTCCTGTTATGTGACAAGAACTGTGATAGAATAAGATTGTTTAATTAACTTCGCTACCTTGATAATAGAAGGGTAAGAAACCCGGGTAGGTATAGACAACATGAGATTATATGAATACGAAGGAAAAGAAAGCCTAGTTATAAAGGTAAATAAGGAGAAACAATGGAAAGAGAAGTTAAATGTCCATGGTGTGGTGAGTTAGTAATACCCATAGATAGCGACTACTCTGGTCAGTATGGGGAGATGAGAGAGAAGAGATGCCCAAAATGCGGAAAGCTTGTATCAGTATGCCTCAAGGAGGGAAAATAAATTATGGGTGAAAACAAAGCTACTGCAGCGATGGCTGAGGGTCTTATCACTAGCGAAGCATTGGAGAACTGGAGAGATAGGGTCGGGTTGAAACTTCGTATCGGGAACATCTTTAATCAAACAGTTTCCTATGAAGCACTAAGGAATTTCGTTAACGGTGTGGGAGATTCTAACCCTCTATACCGAGATGAGGACTATGCTAAGAGGACTCGTTATAGACGTCTTATTGCACCGCCAAGCTGGCTTTATAGCGTATTCCCAACTTGGGTATTACAAGGACTACCTGGTGTGCACGCCTTTCATTCGGGAAATAATTGGACTTTTTATAAGCCTATATTTGTAGGTGATACTATAAGACCGGAGTGCATTTTTACTGGTTTTGATGTCAAGCCGAGTAGCTTTGCTGGAAAGTTGGTTATGGAGTACCAGAGGGCAAATTTTTACAACCAGAGGGATGAACTTGTGGCTTCGACTAAGGCATGGTTAGTACGAGCTGAAAGAGCTGCGGCTAGAGGTAAAGGTAAGTACGTAGGTATACAACTTCCTCACCCATGGAAAGAAGACGAACTTAAAAAGGTGGATGAAGAGGTTCTCAATGAACAGATCCAGGGGGATAATCCAAGATACTGGGAAGACGTTGAAGTAGGGGATGAACTACCCCCTGTAGTCAAAGGCCCCTTTGGCTTAACCGATATCATTGCCTTTTGTGTTGGAGCAGCACCAGTGCAGATAGCAGCTCATGGCGTCCAGCTCCAGCTATATAGAAAACACCCAGCATGGGGATTCCGCGATCCAGTAACCCATGCTTGGGAGCCGATTTATGGTGTCCATTATAATAGGGCAGCTGCTAGCAGTGCTGGCCTCCCTTACCCCTATGATATCGGAGCACAAAGGCAGTGCTGGTTGATCAACTTACTCACCAACTGGGTTGGAGATGAAGGTTGGCTCAAGTCCAATTATGCCGAATATCGTAAATTTGTTTATCACTCGGATGTAGTGTGGTTGAAGGGAGAGGTAATTAAAAATTACATTGACGAGAATGGGGAGCATTGTGTGGATATCGAAACCAGTGGCGTAAATCAGAGGGGAGAGGATACTATACTTGGTCACTCCACGGTAATTCTTCCTTCTAGAGAGAAGGGAACCTGGCCTGTAGAGAGGAGATTATCGATAAAATAATTCCTTGACATGAGCAAGGGATTCTATGCGGGTGAGTGGTATCTAAATATGAGTTCTCAGGTTTGATTAAAAAATGAAAATAAGTGGGATTTTCTAGTATGCGAATGGAATATAAGACATATGAAGAGTTCAAACAAAACTTCAAATTGAGCGAAAGATGGGGAGTCTTTGACGGAGATCGCAATAATCTCAATATAGCATATGAATGTATAGATCGCCACCCTAAAGAAACGACAGCAATTAGATTAAAATTTGATGACGGGAAACAAGAAACCTATACTTTTAGAGAGCTCTCCTGTTTGACATCACAATTTGCTTATGCACTTGAAAAGCTTGGTATAAATGAAGGGGACGCGATAGCTATAGTATTGGACCCTTCATTGGAATTCTATGTAAGTCTATTTGGTATATTAAAGAGGGGTGCAGTAGTGGTACCTTGCTCCCCACTCTTTGGTCCTGAAGCCATTGAGTATCGGGTTAGTAAGTCTAGTGCTAAAATAGTGATAATAAATAGAGAAAAGGCGAACCTGATAAGAGGTGGTTTGGTTCCACGTTTAATTACTGCTGAGGAACTGCCAGAGCTAATAAAAAATGAAGGCAAGCATTATAAGCCTAACACTTCCGCCGATGCCCCTGCCTTCATCCAGTTTTCCAGCGGCACCACGGGCATACCTAAAGCTGTCCCATATCAGCATAGAGCTGTCACCCTTACTGCTGTTCATGTCAAGTTTGGCATTGGTCTCCGAGATGATGATAGATATTTTTGTCCATCGTCTCCAGCATGGGGTCACGGAATCTGGTATGGCTCGATAGGACCACTAATATTTGGAAATGCTATTGGTGCCTACTCAGGTAAATTTGATCCAGGGACATTCCTTGAGGCGCTTGAGAAATTTGAAATCACGAATCTGTTTGCAACCCCCCTGGTCTATCGCCGAATTATGAATTGTGGCAAACTTGATAATTACAAGCTTAAACTTAGGCGGCTAACCTATACCGGCGGAGGATTGGACATAGATGTGATCCAATACTTCCAAGATAGATTAGGCCTTATTGTGCAGTCCGCCTATGGCTCCACTGAGGCAGGTGTAATTTTGTTGGATTATGCGTTTGACGACTGGAAAGTCAAACTTGGGAGTCTGGGAAAGCCCCTGCCTGGAGTAAAGGTAGCCGTAATAGATGAGAATGGGGAAGAACTACCCCAAGGGCAGATAGGACGGGTAGCTGTATGGTATAAAGACGAGTGGATCAGGTTAGGTGATGCTGCATATGTTGATGGCGATGGCTACTTCTGGTATAAAAGTAGGATTGACGATATAATAATCTCAGCAGGATACACAATTGGACCTCTTGAAGTAGAAGGTGTGATCATGAAACACCCTGCAGTTCGCGAAGTTGCCGTAATAGGCAGCCCAGATAAAGAGCGTGGGCAAATAGTCAAGGCTTTTATTATACCCAACCGTGAGCCAAGTGAAGAATTAAAGCGAGAGGTGCAGGAGTTTGTTAAAATGCGTTTAAGTAAACACGAATATCCCAGGGAGATAGAATTTGTTAATGAGCTTCCTAGAACTCCAGATGGTAAGATTAAGAGGCAAGAGCTCAAAGAGTACGAAGGAGCGAAAAAGATAGCGACGTGATCACCAACCCGAAGGGCTTAGGTGACCTTTTCATCTCTTTCCTGCTTTATCTTTCGTATCAATTTTACCCTGTATTCAGAATTTTTGTTGGGTGCAGCCACGAAGTTAAAAGGGGTGAATATAAAAACCGTAGAGAGGTAACAAACTCGGGGAGGTATGGGGTAGCATGAGATTATATGAATGTGAAGGGAAAGAAATAGTCAAAAAATGTGGTATTGCTGTTCCACAGGGAACTTTAGTCAGGGCAGGCGAGAAAGCACGGCAAGCAGCTATCAAGATTGGTAAAGAGGTGGTAATTAAATCTCAGATTTTAACTGGTGGACGGGAAAAGCTGGTGGAATAAAGATGGCTAAGACACCCGAAGATGCTGGAAAGATAGCCTAACTTTTAAACGCAATCTTTCTAGCATGCACCCTTGACATCCTCTTATTCGACATCTTAGAATCGTTCACAGGCCACTATAAAGAGAGGAGAACTTACTATGGACTTTGACTTGACTGAAGAGCAAATCATGATTCGTAACCTGATGAAGGATTTCGCCAAAAACGAAATCCTCCCGAAAGTACGAGACGATGATCGCAACGAGCGCTTTCCGGGAGATATATTAGACAAGATGGTACCTCTCGGTTTCTTGGGAGCGCCGTTGCCCGAAGAATATGGTGGCATGGGTATTGACCACATTGCCTACACTTTAATGACCGAGGAACTCGGCCGCGCTAGCTTTGCCTTACGCTCTACAGTTTCCGTTCATATTTCCCTGTTCCAGCAAACTCTTAACCAATGGGGTACTGAGGAGCAAAAGCAAAAGTATCTGCCGCGTACTACAAAGGGTGAGATATTGGGCTGCTTTGCCACCACTGAGCCAAACGTGGGTAGCGATATATCTAGCATTGAGACCTCTGCTGTGCTAGATGGAGGAAAGTGGCGGCTTAACGGTAACAAGATGTGGATCTCAAACGGTGGGGTGGCTGGGGTGGCTCTAATCTTTGCCCAAACGGACAAAGCCAAGAAACACCGGGGTATTGCTGCCTTTTTGGTGGAAAGGGATACCCCTGGATTTTCCAGC
>CP070810.1:982292-985666 GCA_020343755.1 Dehalococcoidia bacterium | reverse complement strand
CCTCGGACGCTCGGGACGGGAGTTCAAATCTTCCCAGCCCCACCAACTTGAAGAAGACCTTATCAAGAATTGATTTCATCAGTATGTGCGCCTCATAGCATTGATTACCAAGTTTTAAATACGGAAACGGTAGAAATTTACGATTGAGGAAAAAATATGGCAGTTTCAAAATCCGTTATGGCTATAGGAATGATAGTAATAGCGATCGCAGCCTTCGCTGTAGGACTCTTCTCAAGCCCATACATAATGCCTGAAGCAGAACCAAAGACAATGTGGGATATTGTTCAAGAAAGAGGTAAGCTCATAATCGGAACTGACCCCTACTGGCCACCCTATCAGTATTTAGACGAAGAAGGCAACCTCATAGGTTTTGAGGTTGATCTAATAGAGATGATCGCTGAACAACTAGACCTCACTGTAGAATGGAAAACACTTAGTTTCGACGCCATAATACCGGAGGTTAAAGCAAAATCAATAGACTTGGGAGTAAGCGGTTTCTCAATTACCCCTGAGAGGTCAGAAGTAATACAGTATACTATACCTCACAGCGTAACAGAGGGCCAAATAATAATGCTAAACAGCACAGCCGTGGCAAAAGGCATAACTGAATTAACGTCGCTCACAGAACTGTCGGGCCTAAAATGTGGAACAGAGTCAGGTACAACTCAAGAGGCAGAACTGGATGACCTAATCACAGCTGGAGATATTCCAAGCGATACTCTAAGTAGTTACAGCTCTTTCGCTGAGGCGCTTACAGCCCTGAAAACAGGGCTTATTGATTGTGTTTACGCCGAGACTCCTGTATCGTCCTGGTGGATACTCGAAGCTGAACAGCAGGAAGAAGAACCAATAGTTATAATTTACAGCAGATCCTACTGGCCCGTGGCTTTCTTGGCTCATCTAGACTCAGACATTCTTGTTTCAAAAATAAGCGGTGCATTAGCAGAGATTATATCTGAGGGTACATTAGATGAACTGAAGGTGCAGTGGAAGTCCTGACCAATGCGTGATGACTGTTGGACCCAATTCAACAGCTGGCGTTAATACTAAGAGGAGTCTCCCAAACTCTATCCATATCAATCTTCTCTTTTTTATTAGGATGGGCAATCGGGCTCCCACTAGCTTTCATACGGACATACATGGGTAAACAGTACCAAATTATAGTTGACGTGTATGAAAAAATCTTCAGAGGAATTCCAGAATTAGTACTTATTCTTTTCATCTACTTTGGTGTAGGATTGGGACTAGGCTTTCCTCCCTTTAAACATGCATTTACTGCAGCAACCTTTGCTTTAGGATTAAGAAGTGGGGCTCATCAATCTCAGATATTCAGAGGAGCAATAAGGGGTATAGGAGAAGAGCAAATGATGGCAGCTAGGTCCCTAGGGCTTTCTAGACTACAAGCAATATTTCGTGTGATGGTTCCCCAAACCTTTATCATTGCAACCCCAGGTTTGGGCAGCGAATATTCGCTCTTAGTTAAGGATTCCTCATACGCATTTATAATCGGGGTTCCGGACATCATGTTCTGGACTAATAGGGTGATAGCCACACCCCCTCTTGACCCAGTATTCCCTTACTTTGCAGCTGCTTTTCTCTACATATTGCTCACCTTCCCGCTCGCGACTTACTTAGACATGTGGGGGAGCAGAAAAAAGAAGCAGTTGGGACTCCAGGAGGGAGAAGGATAGCAGACATAATACTAGAATGTAGAAATCTATGGAAAATCTACGGGAAAATAGTCGCAGTGAAAGATGTTTCCCTAGAAGTCAAAGAAGGCGATATAAAACTTATATTCGGACCAAGCGGCTCTGGAAAAAGCACACTCGCAAGATGCTTAGCAATGCTGACCACGCCTACCAAAGGAGATGTTTTCCTTATGGGAGAATGCTTAACCAAACCGGGCGTGGACCTCAACAAGGCAAGAGCCAAAATAGGATTTGTATTCCAGCATATCTGGCTTTTCCATCATCTATCCGCTCTTGGAAACATTGAATTGGGACTAAGACGCGTACTGAAATTACCTAAAAATGAAGCTAGAGAACAGGCAATACAGGCTCTAAAAGAAGTAAAGATGGAGGAATGGGCCAACCATTTCCCAGCCCAACTATCTGGAGGACAACAACAAAGAGTTGGGATAGCCAGAGCGTTGGCAATGAGCCCCGAAATCATAATACTTGACGAGCCAACCTCAGCTCTCGACCCAGAGCTAACCGGAGAGGTCATAGACACGTTAAGGGACCTAGCAAAGAAAGGAACAACTATGCTTGTAATCAGCCATGAGATGCCGTTTGCGCGTGAGGTAGCAGATGAAATGATATTCCTTGACGAAGGTATGATTGTCGAGAGGGGCCAACCAGAGCTTTTCTTCACAAAACCCTCTAGTGAGAGAGCAAGAAGGTTTATGGCACGGTTGATTAAGCTAACGAGGAGGGAATAGAAGGTCATATTCGATTTTCTAATCGAGTATCTTCCTTTGATTCTTACAGGTTTCTTGAAAACCGTTCAATTAACCTTCTTCGGATTAATAATGGGGCTTATATTAGGGATCCTTTTAGCAATAGGCGACTTGTATGGAGGAAAAATTATTTCGACGATAATTAAGTTCTACGTGGAATTCTTTAGAGGAAGCCCAATTATCATTCAGCTTTTCATATTCTACTTTAGCGTGCCCATAATGCTTAACATACGGCTAGGCAGTACCATAGTTGGCTTCATAGTTTTTGCACTTAACAGCGCGGCATACCAAAAGGGCTACATAAAAGGAGCAATGGAATCAGTATACAAAGACCAGATGACAGCGGCCCTTTCCCTAGGGCTTTCAAAGGTCCAAGCAATTATGTATGTCGTGCTTCCCCAAGCCATGAGAATAATGATACCTGGATGGAGCAACGAATTTTCCTCTTTAGGTAAGAGCACAGCAGCCATACTTATAATTGGAGAAAGAGACCTCACCGCTATCGGTCGCACGATAGCCTTCCGGACTTTCAGATTCTTAGAAACATACGCTTTCATAGCGTTAATTTACTTCATCTTTATCAGCATTGTGCTGAAAATCTTAGACATAATATACGAAAAAATCAAAATACCCACAATAGAAATATCAGCATAAAAACTTCCATTTTATTCCTTGGGAGCGAAGTTTACGTTGCTAATTTTGGTTGTAACGTTTAATCCCGGTCACGATCACCACTTTTCTACCGTTATACTTTCTTGAAATAAAACTAGGCGACATTTTAATTGTCACCGGAGACAAGCGAAAAGCAATTATCACAATTTTAAAAGCAAATGCCATGAAACACTTCGCTGTAGATTTTGTCCGTGCAACTAGAAAGAGGCATCAACCTAAGAAAAAACCTGAAGAGAAAGACCAG
>CP070810.1:975821-982192 GCA_020343755.1 Dehalococcoidia bacterium | reverse complement strand
AAGCTTTTCCCTTTGCGTCAGCAGTTCATCTAGCTCAGATTGTCCCAAGACATTTCGCAGCGTTGTCTGGGATATCTGGGAGGTGGCTCTGATGTGGTCTAAGACCTTAACTACAGCAAACTCAGGGTCAATTACTCTGAAATAGACCACTGCATTTACCCTAACGGTAACATTGTCCTTGGTAATTACCTCCTGATGTGGGACGTCCATAGTTACCACCCGGAGGTCTACCTTTATCATCCGGTCAACGAAGGGGATGATGATAAATAGCCCAGGACCTTTAGCGCCAACTAGCCGTCCCAGGCGGAAAATAACTCCCCGCTCGTATTCCCTGACAATTTTAACCGCCGCCGGAATGAATATGGCGCAAAGTATAACAATGATAACGATACCCCATACTGGCATTTTTCTACCTCCTTTATTTCTGTTTTACATCTTGTTTCTTTTTGGTTACATATAGTTTCATGCCATCAAACCTAGTTATAATCACCTCCTCCCCGGGCTTTGCCTTGCCCTCGTCTAATATTGCTGTCCAGAGTTCACCCTCGTGAAGGACTGTGCCTTCGGGTTCAAGGGCTGCCTTGACTGTAGCTGTTTTCCCTGGCAGCTCCTCCCTGCCTGTCGTTGCCTGACGTCGGTGGGCTCGAACTACATAATAGATGACAACGGCAAGGACGGCACCGATACTAACTGCTATTGTGGGAATTACCCACGGTTGTGGTTGAAACAATGTTGGCCTCCCGCTAAATAGAATTAAAAAACCAAAAACTAATGAAATTATACCTCCGGCAGTGAATAAACCAAAACTGGCGGTAAATACCTCAGCTATAAATAGTCCCCCCGCCAGAGCTATAAGGGCAATACCGGCATAGTTTATGGGTAGAAAGCCCAATGAGTAGGCGGCTAAAAATGCGCAGATGCCGCCAAATACACCCGGGAAAATAAGCCCAGGATTGAATATTTCCACCGTTATACCGAGCATAGCTAGGCTTAGCAGAATAACGGCAATATTTGGGTCACTGATGGTAAAAAGGAGGTTCTCTAGGGCACTCATTTTGACATGGTTAACTTCGGCTCCTTGAGTGTGCATGATAACCACGCTATCGTCGAGCATAGTTACTTGCCAGCCATCTAGTTGAGAGACTAGAGTACTAAGGTCAGGAGCCACCATGTCAATGACATTAAGCTGCAGAGCTTCTTGTTCGGTGGCGGAAACGCTCTCCCTGACTGCCTTTTCTGCCCATTCCATATTGCGCCCATGAGCATCGGCGATGCTTCTGATATAAGCGGCAGCATCATTGACAATCTTTTCCTCCATCTCTTCTGACATTTGAGCTTCACCCTCGGCACCTATGGCTACTGGATGAGCGGCACCAATGGCTGTATTTGGTGACATGACCGCTACATGAGCGGCTATAGTAATAAATACTCCGGCTGAAGCCGCCCGTGCCCCGGAGGGAGAGACATATACCACTACTGGGACTTCAGCGCTGACGATCTCCTTGACAATGTCACGCATAGAGGTGTCTAAACCACCGGGGGTATCCAGTTGGATAATACAAGCTATGGCGTTATCTTCCTCGGCCTGGCTAATTCCACGCTCAATATAATTGGCCAGAACAGGGTTAATAGTTCCCTTGGCATGGAGCACATCAATCCTGGAACTAGCTGCTTGAGCCTCAATACCTATAGAGATAGAGGCAGCGATTAATAAGCCTAACAGTAATAGAATACGTATGATTCTCGGCATGGTCAACCTTTTAAAAACTCTGTAAAAATAAATTATATATTGTTTATAGTTTTATTACAAATTGAATCAAACTTGGGGCTGAGGTTGATAAACACCTTAATCCTCATAGTTGAACAGCTAGGCAAATTGGTATACAATTTACAGACTATCACAAAGGGCATGGCAATGAGAGTTAACAGATGCAAGGGGACCCGAGATTTATCCCCTGAGGAGATGATGAGGTTTCGCTTCATTGAGGAAGCATTTAGGGACTGTTGTCTCAAATGGGGCTATGAAGAGGTCAAGACCCCAACCCTTGAGTATCTTCACCTGTTTACCTCAACCGGGACACTTACCCCTAGTATGCTGGGTAAGGTATATTCCTTCCTCGATTGGGATGGCTGGAGTGGGGAGAGGGTAGTGTTGAGGCCTGATGGCACTATTCCTGTGGCTAGGCTTTATATTGATAGTATGGCAGACAAGGGGTTGGCTAAGCTCTTTTACGTAACTAATATCTTTATATTTGAACAGACGGGGAAGGAGACGAGGGAAAGATGGCAGGGCGGAGCCGAGCTTATAGGAGCAAGCTCCCCCCTGGCCGATGTAGAATTAGTAATACTGGCATTAGAGGTTTTGAAAAAGGTAGGGCTTGAGGGTGTAGAGTTAAAGCTATCCCACGTTGGCTTGATACGGGGGTTACTCCTTGAGCTCGGGCTGAGTCCTGAAGAACAAGCCAAGATATTTGCCCAGATTTTGGATGGGAATGTAGAAGTGCTGGCTGGAATAAAGCCGGGAAAACCTGAGCTAGATGAGGCTTTGTCCCTTTTGTTAGACTTGAAAGGGAAATCGGCCGGGTTTCTGAGAAACTTTAAGGTGCTATTTACCCAGAATTTGCCTGAGCTTGAGCCTCCCGTTGATAATTTCATAACCATTGTTGACCTTCTTGAGGCTCTGGGTTATAACTACCAGATTGACCTAACTTCAGGGAGGGGCTTTGAATACTATACTGGGTTGATTTTCCAGTTCTTTATTGGTGAGGAAAAGATAGGCGGTGGGGGTAGATATGATGCCCTTATTCCTTTGATGGGTGGCAGAAATGTTCCCGCTTCAGGTTTTGCCCTTTACCTTGACCCGTTGATGAGCCTGGTAAAGCCGGCAGCTTTGACTGAACCCCTGGCTCAAAGAGTCTTGATTAAGGCTGAACCAGAGGCGATAGAACAGGGCTTCAATATAGCCAGTTATCTCCGTGAAGCTGGGTATGTAGCTGAATTTAAGCTTGAGGCTCAGGAGCCAGCTAATCTGAGGTGGATACTTGATGTTCGAAGTAAAGCCCCTTTATTTGTTTTAACCGACCAAGTTAGCCAAAAAAGATTTGAAGTGCAAGCTACCTCTGAGGTTTTGCGGCTGCTAGGGGAGGAAGATGCTGATAAAGATAGCCTTGCCTAAGGGTCGCCTTTTAGCTGAGACAGCCGCCTTGCTTCAAAAGGCAGGCTGGGGATTAAGTGGATACCAGGAGAAAGCTCGCCTTTACCGCCTTAAATCTACAAGGTTTCCTAATCTCGTAGCCAAGGTGTTCCATGAGAAAGATATCCCAATTCAGGTAGCAATAGGGAACTACGATTTAGGGATTTGTGGGCTAGATTGGATTGAAGAGCTTTTGATTAAATACCCCAGTAGTGCTCTGGTTAAAGTGAAAGATCTGGGGTATGCGAAAGGTGCCTTATATATGGTTGTCAGCCGGTTGGGGGGGATGTCTACGGAGGAAGAGGTGCGAGCTAAGGAAGGTGTGGTGCGGATTGCTAGTGAGTATCCCAACCTAGCCGAGTCCTTTGCTCTAAATCTTCGGCTGAGGCAGTTTAGTATCTTTCCCCTGTGGGGAGGAGCTGAAGTTTATCCCCCGGAGAATGCCGAGTTGGTATTAATTCCGGGGAGGATAGGGGAGGAGTCTTTTGATTATGACCTCATGCCGATAACCAAAGTCCTTAGTTTTGGTGCCTTTCTCATAGCCAATAAGAATAGCTGGGAAACAAAAGAGATGAGCGAGGTGTTAGCTTCCATTGAAGACGACTTACCCGTTAGTAAGGGGCAGCCCTCTTTAGCTGAGGTGGCTGGAGCGTCGGAGATAGTTGGCCGGCACTTCTCTACACAGGCGGCTGAAGATGTAGTCCGATTAGCTTTGCCTGATGGGCATCAACAACTGCCTACCCTTCGTCTGCTTAATAAAGCCAGTATTCAGATTAGCGATTACCCATCACTAAAAGGCAATCGCCGACCAACTTCTAACTTGGACGGCGTAATGATTAAGGTGATTAGACCTCAGGATATGCCATTACAGGTAGCTAATGGGAATTTCGATATGGCTATTACTGGTAAAGATTGGCTTTTAGACCATCTTTATCGGTTTCCACCAAGCCCGATAGTAGAGCTTCTAGACCTCAAGTTTGGCAAGGTGAAAATAGTGGCGGTACTAAGCAAGGATTTATCTGTGTCTGATGTCTATAGCTTGAGGCGGCTTAGCGCTGAGCGACACCAGCCGCTTAGAGTAGCTTCAGAGTATGTGAATATAGCTGATAAATATGCCAGGGATAATCACCTTGGGATGTATAGGGTTGTTCCTACTTGGGGAGCCAGTGAAGCTTTTTTGCCTGAGGATGCCGACTTACTAATTGAGAATACGCAGACCGGGCGAACCCTAACCAGGCACAACCTTAAGATTATTGATACCCTTTTTGAGTCCACAGCTTGCCTGATTGGCAATGCAAACAGTGTATCCAGCTCTAGCAAGAGCGAAAGGATAAAGTCTATCACTGAAACCCTGCGAATGGCAGCGGAGGGTGTCTAGGTTGAAGATTGTTAAAGGTTTTGAGTTGGCGAAATCAGCATTATCCCGGCAAGCCACGGCTGAATTTTATCAGGTTTCGCCAGCTCTTAAGCAAAAGCTCGCTAAACTGTTTGGGACCGAAGACCCCGAGCAAGCGGTTAGGCAAATTATTAACCAGGTGCGTACTGGAGGGGATAAAGCCCTTCTTGATTTTACTTTGAGGATTGATGGTGTAAAGCTTACCTCACTAGAGATAAGTAGAGAGCAGATAACTAAGGCTTATCGGGAAGTTGATGAAGAACTTGTGTCAGCTCTTAAACTGGCGGCCGAGCGAATACGCTCCTTTCACACAAGACAAAAAGATAATCTTTGTCGGGAGTTTACCGAGCTGGGTCTAGGCCAGCTAATCCGCCCTCTGGAGCGGGTTGGGGTTTATGCTCCGGGTGGCACCGCCAGTTATCCCTCCACAGTGTTGATGACAGCAATACCAGCTAAGGTCGCCGGGGTTAAGGAGGTTATTTTAGCTACACCAACACGACTCAACGGAGTAGTTCCGTCGCCGGCATTAATAGCTGCTGATATTGCTAAGGTTGACCGCATTTTTGGTGTCGGCGGTGCCCAGGCAATTGCTGCCTTAGCCTTTGGCACCGAGTCTGTTCCTAGAGTAGATAAAATTTGTGGACCGGGCAATATCTTCATCGTTTTGGCCAAGAAACTAGTTTACGGGGTAGTTGATATTGATGGACTTCAGGGACCAAGTGAGGTGTTGATTATCGCTGATGAAACAGCTAATCCTGAATACTGTGCTGCTGACCTTTTAGCCCAGGCTGAGCATGACCCTTCAGCCTCAGCTATTTTGATAACTACCTCACGGAGGTTAGCCGATGAAGTTAGCCGGGAGGTCGAGCAACAACTTGAGACTTTGCCCCGTAAAGATATTGCCGCTGAATCTTTAGAGAATAGAGGTAAGATAGTAATAGTTGCTAGTGTAGATGAGGCAATAGAATTGGCTAATCTTTATGCCCCGGAACACCTTTACTTAGTGGTAGATAAAGCCACTACTTACATTGACAAGATTTCTACCGCCGGGTGCATATTTGTTGGTGAAAAATCAACCGTGGTTCTGGGTGATTATTTGGCTGGACCGAGCCACGTTTTGCCTACGGGAGGGACTGCCCGATATAGCTCACCGCTTAATATAACCGATTTTATCAAGTTTACCAATTTGGTTAACCTAGATAAGGTTAGTTTAAGACAACTAGCTCCAGCAGCATCAATTATTGCCAGGGCTGAGGGGTTTGAGGCTCATGCTCGGGCAGTGGAAAAGCGGCTGCAGGGTGGTTTTTAAGGTCATGACTTGGCGGGTATCTGATATGTTGACCAAGGATGAGTTGAAGAGATACGACAGGCAGATAAGCATCTTCGGTGAAGAAGGCCAGAGAAAGCTCAAAAAGGCGAGGGTCTTTATCGCTGGTGCCGGAGGCCTCGGTTGTTCTATAGCCGTGTATCTTACGGTTGCCGGGATTGGAAAGCTGAGGATAGTTGATAATGATATTGTAGCCTTGGAAAATCTGAACCGGCAGATACTACACCAGGATAATGATATCGGTAAGAAAAAGGCAGAATCGGCTAAAGAAAAGCTCAAAAGGATGAATTCTAATGTTGAGGTGGAAGTTATATCAGAAACGATACAAAGGGGTAATATTGATGAACTGTTTGCTGATTTTGATATGATTGTAGATGCAATGGATAACTTTGCTGCTAGGTATGTGCGAAATGAAGCCGCATTAAAGAAAAAAACCCCATTCTTTCACGGTGCTG
>CP070810.1:972702-975721 GCA_020343755.1 Dehalococcoidia bacterium | reverse complement strand
CTGCCTCAGCCTTAGCCGGGTCAGTTGCCCCCATTGTTTGTCTAATTACCTCCACTGCCTTCTCACCCTCGAAGATAATGGCGATTATCGCCGCCGAGGTAATGTAATTTACTAAACTGTTAAAGAAGGGCTTGTCTCTGTGGATAGCGTAGTGGCGCTGGGCTAATTCCTTATCCATGTGAAGCATCTTAGCCGCCACTAGCTTGAGTCCTACTTTCTCTAATCGGTTGACAATAGTCCCCACTAGCCCCCTCTGTATAGCATCTGGCTTGATAAGGACTAGAGACCTTTCCATTTTAATCTCCTCTTGACATTGTCTTGGTTTATTTCCCCTTTGTTGGGTTTTGAGCCGCCGACATACTGCGTAGCTGTACATTCGGCAACCAATGTGCCGTCCATCAAGGTCATCTTTGCCTCAGTCTCAACGAATCTTCGCGCATTCTTGGTCAACGAGGCGGTAACGACGGTAGGTTCATTTATTAGGAGTGGGTGCTTGAACTTAGTTTGCATGTTGCCAGTTACGCACTTTATTCCTTCATAGTAGGCAGCATAACCCATCGCCTCATCCAGAATAGTGGTTATAATGCCACCGTGGATAATACCTACCCAACCTTGGTGGAACTTGTTAGGGGTAAACTCTGCTCTGACCTGTTTACCATCCCACTTGAACTTTAGTTTTAGTCCGCAGGGGTTATTCTGCCCGCAGCCAAAGCACAAGTCACTAATACCAATTGATATCTGTGGTCCAGTCGCCATTTTGCTGCCTCCTCCTTTACTGGTGTTTGCGTTTAGTGATTGGTGGTCGTCTGAGATATAACGGGTGTAAAGTGGCCGGGTTATCATAGTTGCCGGCTGCCAGTCGCTGTTGCCCGAGTTCGGCTAAGAAGCCAGCTCGCCGTAATCTGGCAGTTGAGGATGATATTATTGCCTTTCGCTTAAGCTGCTTTTCTAGCTCTCCAGCGATAGAGGCTACGAATTCGCCGCAAAATAAGGTTTTTGTCGTTATCTGTGAGCACAGGGTTTCAACAGTAGTTATATGCTCACCAATAATCTGGCGCCACTCATTATCTTTCATCTGGTATATAGCCGTGGCAATCTCTCCTCTGCCAGCATTAAATATGGGACAAATAGGTAAATTGGTTTCAGCGTGCTGATAGGCTTCTACTTCTAGGGTGCTGATGCCAACGATAGGAATACCCAGGCTAAAGGCTAATCCTTTGGCTGTGCTAACCCCGATTCGTAATCCGTTGAAGCTTCCCGGTCCCTTGGCTACGATAATGCAGTTGATAGATTGAAGACTTGACTTACTCCGACCTAGCAGGTCAGCCAAGCGAGGTAGCAGTTCAACACTGTGGTTTTGTTCACAGCGCCAGGTTAATTCAGCTAACACTTGGCTGTCTTGAACTAGAGCCAGACTAGCGGTATCGGTCGAAGTATCTATCGCTAATAGCATTAGTTTTACTCCAGCCCTCCTATGAATTGAGGGTAAGGGGTTTCAGTTGGTCTAGTATTTCTAGATAGCGTTTACCCCTGGGTTTAAGTCGAAAACTTCGCTCGGTATCGGAAAGAAAGTCTATTTGAATCAGCAAGTACTCGGTTGGTAATACACTTAACCCCTTTTCTGCCCACTCTACGACACAAACACCCTTACCATATAAATAGTCGTCCAAGCCTAATTCCTCAATTTCTTCAATGTGGTCTAGCCGAAATAGGTCTATATGATATAGAGGCAATCTACCATAAAGCTCCCTAACTATGACGAAGGAAGGGCTCAGCGCATACTCTTTGATATCTAGCCCGTGAGCAATACCCTGGGTAAGGCAAGTCTTGCCTGTTCCCAACCTGCCGACGAGGAGAAAAATATCGCCGGCCAGGGCTACCTCACCGATGCGAGCTCCAATCTTTTGAGTCTCCTCTGGACTATGGCTAACTAAATCGAGGTGGCTTAATTTCATCTTGAAGTAAAGTGCTCCCAGCCCCTTTTACTGAGGTTAAACGGATTTCCATTGCTGTCAACTAAGGTTATCTTGCCTGCCTTATCAGCTACGATTTCACCAATTACAGTTACTGGGCAGGGGGCGGTGGCGCTTATTTTATCAATGACCTCGGTGCTTGCGGTAAACAAAAGCTCGTAATCCTCTCCCCCCGATAGTGCTAGCTCGAGGGCTCTGGCACTGAAGTTAGTTTTGACTGTGGGCTGAATGGGCACTCGGTCGACTTCTATTCGGGCGCTGACTTGGCTGGCTTTACATATATGGTTTAGGTCAGAAATCAGCCCATCGCTAATATCTATAGCCGTCTTTACCCCCTGGTCTACCAGCAGTTGCCCTTCAGCTATTCGGGGATAAGGATGAAGGAAAGCCCTTTTTAAGCAGGCGGTAGCTTCAGGGTCAAATTGAAGCCCTTTGGTAAGCATCTCCCAGCCGGCGGTAGCCGCTCCTAAATAGCCAGTAACTGCTACCTTGTCACCGACTTTGGCTCCCGAGCGAGTGAGGATAGGCTTATCCTTATTTCTAGCGCTACCAAAAACAGTAATGTTAATAGCTACAAATGGTGAGCTACTGGTATCGCCACCAACTATAGCTACTCCGAATTGCTGAGCCAGCTCAATCATCCCTTGATAGAGAGCAGTAACGTTGTCTACTTCGGTATGGTCGGGTAGAGCGAGCGATATCAGGGCATATTTAGGCACGCCACCCATAGCCGCAATGTCGCTCAGATTAATAGCTAGTGCTTTCCAACCCAGCTCCTTCCACGGAGTGACATCCAAGGAAAAGTGAACGCCCTGGATAAAGGAATCAACGGTAGCCAGTTGAGTTGAAGCATCGCCGTGCCAGGCAGCAGCATCATCGCCAATACCGATAATAGGTTGTTGGGAGGGTGCTATCTGTTTATCCTGGGCAAAATTTACCATTTTAGCTAGGAGGTCAATCAGTCCAAATTCCCCTAACTCCGAGACCTTCATAGCCGAATTATAGCACCCTTATATTGGGGTCACAACCAAGTCTTAGAACCACAT
>CP070810.1:968750-972602 GCA_020343755.1 Dehalococcoidia bacterium | reverse complement strand
TCGATCTTATCGAAGCTTCACCCTGGCCATGGGTAGCTCACCCGGCTTCGGGTCTGATCCATGCGACCAAATCGCCCTATTCAGACTCGCTTTCGCTTTGGCTCCGCAACTAAAGTTGCTTAACCAGCCACATAGATCAACTCACCGGCTCATTCTTCAATAGGCACGCCATCACTCACCCTAGAGTGAGCTCTGACTGCTTGTAGGCATACGGTTTCAGGTCTATTTCACTCCCCTCTCGGGGTACTTTTCACCTTTCCCTCACGGTACTGGTTCACTATCGGTCATCAAGGGTATTTAGCCTTACCCTGTGGTCAGGGTAGCTTCCCACAAGACTCCTCGTGTCTCGTGGTACTCAAGTACAGATAAGGAGCCTACCCCTTTCGTTTACCGGACTGTCACCGCCTGTGGTGGCCCTTTCCAGAGACCTTCAACTAAGGTTCGGTTGGTAACTCCTTGACCTATTCCAGGTTCGGTCTTACCTGCCTTACAACCCCCTATAAGCTTAGGTCCCGGAACCACTTAGCTTATAAGGTTTGGGCTTTTCCCCTTTCGTTCGCCACTACTCAGGGAATAATCTCTTTTCCTCAGGGTACTGAGATGTTTCACTTCCCCTGCTTACCTCCTCCCAGCCTATGTGTTCAGCTGGGGGTGCTCAGGGTTTACCTGAGCGGGTTACCCCATTCGGGAATCCCCGGCTAGGCTTGCTCGACAGCTCACCGAGGCTTTTCGCAGCCTTGCCACGCCCTTCTTCGGCCCTTGATACCAAGGCATCCACCGCATGCCTTCACCGCTTGACCTGCTTCAGACTTGATATTAGTCCCCATATTCAATTGTTAAGGTGCTATTTCATTGATATAAGAAAACGGCTTGGTGATGAATCACCAAGCCGTTCGCTTAGCTCTCAATCACCAGTTACTGCTTTATGTATCTAACCTCATCATTTCTACTAAAAGTATAATACTAGTTTACTACTTTGTCAAACAAAAGTGTAACACTGAGGTATAACTTTGTCAAGTAAAATTTTGAATCTTGTTAATAATATTTAACAGCCACCCTCTCTTGACAAATAAAGCCTAAAAGTGATAAATTAAACCGTGATTAGCAGTCTCTGGCTTAGACTGCTAATGGAGATAAGAATGTTATCTCTTAGGACAGAAAAGGTACTCAAATCTATAGTCGGGCAATACATCGTTAGGGCAACACCAGTACCATCACAGAGTCTTGTTAATGACTATGAGCTGAAGGTAAGTCCAGCTACTATCCGCAATGAGATGGCACATCTAGAGCAAGAGGGTTATATTACCCGCTGCCATCCTTCAGCTGGAAGCATACCTTCAGATAAAGGCTACCGCTACTATGTGGAGTCGCTGAGTGACATCGAGCTCCCTTTAGCCGAGCAGCGTTTGATACGCCACCTCTTCCACCAGGTGGAAGAGGAACTGGAGGAGTGGCTAAGGCTAGCAGCAAAACTCGTAGCCCAGTTGGTTCAAAATATGGCTATAGTTACTATGCCTAAGCCAGCAAACTGTCAATTCAAGCATTTAGAGTTGATTGCCTTACGAGACTCGTTGGCATTGATTGTTCTTGTCCTTAGGGGAGCCAAAGTAAAGCAACAGTTAATAACCTTTGACCAGATTATACCTCAACCAAAGTTAACGACAATCGCCAACAGACTAAACGCTGCTTATTCTGGCTTGACCAGCTTGCAGATTTTAGCGAAAGGCATAAGGCTCTCCTCCATTGAACAACAGCTAACCGATTGCCTGGTAAAGATGATGCAGGCTGAAGATGAACAGAAGCCCGAGGAGCCTTATCTTGACGGTCTGCACTTTATGCTTAACCAGCCGGAATTTGCTCATAAACAGCGGATGCTGTCCTTAATAGAATTAGTTGACTACAGAAACCTGCTAAGCATTATTGCTCCCCAAGGGCTAACCAGTCCTGGGGTGCGCGTAGTCATAGGTAAGGAGAACAAGGCCAAGGTTATCCAAAATTGTAGCGTGGTCATTGGCCGATACGGTTTACCTAAAGAAGCCGCTGGCACTATAGGCGTAATTGGGCCTACCCGAATGCCTTATGCCCGTGCCATCTCCTCTGTAAGCTACCTTGCCTCGGTGCTGAGTGAGCTGATGGCTGAGCTATATGGTAAAGAAATAACTCCGTATAATACCAATTGATAAGAGGTGGATAATAGTGATACCAGAGGAGTCAACAGAAGACCTAACCAACCAAGTAGAGCCAGAGGTTGCCGAGATAGAGGATGTAGAGGCATTAAAGCAAGCCCTGGCTGAGGCACAGAAAAAGGCAGAAGCTAACCTAGCTAACTGGCAAAGGGCCCAGGCGGACTTCATTAACTACAAACGACGCAGTGAGCAGGAAATGGCGGAGATTAGCAAATTTGCCAATACTACGCTTATGCTTAGTCTCCTACCCATTCTTGATGACCTGGACCGAGCCTTCGCCTCTATCCCCTCCCGGCTGGCTAAACTCAATTGGGTAGAGGGCATCAGGCTTATTGAGCGTAAGCTCCGGGCAAGCCTAGAGGCGCAGGGACTATCTCAAATCAAGGCACTGGGGGAACCATTCGACCCCAGGTTCCACGAAGCAACCATGCACGCTAAAGGTAAAGAGGGGATAGTGGTTAAGGAATTGCAAAAGGGATACATGTTACACCATAGAGTTATTCGCCCAACTATGGTAGTAGTTGGCAACGGCGAAGAGGAAAAGGAGGAATAAATTATGGGAAAGGTTATAGGTATTGATTTAGGCACGACTCTCAGTGAGGTGGCAGTGATGGAGGCTGGAGAGCCAAAAATCATCCCCAACGCCGAGGGGAGTAACCTTACTCCCTCGGTAGTAGCCATAAGCAAGAATGGCGAGCGCTTGGTCGGGCAGATAGCTAAACGCCAGGCTATCGTCAACCCTGAGAACACCATCTATAGTATTAAGCGCTTTATGGGACGCAAGTGGGGAGAACCGCCAGGACGGGAACTCCCAATAGAAGAAGATGCCCGCCGTAAGAGTTACAAGGTAACAAAAGCTCCCAACGGTGATGCGAGGGTAGTGATGGGTAATAAAGAGTATAGCCCACCGGAAATCTCGGCTATGATTATACAAAAACTTAAAACGGATGCCGAGGCTTACCTCGGCGAGAAGGTTACTCAAGCCGTAATCACTGTGCCTGCCTACTTTAATGATTCACAGCGGCAGGCAACCAAGGATGCCGGCAAGATAGCCGGGCTTGAGGTATTACGAATAGTTAACGAGCCAACCGCTGCCTCTCTCGCCTATGGTCTGGACAAGAAGAAGAACGAGACTATCGCTGTCTATGACCTTGGTGGCGGCACCTTTGATATATCTATCCTAGAGCTGGGTGAAGGCACCTTCCAGGTTAACTCAACCAACGGCGATACCCACCTTGGCGGCGATGACCTTGACCAAAGGGTTATGGACTGGCTATGCGATGAGTTCAAGCGAGACCAGGGAATAGACCTACGGCAGGATAAAATGGCTCTGCAGCGACTAAAGGAGGCTGCTGAAAAGGCTAAGTGTGAGCTTTCCACCGTCCAGCAGACCGAGGTAAATCTTCCCTTTATCACCGCTGATGCCAGCGGTCCTAAGCACCTTAGTATTAACCTTACCCGGGCTAAACTGGAGCAATTGGTAATGGACCTAGTGGAGAAGACCTTGGACCCCTGTAAGCAAGCGTTGGCTGATGCCAAAAAAACCTCCTCCCAGATTGACGAGGTGGTTCTGGTCGGCGGACAGACCAGAATGCCACTGGTTCAGGAAAAGGTGAAGCAATTCTTCGGTAAAGAACCCCATAAGGGGGTTAACCCTGATGAGGTG
>CP070810.1:962593-968650 GCA_020343755.1 Dehalococcoidia bacterium | reverse complement strand
TACCTCAGTCTCTTTGTCAATCGCCGCTGGACAAATAGCCGTTTGTTAGCCTGGGCAGTGGAGGAGGCTTACCATGGGCTATTGATGCCGGGAAAACATCCGGTGGCTATTATTAACATTTCACTCTCTCCCAAGGAAGTGGACATTAATATTCACCCGACTAAAAGCGAAGTGAAATTTCAGAATGAACACGCCGTTTTTAGCGCTGTCCAGAGGGCAGTTCGGCAGACTTTAATTGAACTGATGCCGGTGCCTAAAATTGAGGAAGTAGCTACTGCATATGGAGCGCCTTCAGTACCAAGGCAGGAATTACCGGTATCAGCTGAAGCTGAGAGCATTCTTACCCCTTCGCCACCATCAGCTCCTCAGATCCCGGCGGTAACCCTGCCTGCTTTACGGATATTAGGTCAGCTCTCTAGTAGCTATATTATAGCTGAGGGACCTGATGGCTTATATCTTATTGACCAGCATGCTGCCCACGAGCGTATCCTTTTTGAGAGGATTAACGACCAGAGGTCACAGCAGGAAATAGAGGTTCAAGGGCTGCTTCAGCCGGTAACTTTTGAGGTTAATCCCAAACAGGAGGAAGTCTTGAAATCCCAGTGTGAAAACCTGGCCGAATTTGGTTTCTCTATTGAACCTTTTGGTGAAAGAACCTTTCTAGTCCGGGCTGTGCCAGCTTTGTTGGCTAACAAGGACTGGGCAGAAATGGTGAGGGAATTATTAGATTCTGGATGGGAGAAGGGTGATTGGTTGGAAAAGATAGCCATATCCATGGCTTGCCACGGTGCGGTGAAAGCCGGGCAGGTATTAACTGATGACGAAATGCGTGAACTGGTGCGACAACTGGAGCAAATAACTACTCCTCATACCTGCCCCCATGGGAGACCGACGATGATTCGTCTCAGCTTAGGGCAGCTGAGGAAGGAGTTCGGTAGAAGCTAATTGTTCTTGTAAAGGGTAATTAGGGGCAAACCCCCACTCTCTCGGTGGCCAGATTGATAGCCAGGCCTTGCCGATTACGTCCTCGCGTTTTACTGTCCAGTCGTTGTGAGAATCGTTGCTATTATTGCGGTTATCACCAAGAACAAAGTAATTATTGGCTGGGATTTTTTTCTCACCGAGGGTGTAGCCGGGAGGGTCTTCAATATATGGCTCGTATAGTTTGGAACCATTAACGTATACCGCTTCCCCTTTTATCTCGACAGTGTCGCCGGGTAAAGCAACGATGCGCTTGATGTAATCGGTTCGTTGGTTAGTGGGTGGGTGAAACACAATTACATCGCCCCTCTGAGGTTCACGGAAGCGATAGATAGCTTTGTTAATTAATAGTCGCTGCCCTTCCTCAAAACTGGGCTCCATACTGACGCCGACGACAACAAAACTTTGGATTGCGGTTCGCGAGACGATGAAGATTGCTACAGCCACGATGATAATAATCAAAGCTTCGCGGAGAGAACCTCTCATTTATTAGGCATTTCCTTTTCTAGATTTAATAATTGAAATTGCCGAAGAGCGTTTAAAGCTTCCTGGGGTTTTATTATACCCTATCTGTCCTTATCCTTCTAGTTTTGCTCAAGTTGCACTTTTTTGAACGGAGGTGCTAGAATGGGGGTAATATGGACTATATGGAGCAGGCACTCTCCTTGGCTAGGTTAGCCCTGGGCCAGGTTAGTCCAAACCCGGCGGTTGGGGCAGTAATAGTTAACAATAACGAGGTTGTGGGACAAGGCTATACCCAATCACCAGGTTTCCCCCATGCTGAAGTAGTAGCCCTAAAGCAAGCAGGTGAACGAGCCCAGGGCGGTGTAATGTATGTTACCTTGGAACCCTGCTGCTATCATGGTCGAACCCCTCCGTGTACTCAGGCAATCATTGCTGCCGGCATCACTGAGGTTCATTTGGCTATGCGTGACCCTAACCCGCTAGTTTCAGGGCGAGGCAAAGACGAATTGGAGGGAGAAGGCGTAAGGGCATATGTAGGTGAGCATGAGGCGGAGGCTAAACAGATTAATGAGGCTTATACTAAATTCATTACCATAGGCATGCCCTTTGTTACCGTAAAATTTGCTATAAGCCTGGATGGGAAGATTGCCACTAAGAGCGGCGATTCTAAATGGATTAGCTGTGAGGCAGCTAGGAAGCAGGTTCATAATCTGCGGTATACTGCTGATTGTATCATGGCAGGGGTAAATACTGTTTTGGTTGATGACCCACACCTTACCGCTAGGAGTTGTGGTGGCAGGGGAGGAAAAGCAAGGGTACAGCCACTTCGTGTAATCGTGGATAGTAAAGGACGTACGCCATTAACTGCCCGGGTGTTTGGCGAACCGGGTAAAACACTGCTGGCATCGGCTAAATCTGTCAAACTAGAGGAGAAAGAGGCTTATGCTCAGGTTGGTGCCGAGTTATTAGAATTGCCCTCAGCAGAAGGACGGGTCGATCTGGGGAAGTTACTAAAAGTATTAGGTCAGCGTGAAATTACCAGTGTTTTAGTCGAGGGTGGTGGTATTCTCCTTGGTTCTCTGTTTGACCATGGGCTTGTCGATAAGGTCATTGCTTTTGTCGCCCCGATTATTATTGGTGGCAAGGAGGCAAAGACGGCGGTGTCTGGTAGAGGGGTGGATAAAGTGATAGACTCGCTTAAATTAGAGCGGGTTAGTGTTGAGAAGCTTGGCGAAGATTTGATGGTTAGCGGATATGTTTCGGCAAAACCTCAAAAGCGGGGGTGAGAATGTTTACCGGGATTGTAGAAGAGATAGGTAGAGTTACTTCAGCCCAACCTGGAAATCTGGTTATTACCGCCAGCAAAGCCCTCCACGGAATGGAAGTAGGCGGAAGCATCGCCGTTAATGGGGTGTGCCTGACAGTAACCAATTTTGATAGTAACTCGTTCTCAGTTGACATAATGCCGGAGACACTGGGGCGGACTAACCTTGGCCTCTTGAGAGCTGGAGATGAAGTTAACCTGGAACGCCCTCTAACTCCAGGAAAACAGTTAGGCGGGCATTTAGTTCAAGGTCATATAGATAATACTGGAAGGGTAACTTCGGTTACATGGGATGGGGAGGCAATGCTCATTGGGTTTGAAGCCCCCCTTGAAGCAATGCGCTATGTAGTGAAAAAAGGCTTTATCGCCGTTGACGGGGTTAGTTTAACTATTGTTGATTATGATACTAGCTCATTTCTGGTGTCTATTGTTGAATATACCCGGAAGCATACTACCCTAGGTAGCAAGCAGGTAGGCGACTTGGTTAATCTAGAGGTAGATGTTATTGCCAAATATGTAGAGCGACTTAGCCAGGCTCAGCGCCCGGGTATAACCATTGATTTCTTACAGGAGCACGGTTTTCTAGTAGGTTAAAATCTATTTGTTTTCAATTGAGGGTAACAATGGGCATATCAAGCATTCCTGAGGCTATTGAGGATATAAAGGCGGGCAAGTTTATCATTATTGTTGATGATGAAGATAGAGAGAACGAGGGCGACCTAGCCTTAGCTGGTGAGAAGGTTACTCCCGAGGCTATTAACTTTATGGCCCGGCATGCCAGGGGATTGATTTGCTTGCCTGTTATAGGCAGGCGATTAGATGAATTAAAGATTCCCCTGATGGTAGGAGAGAATACCTCAAAATATTCCACCGCCTTTACTGTATCCGTTGAGGCTAAGCATAGGGTGAGCACAGGTATTTCAGTAGCCGATAGAGCCGAGACAGTAAGAGCAGTAATTGACCCAGCAACCAAACCTGAGGACTTAGCCCGACCGGGGCATATGTTTCCCTTGCGGGCGAGAGATGGTGGCGTCCTAGTCCGGGCGGGGCATACTGAGGCTATAGTTGATTTAGCCAGACTAGCCGGCCTTTACCCAGCCGGGGTTATCTGCGAAATTTTGAACGAAGATGGCTCTATGGCACGGCTACCTCAGCTTGAGGTAATGTCAGAAAAGTATGGGATTAAGATTGTAACTGTAGCTGACCTTATTACCTATCGCCATCGCCATGAAAGATTGGTTCACCGAGTGGCTGAGGCTAGGTTACCGACTAAGCATGGCGAGTTTACCGCTATCGCCTATAGAAGTGATATAGACCCTGATGAACACTTGGCTTTAATAATGGGAGACATAACTACCGAAGAGCCGGTGTTGGTTCGGGTTCATAGTGAATGTGTTACTGGGGATGTATTTGATAGCCTTCGCTGTGATTGTGGTGGCCAGATTGCTTTAGCCATGCAATCCATTGCTGATAAAAGGCGAGGTGTTTTCCTGTACATGAGGCAGGAGGGGCGAGGCATTGGTTTCCATAATAAGATTCGTGCTTATGCCCTTCAAGATAAGGGTCTGGACACCGTGGAGGCTAATTTATCTTTGGGGTTTGCTCCAGACCTGCGAGACTATGGTATAGGTGCCCAAATTTTAGCTGAGCTGGGTTTACACCGGATTCGATTGCTCACCAACAACCCCAAGAAGGTAATAGGTTTAGAGGCTTATGGGCTGAGGGTAGTGGAGACGGTTCCTATTGTTACCCCTCCTAACCCACATAACCGTCATTACTTGGAGACAAAGCGGAAAAAGTTAGGCCATCACTTAGAAACACTGATGACTACCGATAAAGGCCGCCAAAAAACTTCACAATAAGGAGAGGTTAATGAACAAGCATTTTGAAGGTTCGTTACTGGGGAAGGGGCTGAGGTTTGGGTTGGTTATCTCTCGTTTTAACGAGTTTATTACTAAGAAACTACTTGAGGGAGCACAGGATGCTTTGCGTCGCCATGGCGTTAATGAGGCCGATATAGACATCGCCTGGGTACCTGGCTCATTTGAAATTCCGTTGGTAGCTAAAAAACTAGCCCAATCCAAGAAGTATGATGCCGTTGTCTGCCTTAGTGCTGTGGTTCGTGGCGGAACGCCCCATTTTGAGTATATTGCCGCTGAAGTAACTAAGGGCATTGCTAAAGTAAGCTTAGAGACCGGGCTGCCGGTTATTTATGGCGTAATCACTGCTGATACCCTAGAGCAAGCTATTGAGCGGGCAGGAACTAAAATGGGGAATAAAGGCTTTCAAGCTGCGGAGGATGCTATCGAAATGGCTAACTTACTCAAGAGTATAGGCTAACTATACCCTTGAGTATATCAGCTGAGTCGTAACTGTGGCGAATCTAAGATTTTTCTCAATCGGTAACCTTATAGACTATATCTCCTCGTCTCACCCGCTCACTAACTTTAATCCCGACTAAATCTCCGGCTTTAGCTTGCTGAACATCCACATTATTGATTTGCATCGAGTCAACAATGAGTTCCATATCGGTGGTGTGTCCCTTAATATGAATCTTGTCTCCCACTTTCACCGGCGTCGTTAGTTCAATTCCAGCTACCACGGGTCTGGCGAAGAAGTCGGTCACCTTTCCGATTACTACCTCAGGCATTGGGATTCCTCCTTTATGTTTAATGTGAGATAGTTATTTGATTACTTTTAAATTAGTATACGCTATCTTGTTTGTCTAAATCAATATTTAGAGGTCGTTTAGCAACCTCAATATTTAATCTTTGACATAGCACCTCCTGTCACCTATAATTAGTTTGATTTATAATTAACTGGAGGATACGGTATTGGTGGAGGAAAATAACCCCACCCCAGTGACTCAGGAGCAAGGAGTCGATATTGAAAATATTAAACGGCGTCTGGATATGTTAGACCAGCGCCTAGATAATATTGATTCAATGGTTACTGCTGTTGCTGAACGAGTAATGAGCCAGCCTATAACCCTTAATATAACCTGCCCTCACTGTGGCAGTAACATAGAGATTGCCATTATTGGTACTAGGAAGCCGAAGAAATAACACCCCTGTTGATTATCTCTTGTCTATTTGGTAAAGTATCTCGGCAATTTTTGGGTCTTTGCTCTACCCAGCTCTCTAATAGGCAGCCTTTACAAAGTGTGTATTAAATTGTGCCCAAAATCTAGGAACAAATTGAGTCCCCCACTAGGGAGGGAGGATAAATATGCAAATAGCAGCTACAATTAATCGAACTAAATATGAGCTCTTTCGATGGAGATATGA
>CP070810.1:956522-962493 GCA_020343755.1 Dehalococcoidia bacterium | reverse complement strand
CATTTCGGCTCGTTTCAGGGCTCTTATTGCCGCCGACCCTGAGTGGGAAGAGGTATATTATAGCGAGTTCACATTCGGTGGTACCGAATTCGGCGCCCAGCTAGCCGAAATTAGGGCATTAGAGCCGGAACCGGGGCTTATCATGTTCTTTGAGGTTAGTACTGCTGGCTCGGCTGCATTCGTAATGCAATTCCTGTCAGACCCGACCAATTCCGTAGTTCATATTCAGTGGGGCATGTCTGACTCTGCATTCCACGAGGAGCTAGGGCAAGCAGCTGAGGGTATCTGTGGCCAGGGGCAACCAGTGTCCAACCCAACCAGAGAGTTTGCCGAGTTTGAGAAGAGATTCTGGGACAGATTTGGTTGGCTCTGCGTGGGTAGCGGTGCCTCACTTTACGACAGATGGATGGGCTGGGCGGAAGCAGTGGAAACCGTGGGTGACGTGACGGATTATCGGGCAATTGTTGACGAGTTAATAAGGATGCATTACAAAGGCTATACCTTTGGTCCTGACGGATGGAACGTTTGTCCTGCTGATCACAATGACCGCGTCGGGCTGAATCCACGCATAGGACAGTATGTAGAGTGGATTGATCCTGCGTGTGACCTGGGGCCAACATACGGCAATAACCTGCACCTGTTCCAAGCAAAGTGGACTACAGACTGGGGTTCTTATCCTATTCCTCTCCTCATACAGGGTTATCTCACCGAGGATTACATGCAAACCTACTACGGCTACTCAGCAGTAGGGACACATGTCGAAGAGAGAGGCACGGCGTTTGAGGTACCCCCCTATTTTGACTAGTAATTGCCATGGCTGATGAGTAATACAAAGGAGGCAGGGGGGCCTGCCTCCTTTGTATGTCGTGTTCAAGGAAAAGGGCAATTATGCACTTGTGTATAGGCTATGCAAGGATTATAATCGGCACAAGATTGATGTTGGCTATGACCAAGCAAGAGAGCTAATAATCCTCCCCAAAATGAAGGCTGGACAATAAGCTATGACCTTAACTCTGGCGACAAGCCTGTTAATAACCGGCGCTGTACTTGGTTCTATTTATTTGATGATGGCTTTAGGTTTGACCCTGGTTTATGGTGTAACCAGGGTATTTAATTTTGCTCAAGGGTCACTCTATGTCTGGGCTGGTTACATTGTTTTCGTCCTCCACAGAGGCACTGAATTACCTTATGGCTTGATCATCGCCATTTGCATAGGCAGTATGTTTGGCTTTGGTCTAGCTTATGAAAGGGTTTTTATATATCCGTTGCGCCGGCTTGCTGAGTGGCGATGGACTGCGGTCATTGTTACTCTGGGGGCTGCTTTATTTTTAGATAGCTTAGCCACCTGGCGTTTTGGCACAAAGGCAAGGACATTCCCTCGTATAGTTGAAGGTGTCTTTGAGTATGGTGTTGCTTCAATCACCAGACAGGACTTGTTAATAATTTTGGTGACAATAGCTGTCATCTTTATCCTTAACCTTTTCCTGGGGAAAGCCAGAGCCGGGATGGCTATGCAAGCAGTGGCTCAAGATCCAGTAGGAGCCAACATTGTTGGCATACCGATAAATAGGATGTACGGGTATAGCTTTGCCATAGCAGGGCTCTTAGCCGGAATTAGTGCTGTGCTTCTCGTCCCAAGACTGCCACTATTCCCACTTATCGGCTGGACTGTTTTTGTTAAGGCGTTCACCGTTCTAATGTTTGGTGGGCTAGGCAGTATTAAAGGAGCTACCATTGCTGCCTATATCTTGGCATTAATAGAAGTTTTTGCTATACATTATTTTGGAGCGGTGTGGGCGCTACCTATCTACCTGGGAATATTGATAATTGTGCTAGTATTTAGACCAAAAGGGCTGTTTGGAGTATGGTGACCAAGCTGAGCAAGAAGTCCTATTTTTTCCTCGGTTCATTAGTGCTGTTTAGCCTTCTGCCACTTGCTATCCACGATGATCGCCGTCTTATGAACTTGTTGATCTTAAGCTTTATCTGGGCGGTGGTGGTTGCTAGCTGGGACCTGATTATGGGATATGGTAGAGTGTACTCTTTTGCCCAGATTGCATTTTTTGGTATTGGTGGTTATACCTCGGCGATGTTAACGAAAAACCTAGGAATGTCACCATGGCTTGGAATTCCGATCGGGGGTGCTGTAGCACTGGGAATTGGTCTGCTAATTGGTTTACCTTGCCTCAGGCTTAGGGGTATGTATGTAGGTATGGTCACCTTTGCCGTTCATCTCATCCTTCCAGTTTTAGCCAGGGCTGGAAGAGCAATTGGCACTGGAGGGAGTTGGGGGTTGTTGAATCTAGCTCCTTTGTATGTTGGAGAATATACTTTTACCTCCTTTGTTCCTTGGTATTATGTTGCTTTGGGTATGTTCGCTCTATTTCTATTTATCATTTATAAGATTATTAATTCTCCAATTGGGCTAGCATTTATGGCTCTCCGTGATTCGGAGCCCTTTGCCAAGAGCCTGGGCGTAGACGAATATAGACACCTTTTGATACTGTTTGGTATCTCTGCCTTCATCGCTGGCATCATGGGCGCCTTTTATACTCATTATATGAGTGTGATTGATCCCAATATTTTTAGCATTGAGATTTTTCTTCTCGGTTTTGCCATGCTCATGTTTGGAGGCATGGCAGCATTTCCCGGAGCAGTAATTGGTGCCTTCCCCATCGTGTTTATCAACTATACTTTAGCTCCGCTACGAGAGCTTCGCCTTGTTATATTGGGAATAATAATAGTTGCGGTAATGATTGGTTTACCCAGAGGTATAATGGAAATTCCTGAAGCCGTTAATCGTTTAATCAGACAACGAGCTTTAAAAAAGAATCGGGGTGAGAGGATTTGAACCTCCGACCACCTGAACCCCATTTACAGGCTGGGTGTGTCATTTAATGCCCCCAGAAAAGGCTGATTAAAAAATTAAAGAATGTAAAAGAAAGGAGAAAGTAAATTGGGAGGGTTATTACACCTTTTTCAGTCTATCTATATCGGCAAAGTAAAGGTACGCAATAGAATCGTTATGCCACCCATGTGTTCTAGACTCTCGACACCGGAGGGTTATGTTACCAAGGAACAGGTTGATTACTATGCTGCAAGAGCCAGGGGTGGGGTTGGCATGATTATTGTGGAGTATGCCTATATCCAGAAGGAAGGTAAGTCTGCCTATAACCAGTTAGGGGTTTTTGACGATTGGTGCATTAACGGACTCAGCAGGCTCGCTGAAGCTATTAAGATGTATGGGGCTACAGCAGTGTTACAGGTTTGCCATGGCGGGAGGCAGACCACCCCTATCCAAACTGGAGGGACGTTACCTGTGGCCCCGTCAGCGATTCCCTGTAAATTTATGAGTAGCTTGGCGGGGAAGACTAATTTCTGTCGCGAGATGGAAATAGAGGAGGTTCAAGAGACGATAGAGGCTTTTGGTGAGGCTGGCAGACGAGCACAGGCGGCAGGTTTCGATGGGGTAGAATTTCATGGGGCCCATGGTTACCTTCTGGCTTCTTTCCTTTCTCCCTACACTAATAAGAGAACAGACCTTTATGGAGGCAGCTTAGCAAACAGGGCACGTGTACCATTAGAAGTGGTAAAGAATGCCCGGGCTAAGGTAGGTCCAGATTTCCTCATCCAGTACAGGTTTAGCGGAGACGAATTTGTAGAGGGTGGCCTTACCATAGATGAAACAAGAGAATTTGCCCGCTTACTGGAAGAAGAGGGCGTTGATGCTGTCCACGTGAGTGGCACCAACTTTGAGACCATGCATAAGCAGGAACCGCCTATGTATATAGAACGGGGCAATCTAATTCATCTGGCACAGGAAATTAAAGAGGTGGTAAATGTCCCCGTTATCGGAGTAGGGGGTATCGTCGACCCGCGTGATGCTGATATGTATCTTCAAGAAGGAAGAGCAGATTTAATCGCTATGGGCAGGGCTTTAATTGCTGACCCGGAACTACCTAACAAGGCTGCTGAAGGAAGGTTCGAGGAAATAATACCGTGCATCCGTTGTAACGAAGGATGTATCGGTTATTTCTTTAAAGGCTACCCACAAAGATGTACCGTCAACTTTAGCACAGGTAGAGAAAAAGACTATGGAATCATTGCTCCGGCGAAAGTGAGGAAAAAGGTGATGGTTGTGGGTGGGGGGCCGGCGGGGATGGAAGCAGCACGGGTAGCTGCCCGAAAAGGACACGACGTTCATCTCTATGGGAAGGGGGAAAACCTGGGAGGGAACTTAGTGGTGGCCTCCACACCCGAATTCAAAAAAGAGATGCGAAGGCTGTTAACATATTTGAAAAATCAAGTTCAATCCGCCGGGGTGAAAGTAACAACCGGGGCTGAGGTCACTGAAGAAACGGTAAAGGAAATAAATCCTGATGTCCTTATCTTGGCTACTGGGTCAAAGCCCATTGTACCTAAAGCCCTTGGCATAGACCGGCCTCAGGTTATCCATGCTATTGAATCTATTATGGGCGAAAAACCGGTAGGCGAAAATGTCGTCATCGTAGGCGGAGGTATGGTTGGTTGTGAAACAGCTTTACACTTAGTCCAGCAACAAAAAAAGGTTACAATAATAGAGATGCAGCAAGAAATAGGAGCCGACCTTGAACCTCTTACCCGGATGACCATCTTGGAAATGTTGGACCAACAAGGAGTGGTTTTATTAACCAGCACCTGTTTAGATGAAATAACCCCTCACGGCATTTTGGTAAGTATACCGGGGGGAAAGAAGGAAGAAATTAAAGCTGATACTGTCATACTAGCCTTAGGTTTCCAGCCAAATGACGAGCTGGCAAAAAAACTAGAGGGGTTAGCAGTAGAATTACATATAATTAGTGATTGCTTTAAACCGGGTAAAATTATGGATGCTATCCATAGCGGTTTTATAACCTCTTTTTATCTGGACTAAATGCAAAAAGAAGGGCAAGGTTTACTTCCGACAAGTTCTTTTGGAGGTTACCTGAAAAAGTTAGGAGGAAGTAAATTGGAGGTAATTGCCACAATCAATCGAGCCAAATATGACGCCTTTAAATGGCGATATGAACTTAGCATACCGAGGAAATTAATTTTGGCGTTAGGTATGGCTGGTCTCACTGGGCTTCTGGCTCAGGTGAGATTTTATCTTCCGTGGAGCCCGGTGCCAATAACCGGTCAAACCTTTGCTGTGTTCCTCGCCGGTGTCCTTCTGGGGAGGTGGTGGGGGGGGATAAGTATGGCTATCTATGCTGGGCTCGGTGCTGCGGGAGTTCCTTGGTTTGCGGCTTTGAACAGCGGCACGGGTTACCTTGCTGGCCCTACTGGGGGATACATAATCGGCTTCATCTTTGCCGCTCTGTTTTTGGGTTACCTCACCGATAGGTACATTAGGTCAAGAAGCTTTTTCAGCATGCTCGGGCTTATGCTCTTTGCCAATTTTGTTCTGATTTATATCCCGGGGCTCCTGCAGCTTGGGCTATGGCTCAACTTGGTGAAAGGAGAACCAGCAACCTTCAACACCCTCCTTAGGATGGGAGCTATTCCCTTCATAGCCGGTGACATAACCAAGGCTGTGGTAGCGGCAGCTATAACACGGGGAATAATACCCAAGCGCGCCTACAACGGAGAGGTAGATAAAGATAAATGGGCAAAGTGGCGCCTCCGCTATTAGTTACTTATCAGAGGCCGCTAGAATAAGGAAAAGGGAAGGTAAGAATATGAAGGTGACTGAAGGGAGATATAATGTTATTGTCGATACTATGCCTGCAACTGAAACAAGAAAGGAGGTGTTGTTTAGATGTGCCGGTGACGGTTTTCTGCAGGTTGAGTATGGCCGGGAGCAAGTGCTGGACATGTTCGATTCATTTAGGGTACAGGCTGTAACTGATAAAATAAATAGCATGCATATTAAAGGGCTCTTAGAAACAGTTCCAGCGCTTAGGACAAATCTCTATCATTTC
This sequence comes from Dehalococcoidia bacterium, assembly GCA_020343755.1. Taxonomy (GTDB): domain Bacteria; phylum Chloroflexota; class Dehalococcoidia; order Dehalococcoidales; family E44-bin46; genus E44-bin46. Next base: position 956,554 of record CP070810.1, on the reverse strand, counting down.
GATCTAGCCATAATATCTATAAGTAAACTAAT
>CP070810.1:949812-956422 GCA_020343755.1 Dehalococcoidia bacterium | reverse complement strand
TGGATGAAGAGGAAGCAGTCAAGGTTATTGTAACAGGGATATTGAAATAATCGACATAACGGAACAAAGTTTTAAACTAAACCATTTTTAACCAAGCCAATAACTCGGCAGATAATTAGATAAGCAAAGGGGAAATAATAACCTCGTTTTGGACAGTATCCTAGCCCTGAAAATTAACCTTTTCTGGTAAAACAAATAATAGACTAGGGGAGGCTATGACAGATTTCGAGCCTAAAATTGTAGTCTTTTGTTGTAACTGGTGTTCACCCGCTGGCACAGACCTCGCCGGCAGTTCAGAATTGAAGAGCACCCCCTACTCCAGAATAATCAAAATCACATGTACCGGAAGGATAGAACCAAACTTCATCCTTCGTGCCTTTGCCAAAGGCGCCGATGGTGTAATTATAGCCGGCTGTCATCCAGGGGATTGCCATTATATCAGCGGTAACCTTAAGGCAAGGCGAATAATAGCGCTAACTAAAAATCTACTCCCACAACTCGGAATAGAACCCGAGAGATTAAGACTAGAATTGATTTCAACGTCTGAGGCACCAAAATTCCAGTTGGCAGCAGATGAATTCATTGATGAAGTCACCAAGCTTGGTCCTCTTAGGCAAATTAATAAGGTGATGGCAAAATGAGCCAGCAAGCTTCTATGAGGCGTTAAAGGAGGATGCTGAAAGGATTGAATAAAATGGCTTCTCAAAAAGACCGAGCGCAGGTTGAGGAGGTAACTGATGAAGTCAGTGGGAAGGTACACCTGTCTCCCTGCCAGATAGCATGCCCTCTTGGCGAAGACATTCAGCGTAGTCATGCCATGATTGCCTTACTTCCTCTGGACCCTAAGGAGACGGCCAGTCAGATAATTAAGATCGGCGATGAAATCTATGACAAGAACCCTTTGTTTCCGATATGCAGCTATATTTGTGGGCTTTGTGAGAAGCAGTGCAACTATAAAGACCAGACTGGGGCGGTAAGGCGAAAGATGCTGGTACGGCTTATTACTAAGCATTATCTCCCGTATCTGGAGGCCAAACCTCCACTGCCTTCTCCGACTGGAGAAAGGGTTGCTGTGATTGGAGGTGGACCGGGGGGGTTAATGTGTGCCTATACGTTGAGTAAGAAAGGGTATCGAGTTGCCATCCTGGAAAGAAGCCAAGAGCTAGGTGGTGCTCTGCGGTACATCCCTCGGTATCGTCTTTCTAAGGATATAGTAGATGCTACTTTAAATAACCTAATAAGAATTGCTAACATAGAAGTTAAGCTTGGTGCTAAAATAGGTGATGGTGGCAAAACGCTTGATGACCTTCAGCATGAAGGCTATCGGGTGATATTCATCGCTACTGGCACCCTCTCTCCTAGACCCCTCACTATCGAAGGGAAACTGGTAAAAGAAGCAGAGCTAGAGGGAGTCATATTCGGATTAAACCTCCTCTACGAGGTAAACTGCGGAACGGTTCCTCTGTACCTCTATAAGGGTAAGAAAGTGATAGTAGTCGGGGGTGGCAATGTAGCCTTTGATGTCGCCAGGACAGCTCGAAGACTGGGGGGAGATGTCTTCCTTGTCTGCCTGGAATGTGAGGACAAGTCCTCTAAGGATGGAATACCCGCTGATATAGAAGAAATAGAAGGCGCTACTGAGGAAGGAATAAGAATAATCTATTCCAGAGGTGTGGAGGAGATAATTGGCGAGGATGGGAAATTCAAAAAAATAAAGTGTCCCCGGTGCACGTCGGTCTTTGATGAAGATGGTAGGTTTAACCCTAAGTTCAATTATGGTGATGTAATATATCTTGAAGGTAATGTGCTACTTGTTACCATAGGCCAAGCTCCGGAGCTGGCATTTTTCCGGGAGGAAGGCCTACTCAATGAGAGAGGCAGAATTGACATTGACCAGCTTACCCTCATGAGCAATCGTAAAGGAGGGGTCTTCATTGGCGGCGATGTCAGACGGGTAGGTTTTGCTGCGGAAGCAATGAGAGATGGGGTGATAGCGGCAGAGTCCATAGACTGCTACTTGAAGGGCGCGGATATGAAGGCAGAGCGGGAAAAGGAATATGAGAGTGCCGCTATCCCAAAGGTTACAAATTACAAGCCTCAGCCTAAAATAATATGGGCACCAGTTGAAGAAAGGCTAAACTTTGAACCGTTTGAGGAAGCATTCACTCTGGAAGAAGTAATAGAAGAGGCAAGACGGTGTCTCTATTGCGGACCTTGTAAGAGCTGTAAAGCATGTGTTGCCTTGGAGCTTCAGCCTGAGATACCAAAAATCGAATTTAATAAATATTTGTGCATTACCTGTGGCAATTGTGTCTTTTATTGTCCTTATAGTGCTGCTAAGCTGGACAGTTCGGGGGTAGTCGATTTTGATTTGGCTTCCTGCAAAGCCTGCGGCTTGTGCGTTGCTATGTGTCCGGCTATGGCATTGGACTTAGGGAATGGGGAGAGAGAGCGTATTTCAACTCTGCTGCCCAAGCTATCAGCTGAAATGGAGCCGCCAAAGATTCTGGTATTTCGCTGTCAATGGGCTGTTTTCCCCCCATCGGGTGGGGAACTATTGCCAAATATTCGCTTTATAGACGTACCTTGTGTTGCCAGGGTGGATAACTTTCACATCTTGGAGGCTTTTCGGCAAGGTATAGATGGTGTGTTGATAGCTGCCTGCCCAGGAGAGGATTGCCATTGGGTAAGGGGAAGCAGGGGGGCACAGCACTCAATAGCCAACCTAAGTAAACAGCTAAGCCAAATAGGTTTTCAAGATAGGCTTTACTTCTGCTCAGTGACTCCGAGACACCCTGAGGAGTTAGACAGGGAACTAGAACAGTTTGGCCAAAAAATAAACGCTATCGGGTCAAAGGAGGGCTAGCCAATGATAGTAACAACACAAAAGCCCTTGGATGAGGTTTTAGATTTTATCTCGCCCTATACCAATATCCTAATCGCTGGTTGCGATGGCTGCACTCAGCCACCGAGAGGCTTGAGGGAAGCTAAGACCTTAAGTCAATTGCTTGAGCTTGGTGGAAAGTTAAGAAACAAGACCTTCGTATTTAAAACGACTACAGTAGCCAAGCAGTGTGATAACTGTTTGGCAGCTTCTATACTCAAGCCTCAAATTGACGGTGTAGAGGCAGTGCTCTCTTTAGCTTGTGGAATAGGGGTGCAAACCTTGGCTGAGATTTTCCCTGAGCTCCCTGTCTTTCCGACACAAAACACCCATTTCATGGGTGCCGAGGAAAGAGAGGCTGCTATTTTGGAAGTAAGGTGTGACGGCTGTGGAGATTGCCTCCTAGCTGTAACCGGCGGCATTTGTCCTGTTGCCAGGTGTAGCAAGGGACTACTTAATGGTGCTTGTGGTGGCAGTAAAGAGGGTAAATGTGAGCTTGACCCTGAGAGAGACTGTGCTTGGAACCTGATATACGAGCGACTAAAGAAAGTAGGTAAACTAGAGCTGCTTAAGGAATTTCGCCCGCCTAGAGATTACCAGCTGAGCGGTTGGAGAGTCACCACATGATAGATTCGGCGGGGTAGGCGAATGGTGCTGGTAAGAGTTAAAAAACTAGCCAAGATAAAGGTGCAGGGGGTAGTGCAGGGGGTTGGCTTCAGACCCTTTGTTTATCGACTAGCTGGTGAGTGCAACCTTAAGGGCTGGGTGCGCAATACGTCAGGAAGTGTGGAGATTGAGGTAGAGGGAGGCGAGAAGACCTTAAAGAGTTTCCTGAACGACCTTGAAACCAAAGCCCCTCCCATGGCATGCATTGAAAAGGTGGAAACCACCTTCCATCCCCCGAAGGGTTATACCAAATTTAAAATTTGGGACAGTCTGAGCCAGGAGGGGAGATATCAGTTAGTGTCCCCAGATATCGCCACTTGTGAAGACTGTAAGAGGGAACTCTTCTCTCCTGCTGACCGCCGCTTTCGCTACCCGTTTACTAACTGTACCAATTGCGGTCCTCGATTTACTATCATTGAGGACATCCCTTACGACCGCCCCAAGACTACCATGCGTAAGTTTGAGATGTGCCCTGAGTGTCAGCAGGAATACAATAATCCTTTAGACCGGCGCTTTCATGCTCAGCCAAATGCCTGCCCCAAATGCGGCCCCGGCTTGGAGTTAGTTGGTGGTGGCGGTAACCCCATCAAGGTTAATGATGTCTTTAAAGCGATAAGCAAACTCCTAAAAGCGGGAAGGATTTTGGCCATTAGAGGTCTAGGCGGATTTCACCTTGCTTGTGATGCCACCAATGAGGAAGCGGTAAATCTTTTAAGAGCCAGAAAAAGGCGCCCCTCCAAACCTTTGGCGGTTATGGTGGGTACTATTGAGGAGATTGAAAACCACTGCTTTATATCTTCTGAAGAGCGAAAGCTGCTTCAATCCCCGCAATGCCCAATTGTGCTTTTGAGGTGGAAGCATAGCTCATCCAATATCTCCCCAGCGGTAGCCCCAAATCTAAAGTATCTCGGGGTCATGCTGCCATATACCCCTCTACATCACATTCTATTAAGGGAAACCGGCATTCCTCTGGTTATGACCAGCGGCAACATTAGCGAGGAGCCCATTGCCAAGGATAACGACGAAGCTTTGAGAAGGCTCAGGGGAATCGCCGATTATTTCGTGCTTCACAACCGGGATATATATGCCCGTTATGATGATAGCGTCTATGTGGTAGAGGGTGTGCCTCAGGCTATGAGGCGAGCCCGGAGCTATGCCCCATACCCCATTTTTCTTCCTTTTAGGGCAAAGCAGATTCTTGCCTGCGGTGCTGAGATGAAGAATACCTTTTGTCTTACCAAAGATGAGCACGCCTTCCTTAGCCAGCACATCGGTGATATGGAAAATGAGGAAACTCTAGACCACTTTGAAAACACTATTGAGCTTTATCAAAAGCTATTCCGTATTGAACCTGAAATTGTGGCCTATGATATGCACCCGGAATATCTTTCTACGAAATATGCTCTTCAAGCTGGCTTAGAGCAAGGCTTAAGACCTACCCCGGTTCAGCATCATCATGCCCATATCGTAAGTTGTCTGGTAGAGAATAAGGTAGAGGGTCCGGTTATCGGAGTAGCCTTTGATGGCACGGGATATGGCACCGATGGCACAATCTGGGGAGGGGAGTTTCTACTGTCTGACTGGCGCAGCTGCCAAAGGGTTGGACACTTAGAATATGTACCTCTACTTGGGGGTGTTGCCGCTATAAGGAGACCCTATCGCATGGCTTTGAGCTATCTTTGTACACTGCTGGGGGAAGATTTTTCTTTGGAGGGTCTTCCAGTTGGTAAGCTAAATCCCGTCGAGCTTGAGATAATAAAGCAACAGCTAAAGCGAGGGGTAAATTCTCCGTTGACTTCAAGCGCCGGACGGCTTTTTGACGCTGTTTCCGCCCTAGCCGGAGTCAGGGAGGAAATAGATTATGAAGCTCAGGCAGCCATTGAGCTTGAGATGCTGGTTCCAGATAAATTAGGTGAGGAGAAATCCTATCCGTTCTCCATTGTTAAAGACCAAGGAATAAGGGTGGTAAAGCTGGAAGAGCTATTCTCAACAATGGTTCAGGATGTTAGACATCAGATTCCCGTCCCTGTAATATCGCTCAAGTTCCATAACGCAATGGCTCAGATAATCGCCGAGATGTGCAAATTGGTTGCGAAAGAGTCTGGGATAACTCAAGTGGCGCTAAGTGGTGGCGTTTTCCAAAATCGGTTGCTGCTGAAGCTAGCTACCTCTGCTTTACATAAAAATAACTTAAGCGTAATTACTCACCATCTGGTACCGTGTAATGATGGTGGAATCTCCTTGGGGCAAGCCGTCATCGCCAACTTTGTCAGTATTTAAGAGAGTCAAAGAGAGGCAAAGCCTCTCTTATATAACCTATCCCTCCTTCCCTTTTCAAGGGGAAGGGGGATAAAGGGGGATGGGGTCACTAGGAGTTAGATATGTGTCTTGCCATACCGGCACTCGTTAAGCTTATAGAAGATAAAGAGGCTGAGGTTGAGATAGGAGGCATAACTCGCCGGATAAGCCTATGGCTCACCCCAGAAGCTAAAGTAGGGGACTATGTGCTGGTTCACACCGGCTATGCCATAAACATCGTAGATCAAGAAGAAGCCCGGGAAACCTTGAGGCTCTTGGAGGAAATAGCTGAGCTGGCTGAGGAGGAAGGTTGAAGTTTATTACTGAATTTCGGCGCTCCGAACTGGCTAAGGGATTGATTTCACAGATTCACCATCGATCCAAAAAGCAGGCACGTTTTATGGAGTTCTGTGGTGGTCATACGGTAACTATTTTCAGATATGGCATTCGCCAGGTTTTACCCAAAACTATTGATATGGTCTCCGGGCCGGGTTGTCCTATCTGTGTTACCGCCAACGCCGATTTGGACAAAGCAATTGCCTTAGCTCAAATTCCAGGCGTAATTATCGCCACCTTCGGCGATATGCTTAAAGTCCCCGGGAGCCAAACTAGCTTACAGAAGGTCAAAGCTAATGGGGCTGAGGTGCATACGGTATATTCCACTATGGACGCTCTTAAAATAGCTGAGGAAAATCCGACTAAGTCTGTAGTCTTCCTAGGGATTGGATTTGAGACCACTGCCCCTATCATCGCTGCTTCCGT
>CP070810.1:942735-949712 GCA_020343755.1 Dehalococcoidia bacterium | reverse complement strand
GATGCTGATATAATAACCTGGCTAGCTCAACACCAGCATAACCGGTAACATTGATAATCCCTGCCTTGGCTTTAGTCATTTGGTTTGGCCTCCTTCGCACAGACATTCTAGAGCCGTCAGCTGCTCTTTGGTGCCAATGATGATTAGGCGGTCTCCAGCCTCAACAACTCTTTCGCCGGGTGGGTTAGCCACGGGTTTGCCACCTTTCTTACTTATTGCCAGGATAGCAGCTTTGCTCCGATGGCGGATTGCCTCAATAGTTTGACCGGCTAACGGCGAGTCGCTGCCTACGGCTACATTCTCCATCTCCAGCTCTCGCCCACGGCCATAGGTTACCGTGTCAATAAAATCAACCACCGTCGGGCGTAGGGCTAGCATAGCCATGCGCCGGGCGCCAATGCTATTTGGCGACACCACCCGGTCAGCCCCAGCCCTCTTTAGCTTTATTTCGCTCTCCTCGCTACTAGCCCGAGCCTCAATAAATAGGTCTGGACGCAGCCCCCGAGCCGATAGTGTAATATAGGTATTATCAACATCACTACCAACTGCCGCCACCAGCCCCCTGGCTCGTTCAATACCAGCCTCCACTAGCAATTTATCACTGGTAGCATCGCCAACCAAGTAAAGATAGCCCTGCTCTTCAGCCAGAGCAGTATTTTCCGGGCGGCTATCAATAATTACAAACGGGATACCTTCCTCACTAAAGGTACGGGCTATCTCCTCCCCGACTCTGCCATAGCCGCAGAGAATAAAGTGCTCCTTTAGTTTTGCTATTTTAGCTTTCATTTGTCGCCTCCCAAATATGATACCTAATCTTCCTTCCACTATATATTCTATTATGGCACTAAAAACAAATAGTGCCCCGCTAACACCACCCACAATTAGGAAAATGCTGAAAATCCGTCCGGCATGAGTAAGAGGGTGAACCTCGCCAAAACCGACAGTGGATATGGTTATCATGGTCATATAAATGGCATCGACAAAAGGCCACCCCTCAATGAGCATATAGCCGATAGTGCCAGCGGCAATGATGCTAACCAGGATAATTATTCCCCGTCGTAACCGTTGTTGTGGTCTCACTTTAATCACCCATAGTTAGATTCTACTTTAGCCTATTATAGCCTCTATGAGCTGACAAACCAAGCCAACCATTTGTCTATAATGATAAGCATATGTTAATGTTTTGCTAGTAAAATTGAATCGCAGGTATTAAATTGGCTAAAGAGTTGACCTTAAAAGCTATTGGCGTGGTCAGAAGTAAAATTACGCAGCCACCGCAGCCAGACCCGGAGAAGGTTGTTTCTGAGATAGTGATTGATAGTAGCCTAACCGAGGCTTTAGATGGACTCGAGGAATTCTCCCACCTCATAGTTCTTTACTGGATGCACCAGGCTTCCGCTGGTCAACCGCCGACAAAGGTCCACCCTATGGGCAAGCAGGAGTTCCCCTTGGTGGGGCTCTTTGTTACTCGGTCGCCCCATAGACCTAATCCAATAGGGGTGACTACGGTTAGACTACTTCAGCGCCGGGGGAATATACTGGTGGTTCAAGGTCTTGATGCTTTCGATGGCACACCGGTAATTGATATCAAACCCTACATCCCGGGATATGACTCCGTGGCCGATGCCAGGGTACCCCAATGGCTGACCAAAGCTTATGGAATAAGCCAGAAGCTAGGAGATATTTACCACCAGCTTATAGACCGCTATGGCTCGCAGCATTGGTGGCCAGCAGAGGAGCCACTTGAGATGATAGTTGGTGCCATCCTTACCCAGTCCGCTGCCTGGAGTAATGTAGAAAAGGCTATAAACAATCTAAAAGCAGCTAGGGCACTATCACCAAAAGCGCTACGCCGCCTGCCACTCCCTGAGGTCGCCACCCTTATCCGCCCCTGCGGTTACTATAATGCCAAAGCGCTAAAGCTTAAGTCCTTGGCTCACTGGCTTGGAGACTGCTATAAAGACGACCTTGATAAGCTGTTTGCTACTGAGGTTAATGACCTCCGCCAACAACTGCTTTCCGTCCATGGTATTGGCCAGGAGACCGCCGATTCTATAATACTGTATGGTGCCAATAAGCCAATCTTTGTTATCGATGCTTATACCCGTCGCATCATTAACCGTATCGGTCTGGCTCCCGAGACCAATAGCTACACTGCCTATCAGACCCTTTTCATGCACGGTCTTCCCACTGATAGCGAACTTTTCAAGGAGTACCATGCCCTGCTGGTCTGCCTGGCTAAGAATGTCTGCCGCAGCCGTCCTCTTTGCCAGCAATGCTGCCTCAATAATATTTGCCAATCTCGTCGTTAATTAACCTTGCCAAGCTTTTGATTAACTAGCTATAGCGTAGTATACTATTTATATGGAGGTAGAGCAGCTAGCTAGCAAATTGGTTTTGTGGATACGGGAGCAGGTGTTAGCTGCCGAGTGTAAAGGGGTGGTGGTAGGAATGAGTGGTGGACTTGATTCTTCGGTATTGGCGGTATTGTGTCACCGGGCTTTTCCCCAAAACATGTTGGGGGTGATTATGCCTTGCTGCGGTAGTAAACAGGATGAGGAGCATGCTATGGCGGTGGCTAGCCAGTTTTCCATCCCGACTAAACTGGTGGTTCTTGCCCCTGTTTTTGATGCCTTGCTCCAGGCTTTGCCCGGTGATACGGCGCAGCCTAATGTCAGTCGGCTAGCTAAAGCCAACCTCAAGGTCAGATTAAGGATGCTCACCCTTTATTACTTCGCTAATCGGCTAAAATACATGGTGGCTGGGGCAAGTAACCGGAGTGAGCTTGCTGTAGGCTACTTTACCAAGTATGGAGATGGGGGGGTGGATATTTTGCCCCTGGGTAATCTAGTCAAAGGGCAGGTAAGGGAATTGGCTAATTTCCTGGGCATCCCGCGGTCAATTATTGATAAGCCTCCCTCGGCAGGTCTATGGCAGGGGCAAACCGATGAAGGTGAGCTAGGGCTTAGCTATGACGAGCTCGACCGGTATCTAGTTACCGGTGAGACATCAATCGGGCTGAGACAAAAGATTGAGTCTATGATAACGGCTAGTGCCCATAAACGCTTACCTCCCCCGGTGGCCAGCCTTCAGTGAGGAGGACTAAAAATGGTGACTACTAAGGTTAAAATCGTTACCGATAGCACCGCTTACCTAACACCAGAAGAGATCGCCAGATACGACGTTCACGTGGTGCCACTCAAGGTTATCTTCGGGACAGACGTCTATAGTGAGGGGGTTAACATTACCACTCAGGAATTCTATCGCCGAATAGCCAAAGCCAGAACCTTGCCTACTACCTCGTTGCCTTCAAAAAGCGATTTTGTCAAGGTATACAGTGAACTAGCCCAACACGGTTATCCTATTCTTTCTATTCACCTCTCCAGCCAGTTAAGCGGGACGATTAATTCAGCTATGGCTGCCAGAGAAGAGTTGCCTCAAGCCCGGATTGAGATAGTGGATTCACTCTCTCTAGCCCTGAGGCTGTTGATTGCTCCCGCGGCTAAGGCGGCTAGAAAGGGGCAGAGCTTATCCCGGACCAAAGATTCTATTGAAAAGCTCAACGCATGCATAAGTGCTGTCGGGGCGCTTAGCACGCTGGAGTATCTGTGGAAAGGCGGACGTATTGGAGTGGCAAAGCGTTTACTTGGTTCCATGCTCAAGATTACACCCGTCCTGGCCTTTGAGGGGGGAGAGATCAGAGTCCTAGCCAAGACGAGGACCACCGGTAAAGCCCTAGACTATATTCTAGAGCTTATGAAGGGGCGGGTCAAAGGAAGCACCCCCATTCATGTCGTAGTGGTTCACACCCACGCCATGGAGCTGGCTGTGGCACTGCAAAAAGAGGTTGAAGCCAACTTCAACTGCGCTGAGATTGAGCTTATGGAGCTCGGGCCGGTGTTGGGGACACACATTGGTCCGGGATTCTTTGGTTTAGGTTTCTACAGTGAACGGGATTGGCAACCAATCTAATACTGAGTAGGAGGAGTTAAGGTAGCAACAACTTAGTTATGTCCTCTTGTTTTGATGGGTTGCCTGTGTTATCATTGAGTTAAGATGAAGATGGTCACCGAGAAGGAGAAAGCGCTAGAGCTAGCTATCAGCCAAATTGAGAAGCGATATGGTAAAGGCTCAGTGATGAAGCTGGGGGAGGCGGCGGCTACACCACCGATTGGAGCTATTCCCACTGGCTCATTGGCGTTAGACCTAGCCTTGGGTGTGGGAGGTATCCCTAGAGGCCGGATTACAGAAATATTTGGCCCTGAGGCATCAGGGAAAACTACCTTAGCCCAGCATGTAATTGCTGAAGCACAAAAGCAAGGGGGCACGGCTGCCTATATCGATGTCGAGCATGCCCTTGACCCCTCTTATGCCACCAAGTGTGGGGTCAATGTTGATGACCTGCTCATCTCCCAACCCGATGCCGGAGAGGAGGCTCTGGACATTACTGAGGCGCTGGTCAGGAGTGGGGCTATTGATGTGATAGTGATTGATACTGTAGCTGCCTTAGTGCCTAGAGCTGAAATTGAGGGCGAGATGGGGGATGCCCATGTTGGCTTACAAGCCCGTCTGATGTCACAAGCCCTAAGAAAGCTCGCCGCTGCTATCAGTAAGTCAGGTACAGCGGTGATATTTATCAACCAGCTAAGAGAGAAAGTTGGTATTATCTTTGGCAACCCTGAGGTGACACCAGGGGGCAGGGCATTGAAATTCTACAGCTCAATAAGAATAGACCTAAGGCGTGCAGAAACAATCAAGGGGGGAACTGAGGCAATAGGTAGTCGTGTCAGGGCCAAGGTAGTCAAAAATAAGGTTGCCCCTCCCTTCAGGAATGCCGAGTTTGATATCATGTTTGCCCATGGTATAAGCAAGGAGGGTAATCTTATTGACCTTGGTGTTGAGTGGGGGCTAGTGAAGAAGGCTGGCGCTTTTTTCTCCTACGGTGATATTCGCTTGGGACAAGGCAGGGAGAGTGCCAAGCAATACCTGAGCCAGCACCCAGAGTTGGCTCAGGAGCTTGAGCAGCAGGTTAGAGCCTCAGCTGCCACCACTCATATTACGATGCTCGATGATTAAGACATCTTAAACAGATAACCAGTTAGATAATAGTAGGTAATAAGAGTAACTAAGGCTGAGGCATAGCTTCAGCCTTATGTCTTTAAGGGGGTAGGCGAGTTAATGAACAAAATTACCGCCATCCGTTTCAGGAAGGATAGGGGGAAGCGAGTGAATGTCTTCCTAGATGGCAGGTTCGCTTTTAGTTTAACAGCTGAGGTGGCGATAAAAGAAGGCTTGCAGGTGGGGCAAGAGCTGTCTTCCAGTCACATTGAAGCACTAGCTAGGTCTGACCACTTCCACCGCTGCCTCAATGCTGCTGCTCGCTACCTTAGCTATCGCCCTCGAAGTGAGTTTGAGCTAAGAGAGCGACTTTACCAGCGCGGTTTTGATGGCGATAGTGTAGAGGCGGTGCTAACCAAGCTAAAGGAACAGGGACTGGTAGATGATATCGCCTTTGCTCAATTCTGGAAGGATAACCGGGAATCGTTTAGCCCGCGCAGTCGGTGGCTAACTAAATTAGAACTAAGGCGAAAGGGGGTAGCCCAAGAAGTTATAGACCAAGTGGCTGATGTAATTGATGACGACAATAGTGCTTATCGAGCCGCCCGTAATAAAGCCCGTAGTTTACCCAAGTCTGACTATCAGAGCTTTCGTCACCGGTTAGGTGAATATCTTAAGCGGCGTGGCTTTAGTTACGGGGTGATAAATCATACTGTGGAACGGGTGTGGCAGGAACAGGGTTCTGGATAGCTTTCACCTTGACTTTAAATTAGCAAAGTGGCTAGTATTGGTTAATTATAGTTGAATTGAAGCCACGGAAAGAGAGGCAAAAATGCCATGAATATAGCGACAATAAATATAGTAACCATCATATTTAGTTTCATCATTGGGGGAGTGGCTGGGGCCGCATTTGTCTTCTTTTTTAGACGATTTAGGCTTACCCGAGAAATGCGTGCGGCTGAGAGAAGGGCAGCTAAACTGACGACTGAAGCTGAATTCAAAGCCAAGGAAGTGGTTCGTGAGGCCAAGGAGGGAGCAGAGAAACTCAAGTCAGCAGCTGAGGCTGAGTATCGAGAGCGCCGCTCTGAACTACAGCGCCATGAGAATCGTGTGGCGCAAAAGGAAGTCACCTTGGAGCACAAGATAGAAGGTGTCGACCATCGTGAGCGTAGTCTGGCTACTAAGGAAAAGCAAATAGAGTCCATTCGCACCCAGCTTGAAGAGGCGAGGAGTAGGCAGTTAAAGCAGCTAGAGCTGATTTCGGGCATGTCTAGTGCTGAGGCAAAACAAGCCCTGCTTGAGGCTATGGAGACCGAGCTGCAGGAGGAAGCCTCGCGACGGCTTCGGGAGTGGGAAGTCGGGTTAAAAGAGGAGGCTGATAAGAAAGCCCAGGAAATTTTGTCTGAAGCTATCCAGCGTTCTGCCTCTGAGGTTGTATCTGAGACTACAGTGGCTAGTGTTCCCCTCCCCAGCGATGAGATGAAGGGTCGGCTTATCGGGCGAGAGGGTCGTAATATTAGAGTTCTGGAGCAGACCACCGGTGTTGACCTAATTATTGACGACACCCCTGAAGCAGTGACCGTGTCTAGCTTTGACCCAGTGCGGCGGGAGATAGCTCGCCTGGCTTTAACTAAGCTTATCCTTGATGGTCGTATCCATCCAGCACGTATTGAAGAAGTGGTAGCCAAGACCACGGAGGAAGTAGAGGCTACTATCTATAGTGCTGGAGAGCAGGCAGCATATGAAGTAGGGGTGCATGGATTGCGCCCTGAGTTAATTAAGTTGCTTGGTCGTCTAAAGTATCGTACCAGCTATGGACAGAATGTCTTAGCCCATAGTATTGAGGTCGCATATTTAGCCGGTATGATTGCTTCAGAGTTGGGAGCCAATGTTGCCATAGCTAAGAAAGCTGGACTGCT
>CP070810.1:923912-942635 GCA_020343755.1 Dehalococcoidia bacterium | reverse complement strand
GATTACCAACCTTGTTGCCAATTGTGTACTTCTACAAGGGGAAGGGGAAGATAATCATGATATGAATGTATCTTCCTATCATGGGACTAAGCCCCTCTAAAACTCTCTGGTTACTACCCCGGAGTAACGAGAGTCAAAGAGAGCAAAGCCTCTCTTTTTAATTAAATCCCCCCTCTCCTTGATAAGGAGAGGGGGAACAAGGGGGTGAGGTTCATAAATAATCTATTAGTCAGGGCTATAGGCTACCCCGCTCTGGGGAGACTCCCATACCTCGACACAGACCAGGGAAACCGGGGCACCAGCCAGTTTAGGTTGAAGCTCATTATAAATAGTAGAAGCAATATTCTCTGAAGACGGGTTTATTTTATCAAAAGGCGGCACATCATTAAGACAGGTATGGTCAAACCTAGATAGAATGTCGCCCAGCTGCCTTTTTAAATCAACAAAATCATAGGCTAGACCAATATCGTCAACCTCAGAAGCCTTTACCCTGACCACCACCCGGAAACGATGCCCATGCAGCGCCTCACACTTACCCCGATAGCCTCGCAAAAAGTGCGCGGCATCAAAATGCTGCTCTATGGATACCTGATACATTCTCCCTCCTCAACTATGCTCCTACTCAAACTTGAACACACCCTGCTTCTCAGTTATCCCCTGTAACAACTCTTTAACAGTCTTGCCAATTACCGGATGCTGAAGGTCAGGGGCAATCTCGGCTAGAGGAACAAGAACAAAGGCCCTCTCCGCCAGCCGGGGATGAGGAATAACCAGCTCAGGAGTATCAATAACCTGGTCACCATAAAACAAGATATCTATATCAATAGGGCGGGGAGCGTTAGATTTACCAACTACCCTACCTAGTTTACTCTCAATCCCCTTAGCCAGGGTAAGTAGCTCTTTTGGGGCTAGCATGGTATAAACCTGACATACCAGGTTGAGAAAGCGGGGCTGATTAGTATTACCTACTGGTTCAGTATCATAGACGGATGAAACCTTTCCTACTCGCAACCTTTGCGAGAGGAGGTCTAATGCTCTATCCAGATTATCTTGGCGGTTACCCATATTTGAGCCAAGACCAAGATAGACTACTACTGGTTCAATCGTCACCTGGTATCCTCCTGATAGTGGACTCACCACCTAATCTATTGTATACTACAACACTGCTCGCTTAGCAAGAGTTTGCCTTGAAACAGAAAAAGGCTTATGCTAGTATCCAAGGTCAAGAATTAGTTAATAATTCACTGCAATAGTAACAGCAAAAAGGTGGTGTGACAATGCCAACTAATGAAGAACTTATTACTGAATTAGAGGCAAGAGAAGCCAAAATTAAACAGATGGGCGGGCCAGAGCAAATCAAAAAACAGCATGCTCAAAACAAACTGACTGCCCGGGAGAGGATTGACCTTCTTTTTGACCCTGACACCTTCGTGGAAACTGGCATGCATGTCAAACACCACTGCCACTACTTTGGCTTAGACAAGGTTGACATCCCAGCTGACGGCGTGGTAACCGGCTACGGTAAGGTAAATGGGCGTACCGTTTGCTGCTATGCTCAAGACTTCACCTCACGGGGTGGCAGCCTAGGCGAGATGCACGCTTGGAAGATAGCCAAGACCATGGATCTGGCGGCTAAGATGAGGGTGCCGCTGATTGGCATGCTGGATACCGGTGGCGCCCGTATTCAAGAAGGAATCAGTGCCCTGGATGGCTACGGTCAAATCTTCCATCGCAATACCCTATATTCAGGAATCGTCCCCCAGATAACACTGAGTATGGGACCCTGCGCCGGTGGTGCGGTATACTCTCCAGCCCTTACTGATTGGATACTTATGGTCAAGGGCTCAAGCTATATGTATGTCACCGGTCCAGATGTGGTCAAGGCAGTCACCAGTGAGGAAGTGACTCATGAGCAACTGGGTGGAACCATGGTGCACAACGTCAAGAGTGGCGTAGCCCACTTTGTTTATAATAGTGATGCCGAGTGTATTGAAGGCTGTAAACAGCTCCTTAGCTATCTTCCCCAGAGTGTCTATGATAAGCCGGACTCCACCTACAAAAAGCCCACCGACCCCGCCGACCGCACCTGCCCCGAACTCGACACCATCGTACCCGAGAACCCACGCAAAGCCTATGATATGAAGCAGGTAATTAAAGCCATTGTAGATGACGGTGAGTTTTTTGAACCCCACAAGCACTATGCCTTGAATATGATTGTCTGTTTTGCCCGATTCAACGGGCATGCGGTGGGCATTATTGCTAATCAGCCTAGCTATATGGCAGGTGTTCTTGACATCAATGCCTCAGACAAAGCCGCCAGATTCATCCGCTTCTGTGATGCCTTCAACATCCCGCTACTCACCCTGGTTGATGTCCCCGGCTATATGCCCGGCACCTACCAAGAGTTTGGCGGTGTCATTCGCCACGGGGCCAAGGTGCTTTCTGCTTACTCTGAAGCCACCGTGCCCAAGATTACCGTCTGTACTCACAAGGCTTATGGTGGTTCTGAGGTTTCCATGTGCTCAAGGTCAATTGGTGCAGATGTCTACATGGCCTGGCCAACTGCCGAGCTAGCAGTGATGGGCGCTGAAGGTGCAGCCGCTATTATCTTCCGCCGTGAAATCACTAAGGCTGCCGACCCCGAGGCTAAGCGTCAGGAAGTGGCTGAACTCTACCGCCAAACGTTTAACAACCCATATGTTGCCGCCGCTGGTGGCTATATTGACAAGATAATCAGGGCCAGGGATACCCGCCGCGAGGTTATTGCCACCCTGGAATCGCTACTGAATAAGAAAGAAGAGCGCCCGTGGAAGAAGCATGGCAACATTCCCCTATAGAGGAACTTAGAATAATTTGAGGGAGGAGCGAATCACAGTGACAAAGAACCCCCTGAAGATCACTGATGTTACTTTCCGTGATGGGCATCAATCCTCGCTAGCTACACGAATGCGAACTGAAGACATGGCTCCTATCGCTGAGGAGATGAACAAAGTTGGCTTCTACTCCATGGAGGTCTGGGGTGGTGCCACCTTTGATGTCCCTACCCGATTTCTAAACGAAGACCCGTGGCAAAGACCACGCATCCTGAAGAAATTGATGCCTGATACTCGACTACAAATGCTACTCAGAGGACAGAACCTAGTGGGTTATCGTCACTACGCCGATGACGTGGTTACTGCCTTTGTCCATCACGCCGCTGAAGTCGGGATTGATGTTTTCAGGGTGTTTGATGCCGTCAATGATGAGCGCAATTTTGAGACCTCCCTGAAGGCAATTAAAGAGTGCGGTAAGCACGCCCAGCTCTCCATATGCTACTCTCTTACCGAGCGCAAAATGGGAGGGCCGGTATATAATCTTGATTATTATGTCAACAAAGCGCTCATCCTCCAAGATATGGGAGCTGACAGCCTATGCATTAAGGACATGGCAGGACTTATTGCCCCTGATGATGCCTATACCTTGGTTAAAGCCCTGAAGAAAGTCCTGAAGATACCAGTACACCTACATACCCACTATACCAGCGGCATGGCATCTATGAGCTGCCTCAAGGCGATTGAAGCTGGGGTAGATATTATTGACACTGCCCTGGCTCCGTTTGCTTTGCGCTCATCCCACCCTGCCATTGAACCCATTGTAGTTGCTCTTCAAGGAACCCCCAGAGACACCGGGCTGAATTTAGCTCACCTATCCAAGTTGGGACAGTATATTGAGTCGATAGCCCCTAAGTATCGGGACTATCTAGATACTACCCGAATGGCAGTCATTGATACCGGTGTTCTGATGCACCAAATTCCCGGTGGTATGACTACCAATCTGGTGGCTCAGCTACGGGAGCAAAATGCTCTGGACAGAATTGACGAGGTTTATGAAGAGCTACCACGGGTTAGAAAAGAGCTGGGCTACCCACCCCTGGTTACCCCTACCAGCCAGATTGTGGGGGTTCAAGCCGTTAACAATGTCCTTGTCGGTAGATACAAGCTGATATCGCGCCAGGTACAGGACTATGTTTACGGACTCTACGGTAAACCACCAGCCCCCATTGACCCTGAGGTTCAAGAGATAGTGCTTAAACACTACCCGCGAGGCAAGACCCCGATTACCTGCCGCCCTGCCAACCTGCTTGAGCCGGAATTAGACCAAGCCAAAGAGGCGGTAAAAGACTTCACTCAGGACATTGGTGATGTGCTCACCGCTGCTCTCTACCCCATCACCGGGCTGCGCTTCCTGAAATGGAAGTACGGCTTAGAGACCCCACCCCCGGAGCTAAAGCCAAAGACCATGGAGGATATAAAGCGTGAAGATGAGCTCATCGCCAAGATAAAAACGGGCAAGCTGGAGGGACAATGGTGGGGGAAATGAGTTGTATTTTCTGTCAAATTGTAGCTGGTAAAGTGCCCGGTGAAATCCTTTATCAGGATGAAAAAGTGATTGCCTTCCGTGATATTAATCCTCAGTCACCGACCCACCTGATTATTATCCCCAAAAAGCACATTCCATCCCTGGCTCACCTATCTGAAGCCGAGTCGTCGCTTATCGGAGATATGGTAACCGTGGCTAATCAGCTAGCCAGAAGGGAAGGCATTTCGGAAAGCGGGTATCGTCTGGTGATAAACTGCGGGAAGCAAGGGGGACAGTTAGTGCCTCATCTTCATATGCATCTTCTCGGCGGTAGAAAGCTTTCCGACACACTTGGCTAATCACTCAGCCAAGAGATTTCTGATATTCTAAGAAGGTAAATAAGCCGGCAATGCTCTTGGCATCACATATGCTACCTGAGGTTATAAGATTGGAAATCTGACCAACCGGTACCCGAACTAACCTAATATTGGCGGTATCCTCAGCACGGAGCTGGCTAGGAATTAGGTCAGTAGCCAGATAAAGGTAAAGGTATTCAGTGCAGTAGCCAGGCGTCGAGTAGAAGCCACCCAACCTCTCCACTTTTCTGGGGAGGTAGCCTGTCTCCTCCTGTAATTCACGGCGAACGGTAGCTACTGGGTCTTCACCAGGTTCAATACCACCAGCCGGTATTTCTAATAGCTCCCTGTCTACCGACTTACGAAATTGATTAACCAGTAAGACATTGTTATTACCATCAATAGCTACAATAGCCACACAATCACTATGCTCCACAATCTCTCGCTTGGTTTCCCTGCCATCAGCCGTCAGCACACTATCAACCCGCAGCTTTACTGCTCGCCCGTCATAGATTAATTGGCTAGATAGCGTCTTTTCCTCAGCCAAGTTAAGCCTCCAAGTGACAGATAAGAGCTACTTCGTCACAATTAGGAAATTTAGGGCAACGGTAACACTCTCCCCAGACCTTGTGTGGCAGCTCCATTTTATCTAACTGAGAAAAGCCATGCCTCTCAAAAAAGGCTGGCTTATAGGTCAGGCAAAAAACAGTCGGAATACCAAGCCTCTTAGCCTCATCGAGACAAGCCGCGGCTAGCCGGTCGCCAAGCCCCTGTCTCTGACTTCCCGCAGCTACCGCCACTGACTTTATCTCAGCTAGGTCTGACCACATAACATGCAGCGCGGCACAGGCGATTACCCGCTCACCCTGCCTAACCACAAAGTAATCCCTGATATTTTCATATATTTCACTTAGCGGACGAGCCAGCATCTCACCCTTATCAGCAAAATAGTTAATTAACTCGTGAATCTGGGGTACGTCACTGATTCTGGCTTTTTCTATTCTGTTCAACCTACTGCTTTCCTTTCAACCGTTTCTCCAGAGAGCCATAGAAAGAGGTCTCGGGATGAATTCTCAAAAATCGAGTCCTAATAGAACTATGCTTTACGGTAACTATAGCCCCGCTGGATAAGGTTAGATTTATGTGACCATCAATACTCAGTGATGCCTGGTAAGCAGCACTGACACGCAAGGTAACTACTACTGTGGATGGTAATACCAGAGTATAAGCTGAACTAAGGTGAGGTAATATCGGCAGCAGCAGAAACTCCTTAGCCTGTGGATGAAGGATAGGGCCACCGGCTGCCAGTGAATAACCAGTGCTGCCAGTGGCTGTAGCCACAATTACCCCGTCACCCCTATAGGTGGTCAGTGCCTCACCATCAACGCTAGCTTCTATACGGACGGTTCGAGCGGCTGCTCCCCGGGCTATCACCACATCATTCAAGGCATAAAATGGAGAAGACTTCTCACCCGAAAGCTCTGCCTCAAGTAGAGCCCGCTCATCAATCCAACCTTCTCCTGCCAGTAAGGCTGGCAGCTTGGCCATCGCCTCATCAGCACTAAGTTCAGTCATAAATCCTAGCTTGCCTAGATTTATCCCAGTAATAGGGATCAGACTAGGAACCACGGCTTGAGCCGCCCGTAGAATTGTGCCATCGCCACCGATACTAAGAATCAAATCGGTATTGTTTACCTGAGCCCTTGCCTTCTCCCCCTCCCAAGCTGAGCATAGCCACACAGAAACACCCATTGAGGCTAGAAACTCTTCTAGTTTTTCAGTCAGACTATGGGCAGCCTCAATCATCGGGTGATAGAGAATGCCAATCCTTTTCATAGACTACCCCCTGGTAAAATGAAAACGTGCTTCTAGAAACAAGCCAAGTGTAACATCGGCAAGCTAGAGCGTCAAGGTTAAGGTTTAGCTCTGTAGCGGGAGGGAACTATGCAGCTACCCTAGCCAATCGGCGCTGGATAATAGCCCGGATAATAACAAAGCCAACGATACCCAGGAAAAAGACGGAAGCGAAAACCCTTCTCGCCCCAATTCTCCCCTCAGTAATGGCCTCAATGCCCTTGCCGAACTTCCACAACCAGCCATAGCTAGCGAAAGGGGCAAAATAGGGCCAGGCAGTTGGTAACTGGACACCCTTAGCCTTCATTTCCTCTATGGGCTTGACGACACACCAGTCCCACAGTCTACCAAACGCCCCAGCTATTAAACCAGCGGGGACAACAGTAAGAGCAATAAAGAAAAAGACAGGTTCATCTCCAAATCTATCCCAAAAGCCCCAGCCAAAACAGGCAATACCCAGAGCATAAATGCCATTGTGCAACATGATGTCTAGAATAAGGGCCTGAGCCGTTAACCACAGCAGTTGCAAGAAATGCTTAGGCGAATACTTGGTCGGGATTTCGAGCCGGCGAAGAGCCATCCGAGCGCGCGGTATAGCTACTACAACAAAAAAAGTAGCAAAAATGATAGGGAAAGGCAACAGGAACAAAGGCAGGCCATAAAATACTCTAATGACATCTTGACGCCCCGATAGCAAAAAGGGAATGACAATAAGGGCTGCGGTTGATAGATACAGCAGTAGGAAGAATTGCTTGGGCGATAACTTCTTCGACATTTAACACCTCCATTTAGAGGAAATTCAACTCTAGTGTGGGGAATGTTTACCAACTACAATGAGGGCACTTCTCGTGCCCTCAGACCAGTAGATTAATCATTGTATCAAATATACCATTTACCCCGGCTGGGTTTCAGCCCAAGTAATTAAACAAAAAAACTAAACCAACACAAAGTACCGCAATACCAACCCCCAGTAAAATGTACAGAGTGCGGCGGCGCTTATCCATTATTTAACCTTCACTTTCTTCGGTTTATTTTCACCCTTAGTATATAACGACTTAGTGAGCTTTTTGATAGCCCTACCCGACTTAAATCTATTCAAATTAACAAAGCCCCTGGTTCTATTCACAACTATCCACCTCCAAATCCAGCTTGCTGGCTCGGCTAATAAATATCAAACTTCATCATACACCACGAAATAAGTAAATGGCAAATAAAGGTGATAACAAACCTGAATCCGCAGTAGGCTGATTGTATGGGTGTTGATTTTATATTATTTTCTGTTAAAATAGCCTAGTGCTGTGAAAATAACAGAGCCAAACCATAAGCGTTTATAGCCTGCCAAGTGCTATAGGCGCTTTATTTTGACCGGCATATTCCAGTGAAAGTTAGGGAGGGAAATGCATGAAAAGGTTTCATCAGGTTATAGCAGGTCTTCTAATACTCCTCACTGTGTTCCTTGGAACCACTAGTTGTATCACAAAGCCCCTAATGAAGTTCGAAGACACCCGCGATATGATGGATACCTTCGTCACCATCACTGTTTACTCGGATGAGAAAACTGCCGAAGCGGCGATAAGTGCTGCCTTTGCTCGAATGGAAGAAATAGAGAGGATAGCCTCAATATTTGATGAACAAAGTGAGGCGTTCCAACTTAACCGAGATGGATATGTGGATGCAGCCTCTGACGACCTTTTGCAACTGCTAACTATGTCCCGAGATTACAGCCAAATGACCGATGGGTGTTTCGATATAACCATTCAACCACTGTTAGACCTGTGGGCGGGTGGCTTATGGAAAGAGACTAAAGAAGTTCAGCAAAGCAGGATAGACCAGACGATGGGGCTCACCGGTTGGGATAAGATAGGTATTGAGGGTAACCGGATATACTTCACGGTAGAGGGCATGAAAATCACCCTTGGTGGAATCGCTAAAGGCTACGCCGTGGACGAGGCGCTAGAAGTTCTCGGAAATATGGGCATCAAATATGCCCTGGTGAATGCTGGGGGAGACATGGCGACGCTAGGTCCCAAGCCAAACCAAGAGCCGTGGAACATTGCCCTGGCCAACCCAGACGATACCAGCCAGTGCCTGGCTAACTTTAATGTCTCGGATAAAGCCGTATGCACATCGGGAAACTACGAAAGATACTTTGACCCGGAGAAGACAGCCGGTCATATAATCAACCCCAAGACAGGCTATTCAGCCAATGAGTGCATCAGCGTCACTATAGTAGCCGAAAACTGCACCCACGCTGATGCCCTAGCCACCGGGGTTTTTGTTATGGGACCTGACAACGGCATGGAGTTGGTTGAATCGCTGGATGATGTTGAGTGCCTGATAGTGGACCCCAGCCGGGTAATACACTACTCCTCCGGACTATCTAACTATCTAATTCAAAGGCAATGAGATGAATATCTTGGGTATAAGGCTTAAAAAGAAGGGCACACCTTATGGAGTGAAGGTGCCTGAGAACAAGTTGACCGCCAAAAAACAGATTGAGCGGGCACCGCTACCGGAAAAGGCAATCCTCCCTCTGCACCAGAATATAGGAGCACCGTGTGAAGCTGTGGTCAAGAGGGGAGATAAAGTACTGACCGGCCAGAAGATAGGCGATTCAGACAAGTTTGTCAACGCTCCGGTTCACGCCACAATATCCGGTGAAATATCTGGTACCACCATGGTGGTAAATCCTCCCACCGCCCAGCTGGTAGAGGCTCTGATTGTGACCTCCGATGGGGCAGATGAATGGATAAAACTTGAACCACCTAAGAACCCTGAGGACCTTTCGGTAAAGGAGATTTTAGCCAGGGTAAGAGACGCTGGTTTAGTCGGACTTGGTGGGGCCGCCTTTCCTACCCACGTTAAGCTGTCGCCACCTAAGGACACCAAGATAGATACTGTTATCCTGAACGGCTGCGAGTGCGAGCCCTATATAACTTCAGACCACAGGGTAATGCTTGAATACGGGGAAAAGGTGCTTTCTGGATTAAATATCATTAACAAAGTGCTCTCCCCCGACAATATCTATATCGCCATAGAGGATAACAAGGAAGACGCCATAGACTATATGGAAGAACTGATAGTGGCAATGGGGCTCAAAGATAATTTTAAGATAGTGCCGTTAAAATCGAAATACCCGATGGGTGCTGAAAAAATTCTGACCAAAATGATATTGGGCAGAGAAGTTCCCATCGGTGGGTTGCCGCTGCATGTTGGCGTGGTTGTCCACAATGTAAGTACAGCCAAGGCAATTCACGATGCTGTGGTTGAAGGTAAGCCCTTTGTCGAGAGGGTGGTAACCGTTACCGGTGCGGTTAAGAACCCGAAGAACCTTTTGGTCAGGTTCGGCACCCCGCTAAGGAGCCTAATAGATTACTGCGGAGGGATAGAGGGAAATGCCAACGAGGTCGTCCTTGGCGGACCGATGATGGGTTTCTCCCAGTTTGACTTTGATTTTCCGGTGATTAAGGGAACGAACGGCATAATCATAAAGGAAAGCATACCGATAAACGAGCAGGACTGCATAAGCTGTAGCAAGTGCATAGAGGTTTGCCCGATGTATCTCATGCCTACCTTGCTGGCTAGATATGCTAAGGCTGGCAGGTACGATGAGTGCAAAGGGGCTTATATTGATGACTGCTTTGAGTGCGGAGCCTGCGCTTATGCCTGCCCGGCAAACATACCGCTAGTCCAGTACATAAAGGTAGCCAAGAGAGAGCTGGCTAAGAGGGCAGTAAAGAAGTGATGTCAGAGAGAAAATTTTTAGTTTCACCCGGTCCCCATCTCTGGGGAGGACTCTCGGTAAGCAAGATAATGTATCTCGTGGTGCTTGCCCTCATGTTTCCCACTGGCGCCGGGATTTATTTCTTCGGTTACCGCGCCATTTCAGTAATAGGCGTGAGTGTGGGAACATGCCTACTCACCGAGTACGTATGTAAGAAAATAAGAGGCCAGCCCTTCATAATGGACTGGAGTGCTGTTGTCACCGGGGTGCTCTTGGGCTTAATCTTGCCGCCAACAATACCCTTGTGGATGGTGGCAATAGGGGCTATGTTCGCTATTGGTATTGTCAAGGAAGCCTTTGGTGGTCTGGGGCACAACATATTTAATCCTGCCCTCGGGGCAAGGGCTTTTATGTCAGCCAGCTTCTCGGTTCCAATGACAACATGGGTAAAGCCGATGGGCTTTGCCGCCGACGCAGTAACCTCAGCCACCCCATTAAGTGGGGTTTCTAACTGGCAACAATTCGACCCCTCTGCATATCAGGCAATGTTCTTTGGCAATACCGCCGGCTCACTAGGTGAGACCTCAGCCCTCCTTATACTAATTGGCGGCATTTTACTTCTTGCTCGCGGCATAATAAACTGGAGAATTCCAGCAATCTACATAGGAGTGGTCGCCCTAATGAGCCTTGCCCTTGGCCAAGACCCTGTATTTCACATCCTTGCCGGGGGGCTTATGCTTGGAGCCTTCTTCATGGCTACAGACTATGTAACCTCCCCCCTGACCAATCGGGGGAAGATAATATTTAGCGTGGCTCTCGGAGTACTAACCGTAATGATAAGGCAGTTTGGGGGTATGCCCGAAGGGGTGTGCTACTCTATACTGTTCATGAACGCCTTTACCCCCCTTATCGACCGATTTACCAAGGTTAGGCCGTACGGCCTAGTAAAGAGGGTAGAAAGTGCTGGATAAAAACGCTTTGAAAAAAGCCTTCCCCGTAATCCTGCTTACGATAGTGGTGGCGATATCAGTTAACTTACTTAGCTTTGCTGACAGGCTTACCCGGCCTCAGATTGAAGCCCAACAGCAACTGAAAATACAGAATTTGCTCACCGGAATGTTCCCCGATATGAGCCGATACGACTTTAAGAATGATATATACACCATATACTCTGATGGAGCTAAGATTGGCTATGCCTTTATCGCTGTAGGTAAGGGGTATGGAGGAGATATTGACATCCTGGTTGGGCTCGAGGATGATACGACGATAAAAGGGATTAGCATAGTCTCCCACTCAGAGACCCCAGGGCTCGGCAGCAGGATAACTGAGAGTTTCTTCACCAACCAATTTGCTGGGTTAAGTATTGATGAGGTGGCACTAAAGCGAGATGGCGGGGAGGTAGACGCCATAACCGGGTCAACAATAAGTTCCAGAGCGGTTATTAACGCCGTTAGAGAAACTGCCATGGAAAAGGTAAAGCAACTCGACGGGAGTGAGTAAGGAGGGCAAAAATGGGTAACTTCATGAAAGAATTTGCCAAGGGATTAATCATCACCAATCCAGTTTTTGTTCTTGCCCTTGGCTTATGCCCCACGCTGGCCGTTACTACCTCAATTAATAATGCGCTGGGCATGACTTTAGCCGTTCTCATTGTCCTCCTTGGGGCGAATACAATAGTAGCCGCAATAAGGAACTTTGTCCCAAGCATAACCAGGATTCCCATATTTATCGTCGTCATTGCCAGCCTGGTCACCATGGTCGACCTCCTGTTTGCTGCCAATTTCCCTGACTTGCATGAAGCATTAGGCATATTCCTCCCCCTGGTGGTAGTAAACTGCATAATACTCGGCCGAGCCGAAGCCTTTGCCTCCAAGAATCCGATACTCCACTCTGTTGCTGATGCCCTGGGGATTACCGTCGGTTTCATGTTAGCCCTACTCATGATATCGTCCATAAGGCAGACGCTCGGGACCGGTAGCCTATCAGTATTCGGCTTCCACTTTTTCACCCTGCCCATCCTCGGGAAGCAACCCATAGCAATATTAGTCCTTCCGGCCGGAGCATTCTTAGTCATAGGGCTACTGCTAGCACTGTTCAGACGAACGGGGGTGATGAAGAGTGACTGAGCTCATTGCCATATTCATCAGCATGGCCTTAATCAATAACTTCATCCTAGTGAGGTTCTTGGGTCTCTGCCCCTTCTTCGGCGTATCTAAGCAACTGGGGAGCGCTGTCAGTATGGGGGTAGCTGTCACCTTCGTAATGTCTATTGCTTCGCTTGCCACCTGGCTCATTTATAACTATATCCTTATTCCTTTTGACTTGAAATATATGTATATCGTTATCTTTATTCTGGTGATAGCGACGCTAGTCCAGATTATAGAGCTGTTCATAAAGAAGACAAATGCCGCACTCTATTTTGCCTTCGGAATATACCTACCGCTTATTACTACTAACTGCGCTGTGCTTGGCATCACCTTGATAGTAAATACAGTAGAAGTTTATTCCTTGTGGCAAAGCGTAGTTGCCGCCCTCGGCGCTGGTTTAGGCTTCACCTTGGTTTTGGCGATGATGTCAGGGATACGGGAAAAACTAGAACTAGCCAATGCCCCTAAAGCAATGAAGGGATTACCCATTGCCTTTATCATAGCCACACTTCTCGGACTCGCCTTCTCTGGATTTGGAGGGATGATATAAAAAATAATATAATATAGGTAGAGGTTTTAGAAATATGATCCCAATAGGTGCGCTCATAGGCATAGGATTAGCCTGCGGGTTAATAATATACTTTGTATATATTAAAGTTCCACAAAAGGTAAAAGGACTGGAAAAAACAGAGGAGATAAATGCCATCCTGCCCGGGATGAACTGCGGCGCTTGTGGCCGTCCGGGCTGCTTTGCCTTTGCTCAGGCACTAACCGCCGACCCAGACTTAATAACCAAGACGCCATGCACTACTGTGCTGCAAGACCCTGAGAAGCTGGAGCAGCTGGAAAAGGCTCTCGGTATAACCCTTGATGCGTCAGCGATGCTCAAAAAGGCTCTCGTCCACTGTAATGGGAACTCAGAGATTATATGCGATTACTCTGGGGTTGACACATGTAAAGCCGCAGCCCAACTCCTCAGCGGATATAAGAAATGCCCCTACGCCTGCTTGGGTCTCAATGACTGCGTGGAGATATGCCCTGAGAACGCAATATCTATAGACCCAGAGAAGAATGTGGCTATGGTTGACACTGAGAAATGTACCGGGTGCGGACTTTGCGTCACCGAGTGCCCACAGAACCTCATCGAGCTGGTTCCAGCCGGAACCAAAATCGCCTTTCTCTGTAACTACAAACAGTTAAGGAATGTTCCAGGGAGGGAGAAGTGTGATTTCGGCTGTATCCACTGCCGAAAGTGCTTCAAGGCTTGTGAAGATGAAGCTATAGAGTGGAACAAAGAGACGGCTCTACCTGAATTTAACCAAGAGAAGTGCACTCTTTGCCTTAAATGCATTGAGGCGTGTGAACCGAACACCTTAGCCGATTTCACCAAGGCAAAAAAAGAGGCAGAAGTGGTTACAGCATAACAACCACCCCATCAAGGCCAATGTTATAATCAGCTTTTGATTAGTTTATCTGGTATAATATATATCTAGAGAAGCTAGGAGAAAGTAAGCCGTAAACATAAAATATAACTTAATAGAATGCGAGTTATCGCCGGTAAAGTAAAGGGGCACCAACTTAAAGTACCAAAGAGGACTACTACTCGTCCGGCAACAGATTTAGTACGAGGCGCAATTTTCTCAATCCTGGAAACCACCACCAGCAACTGGACACAGGTGCTTGATTTGTTCGCTGGCAGCGGTGCTTTAGGCATTGAGGCTTTAAGTCGTGGCGCAGATTGGGTTGACTTTGTTGAACATGACCCACGATGTTGTGATATAATTAGGCAAAACCTAGAAAAGACGAGGCTGACAGCACAGGCTCATGTTTATTGCTGTAGCGTTGCTAAAGCAATTTCCTTTCTTGATAAGGAGTATAGCATTATACTAATGGATCCGCCTTATTCTAACTCTTCCATAGGCAACTTAGTGGCACAACTGGCAACCTCTAAATTGGTCGGGACAGACTCAATTGTTGTGGTAACACATTCCCCCCACCTTGGTCTAGATTCAACCTATGCCCCATTAAATCTCATTAAAGAGCGCCGCCACGGGGATAGTTGCATTGCAATATACCAAAAGGAGAGTAAACCTTGACCTTTGCCATCTACCCAGGTAGTTTCGATCCGATAACTAAGGGGCACCTTGATATTATTACCAGAGCAACTAAGCTCTTTGAAAAGCTAATTATCGGGGTCTATAATACCCCGGACAAACACCTGCTCTTCACCACCGAAGAGAGGGCAGAAATGGTGAGGCAAGCCACAGCCAATCTGCCCAATGTTGAGGTAAGAGTTTTTAACGGGCTGACTGTTGACTTTGCTAAAAAGGTAAAGGCGCAAGCTATAGTGCGCGGACTGAGAATGAGTGCCGACTTTGAGCGAGAATTCGACTTGGCAATGATGAATAAAAAGTTAGCCCCTGAGATAGAATTGGTTTGTCTAATGTCAGACCTGAAATATCAATTCCTTAGCTCCAGCCTGCTTAAGGAAGCAGCCAGCCTGGGCGGTAAAGTTGATGACCTTGTCCCTAAACACGTGGCTGAAGCTTTAAGAAAGAAGGTTCGTAGCAAAATGTAGACATTATTCACCAACACAAAGCATTACACCCAAACAAACGAATTCCTTAGGCACAAAGACGGGAGGGATATATGGCATACAAGATTACGGATGAGTGTATTAGCTGCGGAGCTTGTGAACCTGAATGCCCAAACGAGGCAATTAGCGAGGGGGAGACAATCTTCATTGTTGACCCAGATAAGTGCACCGAGTGCGTTGGGAGCCATGAATCATCTCAATGCGCTGAAGTCTGCCCCATAGACAACTGCTGCATACCCGACCCCGAGCATACTGAGACTAAAGAGCAGCTTCTTGAGAAATGGCGTGGGCTGCACCCAGATGAGGAGCCCACCCCAGGAACCTATTAAGACTAGCCACAAGAAGCAAACTCTCCGTAGTTAATGTTAGTTTAAGGGGCCGCTGGCAATAATCCTTTATCGAAAGAAGGAGCGTATTGTGTCAAACTCCTTAGGCAGCAA
Source organism: Dehalococcoidia bacterium (assembly GCA_020343755.1). GTDB lineage: Bacteria > Chloroflexota > Dehalococcoidia > Dehalococcoidales > E44-bin46 > E44-bin46. The sequence goes on along the minus strand of CP070810.1, from coordinate 927,180 downwards.
CGCCAGCACTCTAGGAAATTGATTTAACAATATAGGAGCTATAGTTGATTCAGCAATAGCTCCTGTCATACCTAGAAATTTGACCCACATAGCCAAAAAGGCACCGCAGAATATAGCTCCTACCACAAAACCTAAAATACCACCAACAAGACGATTGGCCCAACCTAGCATAATCGCCGAAGCTGCCCACTTCACCAAGCGGGCAACCACAGTAGCAATTACCATCACTCCAATAAATATGATGGCAAAGGCAGCCACCTTAGCCAGGCTAGCCTGGGGAATAAAGGTCAGATACTGTGAAAAGGGAACGTAGTAACGCCCAGCCAGGACTATGCCAACTACTAACCCGGCTAGGGTGAATGCTATCTTTATAATTCCCTTCCTCACCCCGATAAAAGAAGCAACACCTACGCCGACTATTATGACTATATCAAGCCAATTCATAGCGAATGATTTTTACCTCACCCTATTAATTTCCCTCTCCCTCAAAGGAGAGGGGAGAAATATGGTTCTGAAGGGCTTTACCCCATTCACACTGCTCTTGATATTTTTGTCAGCCGTAGTGTAGAGCATCAATGGGATTTAGTCTGGCGGCTCTAAGTGCCGGGTATATTCCAGAGACAAGACCAATAAAAATCGAGACTGATATAGCCAGAATCATAATATCGGGCGATATCACAGACGGTATCGCCTGCCCGCCGATATCTATTCGAGAAATAAGGCGCGACATAACCCAGCCACCGGCTATGCCTATGCCACCCCCAGTTAGACTAAGTATCGCCGCTTCCATCAGGAATTGGCCTAAAATGTCTCTCCGTTTAGCTCCTACTGCCTTACGAATACCTATCTCCCTAGTGCGCTCGGTTACCGAAACCAGCATAATGTTCATAATACCTATGCCAGCAACGAGCAGGGAAATACCAGCAATAGCCCCCAGAAATATGGTAAATACCCCGGTTACCTGCTGCAGCATACCAACTATCTGCTCCTGACTGATGACGGCAAAATCATTCTCCTCATCAGCGGCTAACCGATGGCGCTGCCTCAAAACATTCTCTATATCGTAAATGGTGCCATCTATCGCCTCAGCACTGGCCACCTGAACTATAATTGACTGAACAGCATCTTCACCCCCAGCCGTGCGCTGGGTAAATAGCCGGGTCTGAAAGGTAGTTATTGGTACCACAAGTAGCTCATCCTGGCTAACTCCCATAAACGCCCCACCCTTAGCCTCCAAAACCCCGATAACAGTAAACCGACGCTCCTTTATCTTAACCTTTTGTCCTAAAGGGTCGTCAGAACCAAACAGGTCTTCAGCCACTTTATCCCCAAGCACCGCTACCGTATCTCTATGGGACACATTCCTCTCGGAAATAAATTGACCTGAGGCTAGAGAATAATTTAATACACCCTGATATTCGGGAGTAGTGCCAGTTATTGATGTAACGGCACTTTCGTTACCAGCGATCACTTCAGCATAGTTAGTACTTGCCGGGGTTACGGCTACTGCCGAAGGAACATAAGCAGGATTAGCCAGAGCCTCGGCATCATCCAAACTAAGAGTAGGAGCACCCATACCTAGCCCAGCTACCCCCGCACCCGGCGAACTAGGTATAACATAGATAGCATTGGTACCCAACTCTTCAAAGGTAGAGGTAACCATGGCTTGGGCGCCTCTACCAACCGACATAAGTCCTATTACCGCCCCCACCCCGATTACCATGCCCAGCATGGTTAATGAGGAACGCAGTTTATTAGTCGACAGTGATTTTAGAGCAGTAACCAAAAAGTCTATAAGCTTCACTGGCTGATAATCTCCCCGTCATGAAGGCGAATGATACGCTGGGATTGAGAGGCTATATCTGCTTCATGGGTAACCACCACTACAGTTATGCCTTCCTGATTAAGCTGCCGAAAAATAGACATAATCTCGGCGCTGGTCTTACTGTCAAGATTGCCAGTAGGCTCATCAGCCAGAATGAGGGCGGGATTGTTGACCAGCGCCCGGGCTATAGCTACCCGCTGTTGCTCACCACCCGATAGCTCAGTGGGTTTATGCTTAGCCCTCGCCCCGAGCCCCACCTTCTCCAGTGCTTCCATAGCCCGCTTGTTCCGGTTACCTCCACCGCCATAGATAAGGGGAAGCTCTACATTGGACAGGGCAGTAGCCCGGGATAGAAGGTTATACTCCTGAAAGACAAAACCAAACTTTTTATTTCTCATTCCAGCCAGCCGGTTATCATTAAGCTGACTAACGTCAGCCCCGTCAAAGAGGTATCCACCCGAAGTAGGCCTATCAAGACAGCCTATTATATTCAGCAGGGTTGATTTGCCTGAGCCTGAGGCACCAATAATAGCTACCATCTCTCCCTTGGCAATGGAGAGGCTTATCCCCCTCAGGGCAGGGACCTCTACCTTTCCCATTCGGTAAACCTTGGTAATGTTTTCTAGCTCAATCATAATCCTCTTCCATTGTGGCTAGTCTAGTTGGGCTTCAGCTTTCTGGAGCAGGGCCTGGGTGCGGCGCCCCTGGCATCATTGGCATAATCCCTCGTCCACCTGATGGTCCAGTCGAGGGCTGTACTCCAACCCCCATTTCCATCACCACGGTCTCCCCTTCACTAAGCCCCTGTATAATCTCGGTTTGAAAACCATCGCTTATACCTACAATCACAGGCCTCTGCTCAATCTGTTCACCCACCATAACCCAAACTACAGGATTGCCCTGGCTATCCTGCTTAATAGCCCGGTCAGGCACCAGCAGAACACCACTTCGCTCATTGATTATGATATCAGCCGTAGCACTCATACCGACCTTAAGTCCAGAGCCTTGGGGAACATCAAAGCCAATTTTAACATTATATAGTACCACACCAGCCTCTACTGTCGGCAGAGGAGAAATGGAGGTAACATTGCCCTCAAGCTGGACATCGGGCAAGGCATCTACACTAATAATGGCTCTTTGGTCTAGCGCTACGCCGGGAATATCTATCTCATCTAGGTCCACACCTAATTCCATACTGCTAGGGTCAATTAAGTGAACAATTGTTACTTGTGACATACCCGAGTTTGGGATAATATCCCCCTCCTCAACATCAACACTGGTCACCACTCCATAAAATGGAGCGGTGAGATTTTCTATCTCCAGCTCGCTCGCCGCTTCTTCCACAGCCTGCTTAGCCACATCTACCTGTAATTCAGCAGCTTTAAACTGTGCTTCAGCAGCCCTAACTTGCAATTCAGCAACGCTAATCTGCAATCTGGCTAT
>CP070810.1:916323-923812 GCA_020343755.1 Dehalococcoidia bacterium | reverse complement strand
AGGAATATCTATATCTTGGAGAGTCAAAGGGAGGCGAAGCCTCCCTTATATAATTGATTCCCCCTTCCCCTTATCAAGGGGAAGGGGATAAAGGGGATAGGGTTACCAATAAAAATCTAAAGGGGGTGAGGTAGATAAACAATCTCTATGCTATAATTCAGGTATATGAAAATCTTAGGCATTGAGACCTCGTGTGATGAAACTGCGGCTGCGGTGGTAGCGGATGGGGTTAGAATTCTGTCCAATCAGATTGCCTCGCAAGTGGAAATCCATGCCCGCTATGGGGGGATTGTCCCTGAAGTTGCCTCTAGGCAACACGTTCTAGCCATCATCCCCATTGTTGACCAAGCCATGGCTGAGGCTGAGGTTAACTGGAGTGATTTGGATGGCATTGCGGTTACCATTGGTCCTGGCCTGGCTGGCTCGCTACTGGTGGGGGTGAATGTGGCTAAAGGGATTGCTTTAGCTCGTGGCTTGCCTATTACCGGGGTTAATCACCTGGAAGGCCATATTTACGCTAACTGGCTGATTGACCGCGATGCTGGGACTCCTCTCTTCCCCTTGGCGTGCCTCATTGTTTCTGGAGGGCATAGTGATTTGGTGTTAATGAGGGGGCACGGAGATTATGTGGTAGTGGGGCGGACACGGGACGATGCTGCTGGCGAGGCCTTTGATAAAGCAGCCAGGATACTGGGCTTGGGCTACCCCGGCGGTCCAGCTATTGAACAGGCGGCTAAAGGCGGCGCTGCTTCTATAGAGCTACCCCGTGCTTGGCTGAAGCAGACCAATGACTTCAGCTTCAGCGGTGTCAAGACGGCCCTGCTGCGATTAATGGAGGGAGGTAAAATTTCATCCCTGGCTGACGCTGCCGCTAGCTTTCAGGAGGCGGTAATTGATGTCTTGGTCACCAAAACTGTGGCCGTGGCTAAGGAGTATCGGGTAAAGCAGATTTTGCTCGCCGGCGGGGTAGCATCAAATGGGTTGCTTCGTAACCGGCTGACGGGGAATTCACCCATTCCGGTTCTGGTTCCTGAGCCGATATTATGCACTGATAATGCAGCTATGATTGCTGCTTGCGGCTACTATCGGTTCCAAGCCGGCAAAATAGATGGCTTAGATTTAGATGTGATTCCCAGCCTCAAGCTGGCTTAGGGGGCAGGAGTGGCACCTGCCTTGAGTGCATAGGGTATTATAAATCTGGATTAGCCCTTGTTGCCGCTGGGCTGAGTTAACCAGACTGGTGCTTATCCCAAGCTGATTCTTCATGTGCCTTTCTATCGTATTTACTGTCAGCTTAGGGTAACGACGATAAAGGTTGAGGGTCTTTTTTTCAAGTTCTGGCTGGGAGGTAAGTTTACTCCAGGCAAAAGTAAAGGGCAACAGCACATTGATAATAATATCAGCCGCTCGCCCGCAGCCAAGAAGGGTCGGGGTTTTTATCTTGCTGGCTAAACCAAAATCAAAATGGCTTGCCCAATAACCATTAGTAGCAACCAGTAACCCCTTTTCTAATCCATTGGGGCTTTGGCTGACTGGCACCTCCTTTATCATATTAGTTACCCTGTTAAATAACCCCGTTTGCCTATAGCGGAGTATGAGGTAACTCATAGCTGCTATACGACGAATCGGGGAGTTGTTTGGTCTGACCCTAAATAGGTTCCATTCGTCCTGAGTCATTGCCTCAGCTGGGTGGTAGGAAGTCCATAGCCGCTCCAAGTTATATATCCATTTATCATTTCTATTTTTCTGGCATTTACCTTGGCGCTGTGAAGGGAGTAGTCCAGCGGTACCCAATAGTAGGGCTTGTAGCCGACTAAGACATTCTTCGTCCGATGTTTTGTTTTGAGTTATAGACTCGAGGCGGTGAAGGGTTACCCGGTGAGCTAGCTCTAGGAAGGGAAGCCGATTTTGGGAGTAACCCAGAGCTCCCATTATTCCTTGGTACAGGCATTGACTTGCCTCCGTTTGAGCTAAGTCGACTTGAAACTTGGTAGCCTTGGCTAAAAATCGTTCCTCCCCAGCGCTATCTAGGAATTTGGCTATAATGCCTGTAGCCAGGGGTTCGGTGGCTTTAAGGCAAGGCATGCTTAAGGTAACTGGAGGCTCTGTCTCACTAAGCCGCTGGTTAATTGGGGTTTTTATGTATTTATTTAGGGCTAGGGTAGGAATACTCTCCCCATTTTGGTGTTTGGTGGCTGCCTTGGCGTCGTGCCACATCGCCACATGCAGAATTACTTGATTATATTGCGGATTCCGGTGGTGTCGATGAGCTCGCCAATCACTAGATTTAAGGTGAATTTCTATATCCCCCTTTATTACCCCTCGGTTGGTGGCAATAACTGCATCCCGGAAATCAGCGCCTTGCTCGGCATTAATTCTGCCCGGGTAAATTATCTTTATCGGCTCACCAGCTTCAGTGGTCAGCTCTGTTCTGTGCGCCAACAAGTGCTGCCAGATGTTAACAATCTGACCCTCTGGAAGACTATTTATCAACCCACCCCCTTTATGTTTTTATTAGGTAACCCTCCCCCTTTATCCCCCTCCCTTATAAAGGGAGGGGGAAGTGGTTATATAAGGGAGGCGAAGCCTCCCTTTGACTCTCCTTAATAAGAGGAAGATTTATAGGGGGCTTTGCCCCCTCTACAACTATCCCTTTGGCTAACACGATATCGTGTATAAATAATGTAACAAAAACGGTTCCTTAGATTAAACCGCTTATCTTAAAGTTTTGAATTATTATACACGATTACGTGTAAAATGTCAAGGTTGTTTAGGTTTAGCTTGGTATTCAAATTTAGCCCGTTCAGCAATCATGGATAGCAGGGTGGCTGAAGCTCCACGAGGTCTATACATCCCGGTTTCCCATTCGCTTATCGTTTGCTGGCGAGTGCCTAGTTTGTCGGCTAGCTCACGCTGGGTCAGACCTAAATGGCGCCTTAAAGCTTGGATGCGCTTGCTATCCCATTGTTGTTTCTTCATACTCAAATTTTACACGATTTAGTGTACAATGTCAAAGTGAGATTGCTTTTAATTTCAAAAATAGGGTAGAATATAGTAAAAAGAGCATTCCATAGAGAATAATAGGCTAATTTAAGCATCATAATGCCTCTCAGCTATTGAAATTAACTGTAAATTGTTATTTGTTGAGTTGATACCTCTGCCCAACTGAGTTATTATATAGTGGTTAGCAGTCTCAAGGGGAGAGTGCTAATAAATTAAGAAGGAGGATTGGAATGGCGGTTAAGCTTAAACCAATGGCTGACCGGGTGCTGGTCAAACCCATTGAGAGGGAGGAGGTGACCAAAGGAGGGATTGTTCTGCCCGATACAGCTAAGGAGAAACCTCAGGAGGGGGAGGTTCTGGCTGTTGGCGATGGCAGGTTATCAGAGGATGGCAAACGGATTCCGCTGGATGTTAAAGTAGGTGATAGGGTTATTTACGCTAAGTATGGGGGCACTGAGATTAGGATTGAGGATGAGGAGTTAATAATTTTGCGCGAGAGCGATATTTTGGCTAAGAAAACTAAAAAATAAGTATAAACATAGTTAGTATATAAGGAGGGGAAAATTGGCTAAACAGATTATATATAACGAGGAAGTTAGGCATTCTTTAAAGCGAGGAATAGATACTTTAGCTGATGCCGTTAAAGTAACCCTGGGACCCAAGGGACATTGTGTGGCGCTAGATAAAAAATGGGGTGCCCCAACAGTAATTGATGACGGGGTTACTATTGCCAAGGATATCGAGCTTCCTGACCCCTTTGAGAACATGGGGGTGCAGCTAGTTAAGGAGGCAGCCACCAAGACTAATGATGCTTGTGGTGATGGTACTACCACTTCAACTATTCTGGCTCACGCTATAATTACTGGTGGCTTTAAGAATGTGGCTGCTGGGGCTGAGGCTATGGCGTTGAAGAAGGGTATTGAGAAGGCAGTAAAGACCGTTGTTGACGAGCTTAAGAAAGCATCCACCGAGGTAAAGGGTAAAGAGCAGATTGCTCAGGTGGCTACTATAACCGCCGTTGATAAGGAGATCGGCGACCTGATTGCCGATGTGATGGAGAAAGTAGGTAAGGATGGGGTTATTACTGTTGAGGAGTCCAAAGGTCTAAGATACGAGACGGAGTATGTGGAGGGGATGCAATTTGACCGCGGCTATATCAGCCCCTATTTCATTACCAATGCTGAGCGGATGGAAACGGTGATAGAAGACCCCTATATCCTTATCACTGATAAGAAAATCTCGGCTGTTTCTGACATTTTGCCAGCTCTGGAGAAGATATTGCAGGTGTCAAAGAACCTACTTATTAGCGCTGAGGATATGGAAGGTGAAGCCTTAGCTACCCTGGTAGTCAATAAGTTGCGGGGTACCCTCAATGTTGTGGCAGTCAAGGCTCCTGGTTTTGGCGACCGGCGTAAGGCAATGCTGGAAGACATGGCAATTCTCACCGGTGGTAAGGTAATTTCAGAGGAGGTGGGGCGGAAGCTAGACTCGGTCACTGTGGAAGATTTAGGTCGGGCTCGCCGGGTAACCTGTGATAAGGATAAGACGACTATTATTGAGGGTAAGGGCTCGGATGAGGCGATTAAGGGGAGAATCAAACAGATTAAGGCTCAAATAGAGGAGACTACCTCTGATTTTGACCGGGAGAAACTCCAAGAAAGGCAGGCAAAGCTGGTAGGCGGGGTAGCTGTAATCAAGGTGGGTGCTGCCACTGAGACTGAGCTTAAGGAGAGGAAGCACCGGGTTGAGGATGCCTTATCGGCGACTCGAGCCGCGGTGGAGGAGGGTATCCTACCTGGTGGCGGTGTTGCCTTGCTTAATGCTCTGCCTGTCCTGGATAAGCTTAAGGTTAGCGGAGATGAAGCTACTGGCGTTGATATTGTCAGAAAAGCTGTTGAGGAGCCAATCCGCTGGATTGCTATAAATGCCGGTCGGGATGGTTCGGTAATAGTGGATGCGGTAAAGAAGAGTCCGCCTGGGGTTGGCTACGATGCTGAAGCCAATGACTTTGGTGATATGGTGGAAAAGGGTATCATTGACCCGACCAAGGTAGTAAGGTCGGCTCTGGAGAATGCAGCTAGCATTGCCACCATGGTTTTGATTACCGAATCGCTGGTTACCGATATCCCAGAGAAGGAGAAAGCGCCGCCAATGCCCCCCGGTGGGTATGGCGAGTACTAAACAAATATCTGCCCCTAGTGAGCTATTGTAAAAATAGCCGTAGCCCAAAGGGTTGCGGCTATTTTGTTGCTCGGGGAAGTTATAGCGTGAGTAGTTTCTCTAACGGAGTATCGTGGGCAATAGGCCCAACTACGGCTAGGCGGAGCTCATTACCTGTTATTAGCTCTTGAGCTATCTGCTTAAGCTCCTCAGCAGTAATGGCATCAATAATGGATATTACCTGGTCGAGGCTAAGGATACGCCCAGTGAGAATCTCCTGTCCCCCGAGCCAGCCGGCGACGTTGCGGCTATCCTCCATTCGTAGTATTAGGCGGCCTTTGGATAGTTCCTTTGCCTTGGATAATTCAGACTCAGGGACTGTTTCCTTAAGTTTATTAAGTTGCTCCAGGACAGCTTTGATAACTGTTTCCAGGTTTTTTGGCTCCACCCCGGCATAGACAATAACTGAGCCCGAGTCAAGGAAGTGCTCGACATAGCTGTGAATGCTGTAGACAAGTCCGAGCTTGTCACGAATTTCAACAAACAAGCGGCTACTCATGCCCTCACCAAGGATAACAGTAAGCAGGTCAAGGGTGAAGCGCTTGGGGTGAAGGAGCGGTAAGCCGGGTAGTGCCAGGCAGAGGTGGGCTTGCTCTGAGTCCTTGGTCTCAATCTGCAGGTGTCGAGCCGGTTTTGGCTTATAAGGAGAACATCCAGGACGTGGTTGCTGATTAGTCCAGCTACTTATAGCTTGGCTGACAGCGGTTGCCATCTCTTGGTGCTGAATATTACCGGCAATGGCAACTACTGTGTTATCGGGTAGATATTGACCTTGAAGATAGTTAAGCATTGCTTCTCTACTGAGGGCAGCTACTGATTCCTTGCTGCCAACTATATCGCGTCCCAATGGATGCCCAGGCCATAGAAGCTCATCAATGAGCATATTAACCCGTTGTGATGGAGAATCTTTACTCATATTAATCTCTTCAGTGATAACCTGGCGTTCCCTTTCTATATGTTGAGGGTCAAACCTGGGGTGGAGTAGCATATCTACGAGCACATCTAGGGCTAACTGGAAGTGGGATTGGGCTACCTTACACCAGTAGACGGTTAACTCCTTATCAGTGCCGCCATTAATTATGCCGCCTACGCTTTCTATTGTCCCGGCGATTTCTGTGGCTGTGGGCCGCTTCTCGGTGCCTTTAAACAACAGGTGCTCAATAAAATGTGAGACACCAGCCTCAGCATCAGTCTCGTACCGGGAACCGGTGCCGATAAAGATAGTTATGGATACCGAGCGGGTATGGGGCATGGTGGAGGTGATTAGCCGCAGCCCATTATCCAGCGTCGTCTTGTGATACAATAGTCCACCTTTTTAATTATTCTAGGTCATATTCTAATGGTATTCCTGGTTGGGCGTCAATTTAGTAGCGGTGTGAGAAGGGCGAAGCCTTTTTTAAATCTCTACCCCCTCCCCCTTGAAGGAGTAAATACGAAAGAAGGAGAGTCAAAGAGAGGCAAACCTCTCTTATATAACGAACTTCCCCTTTTTTGAAGGAAATATTAAAGGGGAGTTTAAGAGGGGCGAAGCCCCTCTTTTTAAAAACCTTCCCCCTCTCCTTTGAAGGAGAGGGGGATTAAGGGGGTGAGGTAGATGATAAATAGATTGACTTCGCTACAGGGCACTGCTAACATTAGAGGGAAATGATGTCTAGACTTTGTCTATTTCCATTGACTGCTGAGGTGAATAAACAGGGTCATCTCATAATCGGTGGCTGTGATACTGTAGACCTAGCTGCCGAGTTTGGCACGCCACTGTATCTCTTTGATGAATTTAGCTTGCGAAGTAAGTGTGCTGAGTTCAAAGCCGAGTTCGGTCAGCGCTACGCAGATACCACGGTTATTTATGCCTGTAAAGCCTTTATCACTAAGGCTCTGGCACTCATTTTAAAGGAGGAGGGGCTGGGACTGGACGTGGTCTCTAGCGGAGAGCTCAGTATTGCCCGGTCTGTCGGCTTTCCCCTAGATAAAGTCTATTTCCACGGTAATAATAAATCAGCCGAGGAATTAATGTTGACATTAAAGTGGCATATTGGTCGCATCGTGGTAGACAATTTTCACGAGCTTAACATGCTGGCTGAAATGGCTAAGGAGCAGGGTTCCGTACCTGATATATTGCTGAGGCTGTCTCCTGGGGTAGAGCCGCATACTCATAAATATATTGCTACCGGTGTCGTTGATACTAAGTTCGGGTTCCCCTTACTCAGCGGGGAGGAGGCTGTAGTTCAAGCCATGTCAGCCTCTAACTTGAACTTGGTCGGTTTGC
>CP070810.1:909902-916223 GCA_020343755.1 Dehalococcoidia bacterium | reverse complement strand
GAAGAAATCCGCCAATTTGCCCAGGGAATCAAGGAACTACTACGCAATTTCATTGAATTCTTTATCATCTATGGACTGGAGCTAGGTAAGCAACCAAAAGACAATGCTTTCGAAGAGCTGAGCCAGAAGCTACAAGCTCTGGATAGCAAAGCAAGCAAGTCTAAATGAGCCCCTCTTAACTCCTCACCAATCCCCTATAGTAAGCCCCAATATTAGATAGAACTATCTTCTAGAACACAATCACTTCCCAAGCTAACTTACGCCTGTCATAGTATCTCCACAAGGTTAGTTTGGGAGGATACATGCCAAGAGCGATTGAGCTTTTGCAGCAGGGCAGGAATGAAGAGTTGTGGCAGATGGGTTGTGGCTTTATCAGCCTTACCACTGAACAATTCATGGCTATCCAGAAACGACTGCTTTTGGAGCAAATAGAATTATTGAACCACTGTGCCTTCGGTAATAAGGTTATGCGTGGGGCACAGCCAGAGACCATAGAAGAGTTCAGGCAGCAGGTACCATTAACTACTTATGCTGATTATTTCCCCGAGCTGGCAGAGAAGAGAGAGGACATATTACCGAGAAAGCCCGCCTTGTGGGTGCACACTTCAGGTAGGTCTGGTGAACATCCCTGTAAATGGGTGCCGATAACTCCAGTGTATGCTCATGTATTAACCGAAGTAATGTGTGGCCTTGCAATACTATCCACTTGTAAAGGGTGGGGTGATCTCTCTGCACTACACGACCACCCTAAGATTGTCTATACCGTAGCCCCCAGACCCTACATGTCAGGAGCCTTGGCTAGCTTGTTGCAGGAACAAGTCACCGCAGATTATTTACCTCCCTTAGACGAAGCCGAAGGCCTGCCTTTTGAAGACAGGATAAAACTTGGTCTTCAGCAAGCCCTATCCCGGGGAATTGATTACTTTTTTGGTCTATCTCTGGTTCTAGCTGCTATTGGAGACAAGTTTAGCCAGTCCTCAGACAAGGTAGACATTCGTCCCTTCCTCACCCAGCCTAAAGCACTACTTCGATTGACCAAGGGGCTGGTTAAGAGCAAATTAGCTAGACGCCCTATGTTACCTAAAGACCTGTGGTCAGTAAAGGGAATCATAAGCAGTGGCCTTGATAGCATGGTTTATAAAGAGAAAATAAGGGAATTTTGGGGAAGGTGTCCTTTGGATATTTATTCTAGTACCGAGGGTGGCATCATCGCCACCCAGACCTGGGACTACGATAGTATGACTTTCATCCCTAGCCTTAACTTCCTGGAGTTCATACCCGAAGAGGAACATTGGAAATGGCAGTTAGACCATAGTTATTGGCCAAAGACGGTTTTACTAGACGAGGTCGAAGCTGGGGAGAATTATGAGATGGTTATCACCAACTTTCATGGTGGTGCCATGGTCAGGTATAGAATTGGTGATATGGTCAAGATAACTTCGCTGCGCAATGAGAAGTTGGGCATTGCTATCCCGCAAATGGTTTTTGAGAGGCGAGCTGATGACCTCCTTGATTTCGTTACCATTCGGCTGACGGAAAAGTCGATTTGGCAAGCAATAGAGAATGCTGGCATCGCTTATGAGGATTGGATAGCTCGCAAGAAAGTTGGAGAGCCGGCATTGCAACTGTTTATTGAGCTTAAAGATGGGTACCAGGCCGGTGAGGCAAATATAGCGGCAGCGGTATATGAACAGATTATGAACTCAAATAACGATAGTTATGCCACATCATCGGTTCACGAGGATTTAACCGATATGATTAATTTCAGGGTAGAAGCTACTTTGCTGCCTAGTGGTGCTTTTACTAATTATACCTCCCAAATGCAAGCCGAAGGTGCTGACTTGGCCCACCTGAAGCCACTCCATATTAATCCTTCAGACAAAGTACTTTCACTCTTGTTGGCTAAGCCTGAAGCGGCACCAGAGGTTAAGGTAGAGGCTGAAGCTGTAACTATCCGCTAGTACTTTAGTCTGCCTTACTTTAGTCCACCTACTTTAGTTTTACTTGACAGCTTGCCTATTTGAGGTAATAATTGCCTCATATGAATATTTATGCTCTATTTCCTTTAATTGCCACAATTGCTTATATTCCGCTATTCATCAGCACCATTAGAAGCCGTCCGTGGCGGATGCAGCACAAGCTCTTCACTTTATTCCTAAGTGCTGCCATGATATGGAGTCTTACTGACTACTTTTTCCGTGGCAATTTCTTCCCGCAGTATAATTTCCTTTTATTTAAAATCATTGTCATCGTATTCACCTGGATGGTAGTGCAATTCTACTGCTTTGCTTCTTCCTTCCACCCTTCAGGTACGGGGCGATGGCTACCTGTTGCTTATGGTTCACTGGCATTTATCATCACTCTAGTAATGCTGGGTTATGTTCCCGAAGGTGTTATTGCTAGCGGGGACAAACTTTATCCTGTGTATGGTCAAGGGTGGGTCTTCATCGCCGTTCCTCTCCTAACCTTGCTGGTTAGGAACGTGTATCTGTTCTGGAAAAGACTGAGGATTTTAGATAACCCGGTATTGCATAATCAGATTGTTTCCCTGTTGGTTAGCATCTTTGTTTTGGCTGCCTTTACATTCGCTGCCGTCTTCCTCCCGTGGAAAGAATTCCCGATAAGTCATTTTGGCAATCTAATCGTTGCCTTCATCCTGAGTTATGCCACTATTCGGCATCAGTTAGTTGATATCAGGTTTGTTTTACGACGAGCGCTGGCATGGACAACCCTAGGGGTTATTGGTGGTGCTAGCTATTGGCTTTCACTGGTTGCCCTCCATACTTTGCTCCGCTTTGAACTTGGCTTTACCGCCACGTTCGTAGCTACTGCAGTCGCCGTTTTAGTTGCCATATTTATCTATAACCTGCGTGGCTTTCTCTTCGCTAGGCTGAGCAAAGCTTTTAATGGGCGAAGCTACGATTACCGTCAAGAATTATCTAATTTTGCCAGCAGAATACACAATGTTTTCAGCTTTAGAGAACAAGGCGGGGAGCTGCTAACACTGGTCACTAAAGCAATGGGCTGCAGGAAGGCATGCCTGTTATTTGTTGAGGTTGGCAGCGAAGATTTCACTGCTCAGCTCGTTGAGCCTAAGTCGGAAGATAATCCTTTATCTAACCTACGATTGCAAAAACACAATCCTATTGTGGAGTATCTGAGGGGGGAACACAAGCCGTTGACTAGACAGAATTTAGCTATTCTGCCCCAATTTCTCAGTCTATGGGAGACTGAAAAGAAGGAAATCCAGTCAAAGGGCATAGAGTTATTTATCCCGTTGGTAAGTCGCGGCGGGTTAATAGGTATTCTAGTCTTGGATAAAAAGCAATCCGGGAGGTACTTGCTTGGAGATTTCCGTCTGCTAGAGGATGTTGCCAAGCAAGTAGCGGTAAGTATGGAGAAGGAGTACCTCCGAGAGCAACTCAGGCAGCGTGAGGAAGAGCTCTCGGTAATCGCCCGTTCAAGCGCGATTATCACCTCCAGCCTGGATATTCGAAAAATATACGATAGCTTCATAAAGGAGCTAAAAGAATTAGTCGATGTCAGCTGGGCAGCAATTATTGTGATTGAAGACCACGAGATTTATTTTATGACGTTGTCCTCCGAGGTAGGTTCCGCTTGGCAGGTGGGGGAGCGAATACCAGTCAAGGGCACAGCTATAGAATGGGTAGCTGCTCGGAGAAAGGCTTTGATTCAGTCCGACCTGTTGGAGGAAAAGAGGTTTACCACGGACAAATACTATCTCGAGCAAGGATTACGGTCGGTTATTTACCTGCCTTTAATAGTGAATGCTGAGGTTACTGGTAGTCTAGTTGTGGCTAGCTGTCACCCGAACGTGTATAGTAAGAGGCACATAAAACTTCTTGAGGAGTTAGCTTCGCAAATTACGACGTCTATCGAAAATTCCCGGCTTTATGCCAAGGCAGAGCAGAGGGCTAGGATCGATGGACTTACCGGCCTACTTAATCGTCGCTCTCTAGATGAACTTATTGCCAGTGAAATTAATCGACACTCCCGTTATGGCGGTGTACTGTCGATAATCATTCTCGACCTTGACTATTTCAAAGCTTTTAATGATAACTATGGGCATTTAGCTGGTGATACCGTCCTCAGGCAAATCGGCCATATCATGAAGAGTAGTATCAGGAGTGCTGACCAGGCTTTTCGCTATGGGGGCGATGAGTTTGCTATACTTTTACCACAGACAAATATTGAGGCGGCTCATGATGTAGCTGAACGCCTCCGCAAACGAATTACTTCAGAAGTAAAAGTGGACTATGTCCCAGTCACCACTAGTATCGGTTTGGCTAGTTGGCCGGCTGATGGTATAGGGCCGAACGAGATTATGGCTGCTGCTGATGCCGCGCTTTATGACGCCAAACGAAGCGGTGGTAACCAGAGTCATCGCGCCTCTGGAACTTTGCTTACTCTAGATGATACCATGGTTGGTTTTGGGAGTAACGGAGGCAGTGAAGCCTTAAGCACTATTTACGCTTTGGCAGCTACAGTAGATGCCAGGGACCACTATACTCGCAGCCACTCCAGAAAGGTGAATGAGTATGCTGTGGCCTTAGCCGAAGCTCTTAATCTGGAGCCGCTGGAAATAACTCGGCTGAGCACTTGTGCCTTGCTGCATGATATTGGCAAGATTGGCATAAGTGATGAGATTCTTAATAAGCCAGGCAAGCTGACCGCTGAGGAATGGGAAGCGATCAAGAGTCATCCTCAACTGGGGGCAACTATTGTTGGTCGTGTTCGTGAGCTAGTTCCTTGTGTCCCCGGTATTCTGCACCACCATGAAAAGTATGACGGGAGCGGCTATCCCAAAGGGCTGAAGGGCAAAGATATACCACTAGAAGCCCGCATTTTGGCTATAGCTGACGCCTTTGCCGCTATGACTTCTGAACGACGATACTCTGATATCTTATCCTACGAGCAAGCACTGGTGGAAGTAAAGCGAGGTGCTGGCACGCAATTCGACCCTGACCTAGTTAAGGTTTTTCTGCGCCTGGTGAAAATTACCATCCCTCGTTACCGCAAGAGAGAATATGAGGAGGTGAAATACCTTGAAGAAAAATAAAATACAGGTCTTTATACTCAGTCAGCAATTCTTACTTCGCCAAGGAATAGAGCATTCACTCTCTTCCGTGGAAGACATAGAAATTTCAGGCGCTGCTGAGCTTAATGCCGGAGTGCTATCAACCATAGGCAACTTGCCACCTGATGTAGCCCTAGTGGATATTGACGGTTCTTCTGACAACGGCTTGACCTTGGCTCGCAAGATAAAACAACATTCGCCTAGCATTGGCGTGATTGTGCTTACTTCGAACGCCAACGATGCTCAACTCTTCCAAGCCCTCAAAGCCCAAGCCGCAGCCTACTTGGAGAAGGAAGTTACTGCTGACCAGCTAGTCGATATCATCAGGCGTGTGGCTCGTGGTGAGCACCCTATTAATGAAGGCCTTACTACCCGACCAAAAGTAGCTGAGCAAGTGTTACACCAGTTTCAGGAGCTGTCTCAGCGATACGAAGCCGAAGCCTTCATCTCCCCCCTAACCCCAAGAGAGACAGAAATCCTCGATTATATAGCTCAGGGCTACCTTAACAAGCAGATTGCGGTTAAACTTGGCATTAGTGAGCAAACTATTAAGAATCACGTTACTTCCATCTTACGCAAACTGAATGCCAATGCTCGCACTGATGCAGTGGTTCTGGCTATAAAGCAGGGCTTAATCTCTATCAGTTAAATGCTTACCCTTGAGATTCTCCACTGTCTTCTGGGAACCCCTTCCCTTGCCAGAAAGCATCCTCTTCTCTTCTAAAGTAAGTAGATGTGACTCGTTTCCCCTGAGCAAGTTGTGAGGAGACTTAGAATTTGCTAAACTGACTTAACTATATGGGCTTGATGCGCTAGTTACGGTTTGAAATCAGCCACAGAGATAAACCGTGGTACACAAAAATAAGTATCGTGCTAATACAACATCGGTAGTAGGCGAAATACACCTTCGCCGACTAACTATAGATGAAGCCCTACCAAAACTAGATAAATGCCTAAATGATGCCTTTATGGCTGGTTTATATCAAATTAGAGTAATCCATGGTAAGGGGACGGGCACTTTACGTCGAGTAATCAGGGAGCAGCTTGCTAAACACCCTCTAGTCAAATCATACCGGATCGGTGATTATGGGGAAGGAGGAGCTGGAGTTACTATAGTAGAGCTGGTCCAAAAGCTGTGATTGGGCTGGCAATAGGTTAACAAAAACCCAATACATTGCAGGGATAGGGTTTTTTAGCTATATTGTTTATACCTTTTGTGGTGG
>CP070810.1:901745-909802 GCA_020343755.1 Dehalococcoidia bacterium | reverse complement strand
GAGGGTGATACCGTTGAGCTAGACAGGGTATTACTGATTGCCGAGGGTGACCGGGTAACTGTAGGCAAACCCACTATTGAGGGAGCCAAAGTAATTGCTACCTCACAGGGGGAGGGCAAGGGTAAGAAGATTATAGTTTTCAAGTATAAGCCGAAGGTGCGTTACCGCCGGAAGATGGGACATCGTCAGCTTTATACTAGGCTGACTGTGGATAAGATAGTTGAGCCGGGGGCTATTCAAGCTGAGCCAGCGAGAAAGGCTCGGCGGCGCAAGAAAGAGGTGATTGAAAGTGGCGCATAAGAAGGGAGGCGGCTCTACCCGCTACGGTCGAGATAGTCAAGCCAAGCGGCTTGGAGTGAAGAGATACGCTGGGCAGAGTGTACATGCCGGGACTATTTTGGTTCGGCAGCGCGGCACACGTATTCGCCCTGGTAATAATGTGGGTGTCGGCAAGGATTATACCCTTTACGCTCTCATTGATGGCGTGGTTAAGTTTGAGCCTGATACTAAAAACAGGAGGAAGGTTAGCGTTTACGCTAGCTAGGTGGTGTGAAGGATAAGATTCATCCTAAGTATTATAAAGATGCCAAGGTAATTTGCTCTTGTGGCAATACCTTTATTACTGGCTCTACCCAGAAGACATTGAAGGTCGAGGTGTGCAGTAAGTGTCATCCGTTCTTCTCTGGAGAGCGTCGGGTGGTAGATACTACTGGGCGGGTGGAGCGGTTTAAACGGCGCTATAAGCTGGAAGATTAAGTGGGTGAATTATAGAGACAGGAGCGGCATTGCTGAGCTGCTCCTTTTTGTTTATTAGGGGGGATTTGTTGTGGCACAGAGGTTTTATTACGGTGGCCAGGCAGTTATTGAGGGGGTGATGATGCGGGGGCAAAAGGCGGTAGTAACTGCAGTACGTCAGTCTGACGGGGAAGTGGTTATAGATACTCGGCCATTGCCTAGCATCTCTACTAGTAGGATGAGGAGAATTCCTTTAATCCGCGGTGTCGTTGCCTTAATCGAGGCTATGTATCTAGGTGTTAAGAGTCTCCTCTACTCAGCCAATGTGTCTATGGAGGAGGAAGGGGAGAAGCTTCCGGGAGGACTGGCTTGGGGCATGGTAGCTGGTTCGCTGGCTTTTGCCGTGGCTTTCTTCTTCATAGCCCCCCTTTTCCTCACCAGATTGCTTGATCCTTATATTCAATCATCAATCATATTCCATTTAATAGAGGGCTTTATCCGGCTGGGTTTTTTCATCGCTTACCTTAGGTTAATAACATTAGCCCGTGACATTAGGCGGGTGTTTGCTTATCACGGTGCCGAGCACAAGGCGGTTAATGCCTACGAGGCTGGCGTTCCACTGGAGGTAGAGGCAGTTAAGAAATACAGCACGGCTCATGTTCGTTGTGGCACTAGCTTTCTGTTTGCCGTTTTGATTATCGCTATCATCGTTTTTGCCATTATTGGTCGACCTTCAGTGTGGGTGATGGTGCTGTCGCGAATCGCCCTGGTTCCGCTTATTGCTGCCCTTGGCTACGAAGTTACCTACTTTGGCGCTAGGCATAACAAGAATAGATTGGTTAGGGCATTTCTAGCTCCGGGATTATGGTTACAGGAGCTAACAACCAGGGAACCTGACGATAATCAGCTTGAGGTTGCCTTATCGGCGCTGAAAAAAGTGGTGGAAGTTGACCATGTTGAGGAGGTAGCTCAGGCTTCCTCTTGATGGCTCGCCTCTATATCTTGTTCGCTTAGCTTTTGAAAGAAGCAGGTCTTGTTACCGGTGTGGCACACCGGACCTGTAGGCTGTCCCAGAATCAGGATGGTATCGCTATCGCAGTCCTTCCATACTGAACGCACCTTGATTCGGTTGCCTGAGGTCTCACCCTTGTGCCATAGTTTGTTTCGGCTCCGACTATAGAACCAGGCTTCGCCACTGGATAGAGTTCGGCGCAGTGCCTTCTCATTCATGTATGCTAGCATCAGCACCTCGCCGGTGTCAGCATCTTGAACTATAGCCGGGATAAGCCCCTTTTCATCAAACTTTATATTATCTATCAACCTTCTCCTCTTTCTCAATTCAACTAACGGCGGCTAGGGCTTGTTTTAGGTTGATGTCTCCGGTATAAAGTGCCTTGCCTATTATAGCGCCCTCTACGCCAAGCTGCTTCAACATTTTGAGATGGGTTAGTGAGGAAATGCCTCCAGCAGCAATGATAGGTATCCTGATGGTATTGACCAGCTCAAAGATAGCAGCAAAATTAGGCTCGGTCAGGGTACCGTCACGATTAATGTCGGTGTAAATAAAACGCTTTATCCCGAGTTGTACCATAGATTTGGCAAATTCGACAGCCTTTAGTTCGGTATCTTGATGCCAACCACGTATAGCAACGTATCCCTCACGGGCGTCAATACTAACAATAATAGACTCGCTGAAATTACGGCATGCCTCTTTAATTAGCTTAGGGTCTTCCACAGCAGCTGTACCTAGGATGACACGCTCTATACCAGCTTTAAGTAATTGCTCTACCGTTTCCAGATGGCGGATGCCACCACCCAGTTGGGTAGGAATTAATATTACATTAGCTATTTGGGTAATAATGTCTAAATTGCCCAGCTCACCACTAGCGGCACCATCGAGGTCAACAATGTGTAATCTTGGTGCTCCCCGTGATTGCCACTCTAGAGCTACTTCTACCGGGTCATCAGAGTATATTGTTTCCTGATTATAGTCACCCTGATAGAGGCGAACGCACCTACCCTGTCTAAGGTCTATAGCCGGGATTATCTCTATGGTAGTCTTTTCTCCTTCCCGCTTATGAATTTTGTGGCATCAACGAGCATTATCATATCACTATTGTGCTGTGGTAACAATATTTACTTTTAGCTTGTTTCTTGACATGGCTGGGTGGGGTTGTTAGACTGTCACTGTCATCGCCCCAATTTTTGTTAGAGGCTTTCATTGACGGAACAGATATCACAACGAAGTTCATCGTCAGGCCCCTTCTCTAGGGGTTTAGTTCAGGTCTTCACTGGCGATGGTAAGGGCAAGACTACAGCTGCACTGGGGGCAGTAATCCGAGCCTTGGGGCATGGCCTGAAGGTATGTGTTGTTTTCTTTATGAAGGGCGATTACCCTTATGGGGAATGCAAAATCCTGTCTCAGTTACCTAATGTCAAAATAGCTAGGTTTGGCAGTCAGCAGTTCATTGACCCGACTAATATTAAGCCAGAGGAAAAAGAGCAGGCAAGGCAGGCTTTGGCTGCTGCCCGTGAGGCTGTACTAAGTGGTAGCTACGACCTAGTGGTGCTGGATGAGGTTAATTTAGCGGTAGCCTGGCAGCTGGTTGAATTGGACAAAGTAATTAAGCTTATCGGGGATAAGCCACGGAATGTGGAGCTTATCCTCACCGGTCGTAAGGCTGATACCAAACTAATCCAACTGGCAGACTTGGTTACTGAGATGCTGAAGATTAAGCACCCTTACGATGAAGGGACGAAGGCGCGAAAAGGGATCGAGTATTAGAAAGCTATAAAGTAAAGGAGGGAATCATGACTATCACACTGAGTGTAATCAAGGCTGATATTGGCGGTTATGTAGGGCATTCTGAATCTCACCCCGATGTCTTAGCCAAGGCTGATGAAAACTTGGCTAAGGCTAAAGGAGAGGGGCTACTGATTGACTATCATGTAACCAAGTGCGGTGATGACCTGCAACTGATTATGACCCACCAGCAGGCTGAGGATAGTGAAAAAATTCATAAGCTTGCCTGGGGCACCTTTGTTGACTGTACCCAGGTGGCTAAGAAGTTAAAGCTCCACGGCGCTGGTCAGGATTTGCTGTCGGATGCCTTTACCGGCACAGTAAAGGGGTTGGGTCCTGGGGTAGCTGAGATGGAGTTTGAGGAGCGGGCTGCTGAGACTATTATAATCTTTATGGCTGACAAGACCTCGGCTGGGGCATGGAATATGCCACTGTACAAGATATTTGCTGACCCATTTAATACCATCGGGCTAGTTATCGCCTCCAATATGCATAGCGGCTTTACCTTTGAGGTGCATGATGTAAAGGAACATAAGAAGATAACCTTCAATGCCCCTGAGGAGATTTATGACCTGCTGGTCTTTATAGGGGCGCCTTCACGCTATATGGTAAAGGCAGTCTATCATCGGGAAACTGGAGAGATAGCGGCTGCATCTTCTACCCAGCGACTGTCTCTAATGGCCGGACGATATGTGGGTAAGGATGACCCGGTGTGTATTGTTCGCTCTCAGGGTCAATTCCCAGCGGTAGGAGAGGTTCTGGAGCCATTTACCTTGCCTTTACTGGTAGAGGGGTGGATGCGGGGCTCTCATCATGGTCCTCTTATGCCGGTAGCTATTGTAGATAGCACCCCGACCCGCTTTGATGGTCCACCCCGAGTCACATCTCTTGGTTTTCAACTATCGGGTGGCAAGCTTGTTGGACCTCGTGATATGTTTGCTGACAAGTCGTTTGATAACGCTCGCCAGCAAGCCAGCGATATCGCTGATTTTCTGCGTCGTCACGGTCCTTTTGAGCCACACCGTCTACCACTGGAGGAGATGGAATACACCACTATGCCTCAAGTGGCGAGAAAATTAGAGGGGAGGTTTATTGACCTTGATTAAATAGATGGCGGGGGTTATTATTTGGGAAATGCCTCCAACATTTAAATAGGGGAAGGAGCTTATTGAGTTCACCCTATATTTTATAAATTTAAGTGGAGGTGAGGGAAATGGCGATCTATGTTATGTTGACTACTTTAACTGATGAGGGCAGGAAGACGGTAAAACAAAAGCCACAGAGAATCAGAGAGGTGAATAAAGAGGTCGAGGCCATGGGAGTCAAGATACTAGCCCAGTATTCCCTTTTAGGGCCGTATGATTTTGTCAATATCTTGGAAGCACCGGACAACATCACTATATCTAAGGTCGCTATGGAGCTGGGCTCAAGAGGTACATTACAGACTATGACTATGGCTGCCTTGACTCTCGACGAGTTTATTGGTAAACCCTGAGACAATTACTGATTCTGGAGTCTAGTTGCGGTACAAGCTATTCCTGGCAACAAATAATGAAGCTAAGGTACGCGAGTATAGGGATTTACTGCGAAACCTTCCCTTTAAGCTGGTTACCTCGGCGGAGCTGGGCATAGATATTATTGTTAATGAGGTAGGCGAGAGCTTGGAGGAGAATGCCAGATTAAAGGCAACGGCCTTGGCTGCTGAGAGTCAGCTATTAGCTTTGGCTGATGATTCGGGGCTGGAGGTTGATGTGTTAGGTGGTGAACCCGGTCGGCTATCAGCTCGCTATGCCGGTGAAAAGGCTTCAGATAGTGATAGAATTAGTTACTTATTGGCAAAGCTTGAGGGGGTGCCGTGGGAGAAGCGCTCTGCCCGTTTCAGGTGTGTCATTGCTATCGCTACACCCGAGGGTAAGGTTGAGTTTTGCTCCGGGGAGTGTCTTGGTGTTATAACCTTTGAGCCCAGGGGAGAGCAGGGTTTTGGCTATGACCCAATCTTCTACCTCCCTGAGTTAGGTAAGACAATGGCTGAATTAACTTTGGAAATCAAAAACCAGGTTAGCCATCGAGGGCAGGCAGCCAGGAAAGTGCCCCAAGTGCTGAAGAGGTTAGGCTATGACTGGACTTTATGATTCCTTCCAGCGTCCGATAAACTATTTGCGTATCTCGGTAACCGACCGCTGCAATCTACGCTGTATCTATTGCATGCCAGCCGATGGCGTGCAGCTAACGTCTCACCGTGATATTCTTACCTATGAGGAAATCTATACCATAGCTCGGGCAGCCGCTGAGCTGGGTATAAATAAGGTGAGGCTCACCGGTGGCGAACCTCTGGTGAGGTCAAGGCTGACTGAGCTGGTACAGATGTTGGCCCAAATAGACGCCATAGATGATATTTCCTTGACCACAAACGGTACCTTGCTCGGTCGTTATGCCGCTGAACTGAAGCAAGCCGGCCTAAAACGAGTTAATATAAGCCTAGATACCCTTAAGTCAGGCAAATTTAAGTTCATTACTCGGGGTAGCCTTAATCTTGACGATGTGCTGGAAGGTATTAAGGTTGCTAGGTCGGTCGGGCTTAATCCGGTTAAGCTTAACATGGTGGTTATGTTTGGCATTAATGACGATGAGCTTCTTGATTTCGCGGCTAAGACTATCAATGAGGAGTGGCATGTGCGCTTTATTGAGTTTATGCCTATTGCTGGGGTGTGCACCACAGCCTCATATTTTGTCTCAGTCAGTGATATGAGAAAGCGACTTGAACTATTGGGTAAATTAGAGCCCTGCCTGCCCAGTGTTGGTAATGGACCGGCCAAGTATTTCCGTTTTCCTCACGCCAGGGGCACTATTGGCTTTATCACCCCAGTTAGTGAGCACTTCTGCTTTCATTGTAATCGGCTACGGCTTACCGCTGATGGTAGGCTGCGCCCGTGTTTATTAGCTGATGATGAAGTGGACCTGAAGCAGCCCCTGCGTGGCGGTATATCTTCAGCTGGGCTGAAACAGCTGATCGAGTCAGCAGTGGCTGATAAGCCATTGCGTCATCACCTGGCAGAGGGCTATGTACCTAAAGACCGACCAATGACTCAAGTAGGGGGTTAATTGTGGAAGAGCTGACGCATATGGATGTATCAGGTTTACCTCAAATGGTAGATGTTACCGGGAAGCCTGATACCCAGCGTGAGGCAGTAGCCAAATGCAGAGTGAGGATGAAGGCTTCTAGCCTTGAGCGGTTGAAAAAAGGCGAGATGAAGAAGGGGGATGTTTTAGCCGTAGCCCGGTTGGCTGGTATTATGGCGGCCAAGCAAACACCGCATATAATACCCCTATGCCATCCAGTTCTTATCGGGGATATTAAGATTGAGTTCGGCTTGGATGAAGAGGATAGCACTGTGGAGATTACCACTGTGGTAAAGAGTATAGGTAAGACGGGGGTGGAGATGGAGGCGCTTACTGCTACTGCAGTTGCTGCCTTGACTATATATGATATGTGTAAAGCAGTAGATAGGGGCATCCAAATTGAGAGCATTCGGCTAATCAGAAAAAGTGGTGGCAAAAGCGGGGCAATCATTCTTGAGTAGAATTAATTATTAGTTTAGTATATACTACTCGGTTACAGGGATGAATATAGTTTTGGGGGTGTATTATGAGGCTAACATGTCTTCAGGATAATCTAAACCGGGGGCTTAGTGTGGTGGGGAGGGCGGTAGCTACTAGAACGACTCTGCCTATAACTAATAATGTCCTCTTAGCCACCGACCAGTCTCGGCTTAAGCTGGCGGCTACCAATCTGGAAATGGCTATTACCTGTTGGATTGGTGCTAAGGTGGAGGAAGAAGGGGCAATTACTGTCCCCGCCCGACTTCTCACTGAGTTTATTAACTCTTTGCCCAACGATAAGGTTGATATTAACCTCCCGTCACAGACCAAGACCCTGGAGCTGAAGTGTGCCCGATTTGAGGCACGAATCAGCGGGGTTGATGCTAAGGATTTCCCGCCGATACCTAAGGTTGAAGAGGGCATTACCACCAAGGTTGAGGTAGAACACCTTCGTCGGGGAATTACTCAGGTTGTCTTTGCTGCTGCTACAGAGGAGTCTCGCCCGGTACTTACCGGTGTTGATGCTGAGTTTGACGGTGACTTAGTGACGCTGGCAGCAGCTGATGGCTTTAGGTTGGCAGTATATAAATTATCCCTTGCCACCCCGGTTAGCCAGAAGACCGAGGTCATTATTCCAGCCCGCACCCTAGCTGAGCTAAATCGGCTTATGGCTGACCAGGAGGAACCGGTTGAGATAATGGTAAATCCTAATAAGAGTCAATCTCTGTTTCACCTCAAGAATATTGAGCTAGTGTCTCAGCTGGTTCAGGGGACTTTTCCCAATTATGCTCAGCTCATCCCCCAGAGCTACAATACGCGGGTAGTAGTTGACGTGGCTGAATTCTTGAGGGCAACCAAGACAGCCTCTATCTTTGCCCGTGATGGCAGTGGCATTGTCCGTTTGATGGTAACCCCAGGC
>CP070810.1:889307-901645 GCA_020343755.1 Dehalococcoidia bacterium | reverse complement strand
GTTTCAACTGCTATTTCTTGAATCGGATCGACTTGAACTTCTGCATTTGTTCTCTTATTGCGGCTTCGGTTGGCAGGCGTTCCATACTTGATGCACCATAAAACCCGTGCACACCCTCCGTCCTGTGGAGAACATATTCAGCATCTTCAGGCATGGAGATTGGTCCCCCATGGCACAAGACAATTATGTCTCGATTTACAGATTTTGCCGCGTCGCATATTTCCTGTACCTTCACTGGTGCTTCCTCGAGTGACAGTGCAGTCGAAGCTCCTATAGCCCCCTTGGTAGTCAGTCCCATATGCGCGACAATGACGTCCGCACCGGCTTCAGCCATTGCCTTTGCTTCCTCAACATTGAACGCATATGGTGTGGTCAGGAGGTTCAGTTCATGAGCCTTGCGAATCATGTCAACCTCAAGACCATATCCCATACCGGTCTCTTCAAGGTTTTGCCGGAACAAACCATCGCATAAACCAACCGTTGGAAA
This sequence comes from Dehalococcoidia bacterium, assembly GCA_020343755.1. Taxonomy (GTDB): domain Bacteria; phylum Chloroflexota; class Dehalococcoidia; order Dehalococcoidales; family E44-bin46; genus E44-bin46. The sequence goes on along the minus strand of CP070810.1, from coordinate 901,158 downwards.
GTTCTGGACTCCTGAAAAGCCGATCTCCTTAACCTGCTTAAGGAAGACGTCCATCTGGCGGAAAGGATCCGTGCCACACACTCCGGCAAGAACCGGGGTGTCTTTGGCAACGGTCAACACTTCACCAGCCATTTCCATGACAATAGCGTTGGCGTCACCGTAGGGCATCAGGCCGGCAAGTGAGCCTCTACCTGCCATGCGGAAACGGCCGCTGTTATAAATCACAATCAGGTCAACTCCCCCTGCCTCTTCAAACTTCGCGCTGATACCAGTTCCGGCGCCGGCACCGATAATCGGAAGACCCGCCTCAATATTCTTCCTCAACCGTTCAAGGATTTCACTACGTGTGAATGCCATAATTACCTCCTTTTCTTATTATTTGCCTGTTTGATTAGATCTAGCATCATCTCAACCGCTTTGGCAGAAAACTGGGGATCATTGATATTGTTATCCATTTCAATTACAGGAATACCTGCCTTGACGTTGGCCTTGATAGCATTAAACATTGCCCTATCCGCCTCACGGTCACAGAAAGGCTGGCCGTCGCCGTTAAGAATCGATACCCCTTTCAGAGGAATGAGAAAGGCAACTGGACCTTTGGCAGCGTTTGCTTTCTCAGCGAAAACCTTTCCCATTTTTTCATTCTCCTCATTGTTCGTGCGCATGAGCGTAACTGATGGGTTCCACTCGTAGAAGGTGCGGTTTGCCTCTCTGTATTTCGCGGGTACCGTGTCCGGTGCCCCGAAATTAGCCATGTCCACGCAGCCTGGAACGATCAGGTGAGGTATTCCCATTCGGCCGGGAGCATCAAGGCGTTCTGGGCCTGTGCTAAACACCCCACCGCAGACGGTATCAGCCCACTCGGTTGTTGTGATGTCGAGGACAGCGTCCACTAATCCCTCGTTAACCAGGCTCTCCATAGTGTTTCCACCGGTACCGGTGGCGTGAAAGACAAGAACCTCGTAACCCTTTGCCGACAATTCCTTTACACAAGCGGTCACACACTCCGTTGTGTTACCAAACATTGATGCCGTGATAACCGGCTTATCCTCCGTGGCTTCTGGAATATCCGTTTCCACCATACCGCAAATTGCTCCCACTGCATGCGAAAAGATAATCCTCGAAACCCGGTTGATGCCGGCAACGTCAACAATTGATGGAATCATCGTGATATCCTTTGTCCCAACGTAAACCGACACATCCCCTGATGCTACGGTTGATACACAAACCTTGGGAACACCCACCGGAAGAACACGCATCGCTGAAGTGACCACGGTGGTCGCAGCGCTACCACCCATACCAAAAATCCCGTTAAACTTGCCCTCATCATAAAGTGACTTGATGAGCCTCGCTGCCCCGGCACACATGACCTTCATGGCTTCACCGCGCTCCTTCTTTTTACGAAGCTGCTCCAGGTTCCCCCTACCCGACTCAGCAACCCTGTTCGCTTCAACGTCCACCGGAAAGAGAGCCGTCGTTCCAAGGACGCCCGTATTAACTGTAAAAACCTTATGTCCACGGCTGAGTATCTGTTCCCGCACAAAGGCATACTCTTCCCCCTTGGTATCAAAAGCACCGATTAAACAAATTGTTTTCTGCATGCCCCTTCCCTTCTTTTAGTGAACTCGATTCACTTTATTAATCTATTCAACAGAAAATGGCCTCTAATAATACGACGAAATTCCTAGTTCGCAGCCCCTAACTATGTATACAGAAGCGCTTCTACATAATATGCTAATATACAGAATTTGTTCTGTATATTCAAATATTGGCAGCATGTCAAAGAGCCGATGTATTGTTCAGTCGTTTTCGGACAAATCGATGGAGGTAAAATGATACAACCCTGCCTGATTTCTTGTCAAGTCACCCCATTTGTTCGTAAGGAGGAAAGGAAATAGCCCTATAAGGGCTCAAATCTCGTTGGAAAAAGAACACCCACTTGACAGGCAGGGAGCGGAGATGTAGTATGTTGACACCAACTTTTGAACGCAACCCTCCTTACTCTGCAGCTCTAGGGATTATTAATCGGTCTATCAAATTGGATTGAGCTAGGCGGATGATAAATAAATAGGAATTACTGAAGACTTATCAATGCCGCCGATTTAGTTACCGAGATGATGCTTAAGACAATGGTACGAGAGTTCGCTGAGTGATTTTAATTATTGGAGAGAGATTATGTTAGCACTAGAAGGCCTCCAAATACTAGACATTACTTGGCAAGGTCCGGGACCCTTTTGCACTATGATTTTGGGTGACCTAGGTGCTGAAATAATTAAAATCGGGCCTCCTCCAACAGCCGGAGCTCGTCAAGCTACCAAGGAAGCGGGGAAAAGAGAAGTTGCCTATCAGGCAACTAACCGAAACAAGAAGAGTATCTTGCTTAATTTAAAGTCGGAGGAAGGCCGCAGTATCTTCCATAAACTAGCCAAGGAGGCAGATGTTATCGTTGAAGGATTTAGACCTGGCGTGACTAAACGCCTAGGTATAGACTACCAAACGATAACCGAAATAAACCCTAAAATCATATACTGCTCCATTACTGGGTATGGGCAAGACGGTCCCTACCGAGATTTACCTGGGCATGATGTCAACTACATCTCTATTGGCGGGGTACTAAACCTAATTGGTGAGGCTGACCGGCAGCCCGTTGTCCCGTTAAATTTAGTAGCCGACTATGGTGCCGGGGGTATGAGTGCAGTGGTAGGCATTCTTAGTGCCCTTATCGCTAGGGGTAAAACAGGTAAGGGGCAGTATATAGATATATCCTTGACTGACAGTGTCATCTTACTCCTCACTCAGGTGGTGTTAGACCATTATTTCCAGAGTGGTGTAGTACCTAAGCGAGGTGAACATTACCTCAGTGGTGCTTACCCCCACTACAATATCTACGAGGCCAAGGACGGGAAATTTATCACTATTGCCTGCCTGGAGCCTTGGCTATGGGAAAATCTGTGTCGGGAGATAGGCAGGGAGGAGTTTATACCCTTCAGTCTTACGCGTGGGCATCTTCCCAACCCAACAGAAAATGAAAAATGGGAAGAGATCTCTTCCTACCTTAAACAACTCTTTCTTACCAAGACCAGAGATGAGTGGTTTGAGCTCCTGAGTCAAAAAGATGTCCCTATAGGCAAAGTTTATTCATTGGATGAGGTTTTCGCTGACCCTCAAGTACTTCATCGCAAAATGGTTATAGAGGTGGAACATCCTACTGAGGGCAAGGTTAAGCAGGTAGGTATTGCAATTAAATTATCAGATACACCAGGCAAAGTTAGAAGTTTACCATCTTTAGCCGGTGAGCACACGAATGAAATATTAATAAGTCTAGGGTACAGCGAGCAAAGGATTAGCAAATTGCGCCAGAAGGGGGTAATAAGCTAGATTCTCTTACATCACAACCACAACCGGGGAACAAAGCTAAATAAAAAATTTAGTAAGGGCAAGATGGACTTTTTATTAACTGAAGACCAGAAGATGCTTAGGACAATGGTACGAGAGTTCGCTGAGAAGGAGCTCGAGCCAATCGCTGCCCAAATAGATGAGGAGGCGAGGTTCCCTGCTGAGAGTATTAAGAAGATGGCTGAACTTGGGCTGATGGGCATCCCGTTCCCTGAGAAATATGGTGGCAGTGGTGGGGGGCCAATTGAAGTAGCCATGTTTGTTACTACTAAAGCCATAAACGATGTGGGAATCGATGAGCTCTATGAAATAATAGACAAGCGGCGTAAAAACCATTAAGTGCACTTAGGGAGAGGGAAATGCCTGAGAAGAAAAATGAAATAACCGAAAGAAAGAAGGAGTTCAGGACTACCGTTGATGGAATGGTAGTCAATAGGGTATATACACCGGCCGATTTAGAGGAGTGTAAGCAGGAGGGCATTAGTGTTCCTGGTGAGTATCCATATACTAGGCATATAATGCCCACCGGCTACAGGAGCAAGCTATGGACTATGCGCCAATATGCTGGCTTTGCCACTGTAGAAGAGACAAATAAGCGGTACAAATATCTGTACGAGCAAGGGCAAACTGGGTTTAGTGTCGCCTTCCACCTACCTGCCCAAGAGGGATATGATTCAGACCACCCACTTTCCGCTGGAGAGGTTGGCAAGTGTGGTGTCGCCATAGACTCACTTCAAGATATGGAGAGGCTGTGGGATGGTATTCCATTAGCCGAGGTAAGCACATCAATGACCATTAACTCCACAGCACCAATTCTATTGGCCTTATATATTGCTGCTGCCGAAAAGCAGGGAACAAGTGCTGATAAACTCAGAGGGACGGTGCAGAACGATATATTGAAGGAATATATAGCCAGAAACACGTATATCTTTGGGCCGACTCCATCTATGCGACTGGTTACCGATATTTGCTCCTATTGCGCCCAATATATGCCACTATGGAACTCAATAAGCATCAGTGGCTATCATATGCGGGAGGCTGGGGCTACCGCTGCTCAAGAAGCTGGCTTTACTCTAGCTAATGGAATTGCCTATGTTCAAGCGATGATAGACAGAGGAATGGATGTTGACTCGTTTGCCCCCCGATTCTCATTCTTTTTTGCTGCCTACACCAACCTTCTTGAGGAAGCCGCCAAGTTTAGGGCATTGCGCCGGATGTGGGCTAAGATAATGAAGGAAAGATTTGGTGCCAAGAACCCAAGGTCTATGATGTTAAGATATCATGTTCAAACCGACGGATTCACGCTGACCGAGCAACAACCACTTAATAACATCGTAAGAGTAACCTTGCAGGCTTTAGCTGCTGTATTGGGGAGCTGCCAATCTTTGCACACCAACTCATTTGACGAGGCACTGGCTTTGCCCAGTGAGGAAGCCGTGCAAGTTGCCCTAAGAACCCAGCAAATCATTGCCTATGAGAGCGGCGTCACTGATACTGTTGACCCGCTAGGCGGCTCATACTACATAGAATGCTTAACCAACCAAATAGAAGATAAGGCAATGAGATATATCAATGAAATTGATAAAATGGGCGGTGCCTTAAAAGCAATAGAGAAGGGATATATCCAGAGGGAAATTGCAACTTCAGCCTATAACTATCAAAGGGCGGTAGATTCTGGCGAACAAGTTGTTGTCGGTGTTAATAAGTTCACAGTAAAAGAGGAGCAGGCACCAAAGGTTCTAGAGATTGGCGAAGAAGTTGAGAAAAGACAGACAGAGAGATTAAAAAGATTAAAGCAGGAACGAGATAACCAAAAGGTAAGCGAGGTACTAGATAGAGTACGCAATGTGGCTAAGAGTGACGAGAATGTTATGCCAGCACTAATTGAAGCAGTTAAGGCTTATGCCACCGTAGGAGAGATAAGTAGTGCCCTGAGGGATGTGTTTGGGGAATACCGAGAGCCAAATATATTCTAAGCCGAGAGGTATTTGCTGTGCAGAATAGAAAAATACGAGTCTTAATAGCTAAACCTGGGCTAGACGGGCATGATAGGGGAATCAAAGCAGTAACTCGAGGTTTAAGAGATGCCGGAATGGAGGTAATCTATCTTGGGTTACGTCTAACGCCAGAGCAAATTGCCGAGGCGGCTATTCAAGAGGATGTAGATGTGGTTGGTCTGAGTTGCCTGTCCGGCGCTCACCTATCTTTATTCCCGAAAACAGTGAGCCTGGTCAGAGAAAAGGGGGGCAGGGATATCCTGTTTATTGGGGGCGGAATCATACCAAAGAAAGATATCCCAAAGTTAAGAGAGGCTGGTATCGCCCAGATCTTCGATCCAGGCACACCCCTTGAGGAAATTGTCAAGTTTATTAAAGCAAACTTGCCGGAGGGGGTAATTGATAAAGAAGATTAGCCATATAGGGATTGCGGTAAATAGTATCGAAGATGCACTAAAGCTATATACCGATGCCCTAGGGCTAAAGGTTGAAGATATAGAGATTGTGGAAGCGCAGAAGGTGAGGACTGCCATTATCCCGGTGGGTGAGAGTAAGATTGAGTTACTAGAGTCAACCAACCCCGAAGGAGTTATTGCTAAATACATCGAAAAAAGGGGGGAGGGACTACATCACTTGGCTCTGGAAGTAAGTGATATTCAACAGGCGCTAGACACGCTGAGAGAAAAAAAGATTCAGCTCATCGATGAGACGCCAAGGAGCGGTGTTAAAGGCGCTAGGATAGCCTTTCTGCATCCTAAAAAAACGAAGGTATTAATCGAACTAGTTGAGCCGAGGGAATAGCATGACAACAAATGAAGATAAGCAATAAAAGGTAAATTGCTGGCTGAGTTACGCGAGCGCAGTGCAAAGGTTAAGGAGAGGGAAATTGTGGTGCTAGAGGTAGACGGTACGCTGCTTCACTCTCAAGAGAAGGGCGAAAATCAACTTTGAGGCTATGATTTGGGTTGAGGGTAAAAGGGGTTCTAAAACTACTCAAAATCAAAGCTAAGCAGCCTTAAGGTACCTGGGGGTAGCTTGCAAGGGATAGTGGCTGAGGTGCCGGGGACAGTTGATGGTCGGTGATTAGCCTCCGGAAAGGAAGGTTTTTAAACGGCCTAAGGGCGGGTGTGGATCGGCCAAATTGTAATTCCAGGAGGTGACATGAATTTTTTACAAGGAATAAAAGTTGTTGACTTGACTACGGCTATGGCTGGCCCCTTTGCCACCACGTTGCTAGGAGATTTGGGTGCTGATGTGATAAAGATCGAGCCGCCTAGGGGTGAGCATTTCCGCTACGCTATGGATGGTGTGTGGTTGCTAGCTGCGAACCGCAATAAACGAGGCATAGCGCTGGACTTAAAAACAACAGAGGGCCAGGAAATAGCTCAAAAATTGGTCAAGACAGCTGATGTTTTTATTGAAAACCTTGTGCCTGGCACTGTAAATAAACTTGGTCTAGGCTATGATAGGGTAGCTCAAGTGAATCCCCGAATAATATATTGTTCAGTATCTGGTTTTGGGCAAGAGGGACCTTATAGCCAGCGTCCAGCTTATGATCCAGTAGCTCAGGCGATGTCAGGCATCATGATGGCAACCGGAGAACCTGATCGACCGCCAGTGAGACAGGCTCCTTCCCTCATTGATATGACTAGCAGCTTATATGCATTTGGTGCCATCCTGGCATGTTTGTGGGATCGAGAGAGGACAGGTAAGGGACGGAGGATAGATATTGCCTTATTAGACACTGCCGTCTCGGCAATGAGCACCTATATAATCCATCATTCCATTACTGGCAAACTTCCTTCACGTGTCGGAACAGGGCATGTGGCGTTTGCACCTTACCAAGCTTTTGACACTAAGGACGCGCCGATCTGGATTGGGGTCCCCACAGATAGATTCTGGGTAGCTTTCTGTCAGGGGCTTGGACTAGACGAACTTGCCAGAGACTCCCGCTATTCTACAGTCAAAGGAAGGAATGAATATCGGAGTGAGCTGGTGCGCAAGGTAAGCGAGGTCTGCAAACAATATACGAGTGCTGAACTGGAGTCCAAGCTGGTAGCGGCCAATGTGCCATGTGGTAGGCTTCTAAATGTGGGCGAAGTTAGCCAGGACATCCAAATAAAGTTTCGGCAGCTGATTGAGGAGTGGGATTATCCTGGCAAAGGGCTAATTAAGACAGTTCGAGCACCGATTATGATCTCAGGAGAGCTACCCGAAACGAGGATGAAAACCCCACAGCTTGGTGAACACACCAGCCAAGTTCTAGCAGAGCTGGGATATAGCAAACAGGAAATCCAGCAGTTAATAGAAAATGGCATTGCTATCCAATATGAGCCTCAAGCTTAAGATGTGCTAAGGAAGTTACCAGTGAAGCTCTTTGAGTTTGAAGCCAAAAATACTCTACGGAAATATGGTATATTAGTTGCCAAAGCTAATATCGCTAGCAAGCCAGAGAAAGTTGCCACAATGGTATTGCTAAACTTGAACTTAGCATGAGTCGTAAAATCTTGAGTTATTGCCACTGCTGCATGCTTCTTTTTGTGTGGGTCGACTCCTATTACCAAATACCCCTGGGGGACTTGCCTTAGTTTAATAGCTGCGGTATTCTTCATTCGATGGCTCCTCCTATTTAGATTTGGGGCTTTTACTTGTTTACCCCTCTACTGTAGCCGGAGCCATCATTATTTCTTATTCCATACAACAACAATTTGGCGCTCTGTTACTTCAGGGACAGAAAAGATTCGTATGTGGGGTATTGACAAAGCGCCTATACAGAAATAAACTAATACGTGGGGTATCTCGACAAATACATTTATGCCATCAATGCCGACGGCAACCTACAGTGGAGACATATAACCAGAGACTTCGTATTATCATCCCCGGCTATCGGCGCAGACAGCACGCTCTATGTGGGTTCTCACGACGGGTACGTTTACGCTATCGGGGATTAGACTGGCCGGCAAACAGCTGGCCCTGATTCTTCATAGCCCAGCTGGTTCTACTGAGGCGACAGAACGGATAGTGGCATATATACAAAAGCGATTCGATATGGATTAATGTCTTTAGTTATTGCATGGTCATCAAAGTTCCCACGTGCCGGAGTTTATCCTGCGCTGCCTTCAGATAAACGACGCCATAACTTCTTCTGTCGTTCTTTATTCCTCAAAGGGCTATACATTTGGGGCAGTATTCCTTTGGTAGCGGGGGTTGGATTCGAACCAACGACCTGGGGTTATGGATTCAATTGTAGCGAATTAGACACCCCTCACACGAATGCTTAACAAGTTATAGGAGGTTTAGTTAAATGGTTAAGAAGAACATCCTCGATTTTGCCGAGATGAAGCGGAAGAGGGAAAAGGTTACCTGGATTACCGCTTACGATTTCCCCACAGCCAGTTTAGTAGAACAAGCTGGTATGGACATGATCCTGGTTGGAGATTCCGTAGGTATGGTGGTCTATGGGTACCCGGGCACCATACCTGTAACTATGGATCAGATGATCTACCACACTGAAGCGGTGCGCAGGGGAGCGCCCAATACCTTTGTCATCGGTGATATGCCCTTCCTCTCTTATCAGAAGTCGGTTGAGGACGCCATTACCAATGCCGGTCGGTTCTACAAGGAGGCTGGTGCTGATGCCATAAAACTCGAGGGAGGGAAAAGGGTAATACCACAGATACAGGGTATTGTAAATTCTGGTATGGTAGTGGTTGGTCATATTGGCCTAACCCCACAAAGCTCTGCGCAACTGGGAGGCTTTAAGGCACAGGGAAATACCGCCGAGCAAGCGATGACTTTGCTTGAGGATGCCAAGGCTATTGAGGCAGCGGGAGGTTCTCTACTCCTCGTAGAAGGTGTGCCGCCGGAGACTGGAAAGATAATCACGGAGGCACTTAGCATACCGGTATACGGTATTGGGGCTGGACCCTACTGCGATGGGCAGGTCCTGATAGTAAGCGACATGCTCGGTATCTTTGAGATTTTCACGCCGAAGTTCGTAAAGAAGTATGCCAACCTCGCCGATGTAATGAGACAAGCTTTCCGGGAGTATGTCCGGGAGGTTCGGGAGGGTAAGTTCCCCACCCCGGCGCACTGCTACAAGATGAGAGCTGGCGAGAAAGAGAAACTTGAGGAAATGCTGAAGGAGATCCTTTAGTATCTCTATCCTCGTCTCAACATGAGATTATTTACAGTTGATGACTATTATTGGAGGTCCTAGCCAGAAGTAGATTAAGCGTATGTATCGTGATGAACCCTTAGTCTGCAAGAATAAGAGTAAGAAAGGAGGCGCATCAAGAGTGACAAAATGTAATTGATTTTCAGAATCAAAAATATAAAGAAGGGGGAAGAAAAATGAATAAAATTGATGTCAAAAAAACAGCACTGTTGGTATTGCATGCTCAGAACGGTATCGTGAAGCCGGGTAAGTTTGGATATTCCGGGGCACCGGCGCAGGTCAAGAAACATAATCTACTGGCGAAGATACAGAAAGCGCTAGTGGCAAGTAGAGCAGCTGGTGTACAGGTTATCTACGTAAATTGGTGCACGAAACCAGGGTACCCGCGGGCAGGTGATCCCATGTTTCAATTTCCCCTGCTTATTGATGCCTACAAAGCCGGCGTTGACTGTTCGTACACTAATGAAGGTGGTTATAGTGAAAGCTATAAGAATCCTGATGAAATAAAGCCGGTACTATCAAAGGACTACATAGTTGATAACTGGGGCTGCGATGGTTTCATGTATTCCGATTTAGAATTAATTCTTCGAGCTCGAATGATAACACACGTAGTTGCAACCGGGGTGGCCACTAATTGGGTGATTAATAGCACGGTGAGACGCGGAGCAGAGATAGGTTTCAACATGATAGTTATCGAGGATTGCTGTCAATCGTTTGCCGAGGACATGCATCAGCACCAAGTAACAAAAGTACTGCCTCAGATTGCTACTGCGGTTGTTAAGCTAGACGAGTATCTTGCTGCTTTACCCAAAAAGTAAAACCAAGTGGGTTATGAAATAGCCGCAAAAAGGCTGGATATTCGTATGTGAGAATATCCAGCCTTGCGCGGAATTTTGATTCCTAGATAAATATAAGCTTTAACCCTTGCCTATTCTGAACATCTTGGTCCCACATACGGGGCATATACCCTGAGTCGCCGGCTTCCCGTTCTTCATGATTATGCTCCTAGTATCCTTCATTTCTCTCTTAGCACGACACTTCACACAGTATGCTTGCATTAGTTCACCTCCCTTTTTGGGACGAATGATAAGCCATTCCCTCGTATAATGTCAATGTCTAATAAAAAGTGCAAACTATAGCACTATCCAGTATGACAGTAACAATAGCTTGAATTGTGCAGTCTCATAGAAAACGAGAGCTCCTTAGGCTATCGTCTGAGAGAGCCCCCCAGAGCTAAAGTAAGCATTTTTTGGCGGTGGTTGGGCCGTTTCAGCTCTATTCCCTCAATAGGGCTGCGGCTAAGGTAGCCTTTCTTTAATGGCCCATCCAAAAAAGCGCCTAAGCGACCGGTAATATGGTCATAGGCTACGTTCGGAGCGCTCAATCTTGCGGCATGCACCGTTGCCCCCGATGACTATCTCCGACTCTTGAAGAAGGTGGTAGAAGAACGCCTGGATGTGGCGCCTGTCGATGAGATATGCTTCTTTAGGGACACCGGCTGCCTCTGCCCAATTCAGGAACCTTTTGACATGGCCATAGTAATAGGCTAAGGTTTGAGGGTCACGAATTGACCCCAGGTCATACTTAAACCCGGTGAGAAGCCATTGTGTGGTTATTCCTACCTGCGCCATTCATTTTGGGGAGCCCGCCCGGTGCAAGTCGTTTAGACTAGCTTCACCTACGTTTATTTCCTTGGGCTGTGCAAGTGTTTTCAGCCCCGTACCTAGCTTCGTGGAGCGGGTGATGGGATTCGAACCCACGACGTCTTGCTTGGGAAGCAAGCACTCTTCCACTGAGTTACACCCGCCAAAAGCATATCTATTTTAACTCCAAAATTTGTAGGTGTAAAGAGGGGGCATAACTAAAATAATTTAGATGCACTCTTTTGGGTCGGTGGTGTCCAGTTAAAGTCTGCTATCTCCTGACCAACTAAGTTTCACGGGAAACTAATTGACATAACATAAACCGAGGCAACTCCCTGGGGGGTGCCGGCAGAGTAAATCTTTGACAAATACCTTTCATTTCTGCTAATTTTACAACAGCTAAAGGAGGGAAAATATGCGGAAACTACCGTAACTTGTCTTGGAGCAGCATTATTGTAATGGGCACCTAGATAGTCAGTTTAATAGGTGCCTTTTAACGGGTGGAATATTTCATGGATGAGGTCAAGTAGTTTAACTGGATTGATGATAGGATAGAAGGAGGACGTAAAAAATCTATGGCGATTGAAAAAGAAAAACTAATAGATATGTATAGGGTGATGGTTCGAATTAGAACCTTT
>CP070810.1:886518-889207 GCA_020343755.1 Dehalococcoidia bacterium | reverse complement strand
GTGTAAAGCAGCAAGACACGTATTAAGGAAGATGAAGAAACGCTAAGAAATGTCCAAGCCACGAACTTATCAGACGGAAGCGATTATTATTAAGAAGACCAAGCTGGGGGAGGCGGATAGAATCCTTACCCTCTACACCCCTCATCTGGGTAAGATTCGGGTGGTTGCCAAGGGGGTCAGGCGCCCGAGGAGCAAGATGGCAGGGCACCTTGAGCTTCTTACCCATAGCCAAGTTTCGCTAGCCCGGGGACGAAACCTGGATACGGTAACCGGTAGCCAGACCATTAATAGCTTCCTGCCGCTCAAAAGTGACCTACAGCTTACTTCCTATGCCCTCTATGCCGTGGAGTTAGTCGACCAGTTCACCGCCGATAATGACGAAAACTACCCCCTGTTTCAATTACTGGTTGAAACAATGCATAATCTGTGCCAAGGCAACAATAATGAACTAATCTTGCGTTACTTTGAATTACACCTCCTCAACCAGGTTGGCTACCGACCCCAGCTTGGGCAGTGCGTTTCGTGCCACTCGCCGCTAAAAGCTAACGATAACTCGTTCTCTCCCAGTGCTGGTGGCGTGCTGTGCCCCAGATGTAGCCAGAGCCAGTTTTATTCCTACCCCCTATCAGCTAACGCCCTAAAAGTGCTCGGTTTTTTACAGGACAACGATTATGATACCTGTAGTCGGCTAAAAATAAACCCAGAACTGTCTCAAGAGATAGAGGGGGTGATGAGGAATTACCTTAAATACCTTCTGGAACGGGAGGTAAAATCAGTTACCTGGCTGGATAGTTTAAGGGGACAAATCAGACAAATGGCTTTACTATAAGGCAAAGACGACTTATAATAACCAATAAGCGATTAATATATGGCTGGGAGCTCAAAACTCTCAGTCTTTTTTACCGCAGTATATTGGAATGGGATAAAGATGACATCAAGATTAGACCGTATAGCCCGAAAACGACGGGAAAAGCTGGAGCGGATTCGCGCCCGTGGCATTAATCCCTACCCTTATGGCTATCACCGTAGCCACACCACACAACAAGCCCTGGCTCTCCTCAAAGAGCACGAGGAAAGCGGTACGAAGGCTGAGGCGCCAGCAGTTAATCTTGCCGGGCGGGTTATGGCCAGCCGTCTTATGGGCAAGGTGTCTTTCCTCGTTATCCGCGATGGCTCGGGGAAAATCCAGCTATACTTCCGTAACGACCTGCTGAGTCAAGACGTCCTCAAACTGCTTAAGGATATAGACATAGGTGATATTATCGGCGCTAGCGGTAGGCTTTGTCGAACCAAGGCGGGAGAACCTAGCCTTGAGGTAGAAAACCTTACCCTGTTGGCTAAGTCGCTTCAGCCCCTACCTGAAAAGTGGCACGGGCTTAGTGACATAGACACGCGATACCGGCAACGCTACCTTGACCTCATCGCCAACACCGAGGCTAAAGAAATCTTCCACATGCGCGGTCAGATTATTACTGCCATACGACAATTCTTAAACCAGCGAGGCTTTACAGAGGTAGAAACACCGGTGCTGCAACCATCAGCCGGCGGCGCTCTAGCTCGCCCTTTCATCACCCACCACCACGCCCTTGACCAGGACTTTTACCTGCGCATTGCCCCTGAGCTTCACCTTAAGCGACTGATTATAGGTGGCTTTGATAAGGTTTATGAGCTGGGGCGTATTTTCCGCAATGAAGGCATCTCTACCAAGCACAATCCCGAGTTCACCATGCTGGAAAGTTATGAAACCTACGCTGACTATAATGATGTGATGGCGATGGTGGAGGAGATGGTGGCTGAAGTCAGTCAGCAGGTTCTAGGCAGGGATAAGGTTGAGTTTGGTGGCAACACCATAAACTTTAAACCGCCGTGGCAGCGCCTACAATTACGCCAAGCCATCAAAGAGTACTCTGGTATTGACTTTGACAAATACCCCGATGCCGATTCGCTCAGGGCTGAGATGGAAAAGAAAAATATGGAGGTTGACCCGCAAAAGGACCGGAGCCGGCTTATAGATGAGCTTATTTCCACCTTTGTCGAGCCAAATATTATACAACCTACCTTTGTTTTGGATTACCCGGTGGAGATGTCGCCACTAGCCAAAAGGAAGCCTGATAATGAGCGCCTGGTAGAGCGTTTTGAAGCCTTTGCCGGTGGAATGGAGATTGCCAATGCCTTTACCGAACTTAACGACCCCATAGAGCAACGCCAGCGCTTCCTCAAGCAACAAAGGGAGCGTAAAGTAGAAGGTGAGGTGGTTGAGACCATTGATGAAGATTTCCTGCTGGCTCTGGAGTATGGCATGCCTCCTACCGGGGGTCTAGGGGTTGGCATCGACCGCCTGGTAATGCTACTCACCGGTCAGCCATCAATCCGCCAGGTAATCCTCTTCCCCCAGCTCAAGGAAAAACCATAAAGGAGAAGGAGGCGTGTAGATGGATATTGAAAAGATGAAGGCCAAGAAAGATGTCGAAGGATTGATAAAGGCCTTGAAGGATGAAGAAATCAAGGTGCGAGCTGATGCAGCAGAAGCTCTCGGTGAGATAGGAGACGCCAGAGCAGTAGAATCACTTGTTCGGTGTTTAAGCGATAAACAATTGGATATAGGAGACGAAGCGGCTGAAGCTCTTGGGAAGATAGGCGATGCACGGGCAGTAGAGCCGCTTATACAGGCTTTAAGCAAGAAAGACTT
>CP070810.1:868405-886418 GCA_020343755.1 Dehalococcoidia bacterium | reverse complement strand
TTGGAATGGGAAAGGGTTAAGCTCTGAGCCTTGGTGAAGAACTCAATATCTTTAGGATTAGAGCCAGGCAAGCCACCTTCTAGGAAGTGGATACCTAGCTCGTCAAGCTTTCGGGCAATGTTTAGCTTATCAACCACCGAGAAAGAAATACCCTCTCTCTGCGCCCCATCCCGAAGTGTAGTATCATAAAGCTGAACTGATGCCAATTTTCAGCCCTCCACCTTCATGGCAATTAAATCCTTGATCTCCTTTGTCCCCACCTCTACCTTTTCACTCATTATATCATAGGTGCGATAACCTTCATCTAACGCCTCATTAAAGACAACACCACCACCTGACACATCTTAAAGGTATCTACGAAATTGCCGTGCTTATCGAGTCAGAAGCGGCTTCGCCACCTTGGTATAGCCTCTGGGTTCACCACGAACTCGGGAACCTCACCTCGTAGAGCACTAAGGCAATTCTGCATCTGTACAATAGGCAGCTGCCACATGACTTCTGGGTTCAGGGCAGCCGCATGAGGGGAGTATAGTGTCTTAAAGTAAATGTCTTCGCCGAGCAGAGGATTATCAGGCTGGGGAATCTCCGGTTCAAAGACATCTAGGGCTGCACCAGATATCCAATTCTCTCTTAGGCTTTTAGCCAGTGCCATTTCATCTATTAGGCTTCCTCGGGCTGTGTTCACCAAGTAGGCAGTAGATTTCATCATCCTGAGTTGAGCTTCGCCTATAAGCCCCCTTGTTTCTGCAGTTTCTACGGCATGAAGGGTTACAAAATCTGACTCCTTAAGCAGGGTCTCCAGAGCAGTGAGTTCCACCCCCAGTGCTCTGGCTTTTTCAGCGGGCACATAAGGGTCAAAAGCTAGAAGCCTAACCTCGAAGGGACGAAGGAGCTGGGCTACTCTGGAGCCAATTTTGCCTAATCCCACGATGCCCACGGTTTTATGGCGCAGAAGCGTAGTGGAAACGCTGCGCCATAGACCTAGGCGAGCGTTGTGATCAGCAAGCTTAAAGTTATTGGCCAGTGCCAGAATCATACCTACAGTAAACTCAGCTACAGACAAGTACTGTAATTCAATTGGGGTGTTGGTGACCAAGATCCCTAAATCAGTGGCAGCACTAACGTCTATGTCGCCCACCCCGATAGCCCTCTTGGCGATGACCTTCAATTTCCTCCCTGCCTCCATAACCCGGCGGGTTATGTGCCCATCTCCGGTAGATATCATGATAGCATCCACACCCTGGACTTTCTCCACTAGTTCATCCTCAGTATAGCGCCAGGTATCAGTAAATAAGCGTCCTAGAGTTACCTCACACCCTGCCGCCTCAAGAGTACGCACTATATCTTCCCGACCTTCGTCTCTACCCGTTAACCATACCTTCCATTGTTGCTTTCCCACTTCTCGCTCCCATCACTTAACGTTATTAAGACCCAGCCACCTTTTTAGTAATCAAATCGCCCATCTCTTTGGTTCCTACCTTTGTCTTACCCTGACTCATTATATCATAGGTGCGATAACCCTCTCTTAGAACCTCATCAATTGCACTTTCAACCCTCTGCGCCTCTTTGGCTAAACCAAAGGAATAGCGTAGCATCATGGCAACACTGAGAATAATAGCCACAGGATTAGCCATATTAAGTCCGGCACGGCGCGGGGCACTGCCGTGAATTGGCTCATAGAGACCAAATATACTAGCCCCCTCCCGCGGTACTCCAGCCAAGCTGGCTGAGGGTAGCATCCCCATAGAACCAGCTAGCATTGATGCCTCATCAGAAAGAATATCACCAAACATATTCCCGGTAACAACAACATCAAAGTATGCTGGGTTTTGGATTAGCCGCATACTACAGGCATCAACGAACATATGCTCCAATTCAACATCAGGGTACTCTTCCCCCACCTCCATAGCCACCTGCCGCCATAGTCGGGAGGACTCCAGTACATTAGCCTTATCCACCGAGACCAGTTTTTTACGCCGACCTCGGGCCAGCTCAAAGCCAACCCTAACAATACGCTCAATTTCCTGCTCCGAGTAGGTCATTGTGTCGGTAGCCCGCCGGCCACGGGGTGTCTGCCACTGCCTTCTAGGTCGAGCAAAATAGAGACCACCGGTAAGCTCACGGACAAATATAAAATCCACCCCCTTGATAACCTCTGGTTTCAGGTTGGTGCCATCAACCAGCACCGGAAACACCTTGACTGGGCGCAGGTTGGCAAACAACCTCAGCTTTTTTCTTAATGCCAGGAGACCGTCTTCAGGGCGAACCTTTACTTTGGGGTCATCCCACTTAGGACCACCCACCGCCCCAAGCAATACCGCGTCACTGCCCTGGCACATCTTCAAGGTATCCTGAGACAGGGCTACACCCATTTCATCAATGGCAACTCCCCCCACCAACCCATAGTTCAAATTAAAGTCGTGCCCAAACCTCTTGCCTACCGCCTGCAGGGCTTTAATCCCCTCGGCAATAACCTCAGGACCAATGCCATCACCGGGCAAAACAACCAGGCTAAATTGCACCCTAAATCCTCCTCCGAGCTAATCTATTTTTGGTATATTCAATCAGCCCTCCGGCTGAAATCAGCTCATTCATAAAGTCAGGATAAGGCTTGGCAGCAAACTCCATACCGCTGGTCAGGTTTTTTATCTTGCCTCGGACCAAGTCAACCTCCAAAATATCCCCCGCCTCAGTCTTATCCACCGCCTCCTCACACCCAAGCAAGGGTAAGCCGATGTTTATGGCATTACGGAAAAAGATACGGGCAAAACTCTTGGCTATTATACAGGATATACCAGCCGCCTTAATTGACAGCGGGGCATGCTCTCGAGATGAGCCACAGCCGAAGTTAGTCGTGGCTACAATCATATCCCCCGGCTCAACCCTAGACACAAAGTCAGGGTCTATATCCTCCATGCAGTGCTTAGCCAGCTCCGCCGGCTCAGCCAAACTCAGATACCGTGCCGGAATAATCACGTCCGTATTAACATCAGCCCCGTATTTATAAACCTTACCCTTTAGCATTAATTATCAACCTCGTTTCCAAACTTCCCTTTGATAGAACTCAGGAGGAAAAGGCAATTTGAATTCTTTCAATTCCTGGTCTATCTTTCTTCGTAATCGAGTTTTGTAATCTTTGGGGCAACGAAGCTTATTTATGGCCTTCACAAATGACAGATGGTCTTTTTCAATTGACTGGAAGAAATTCTTAAAATTACCTTTTCTGACAACATCTATGATAAATATTTCCTCAGCATAGTCAGTTCGAAGTTGAATATGGTCTTTTTCTACTAGATTCACTTCTTCTCCTTCAAGCCTTGCCTCAAATAAGAGCCCATCTAAAACGATTACAGGGAAGAAAAACTCGGTAAAACAGCCAAGCTTTTTGAGATGCCTCAGGTATAATTCTCTTCTGTAGCGCAGGAAATTGAGTACTGACTCGATGGCCTCATAAATCTGTGAGGGAGAAGACCGATCTTTTTTAAATGCCTCAGAATAAGTAATGCATTTAGATATTGTTTTATCCATGTAATGGTTCTTTTCCAAATCCTTGTAAATTTGACCTGGCAATGGATATTTCCCTTCTTGCTTGAGATATGAGTCAAATTCACTAACATATTTGGTGAAGTAAAATACATCCTCAGATTGGTGCATACTTGAAGAAAAGAATACCCATGGTCTTTCTTCTGACTTCTTACATGCTACAATCATTGAAGTACTGGTATGCTGAAGATTTTCTCCCTTTTTGGGGTGTAAATTAATTTCTTCAAAGAAAGCGTATAGGTCAATTTCTCTTAACTTTCCTTCATATACATAATGAATATTAGGCATTCGTCCCGTGTTCTTTTTCGAGCAAATGTTAAGGACGTAAAGTTCCAAAGGAAAGCCTGATTTTTTAATTTCCCCTTTGATTTTATCTTTCACTTCTGAGTGGTAATTGTTATTCTTCTTCACAGTCACAATTCTTGCAAAGAATTCCCGAAGTCCTTTACCTTGGGTGGTTTTTTGCCTTTGCCGGGTTCAATGGTGTGCCCTTCCTCCTCTAAATGGGTAGCTTGGGTAGCTACGCCGCCGGGGAATTTCTCATTTAGACTGCCATCATCCCTGATTACCCGCCAGTAGGGCGTTATCTCTTGCCTCCCCATCCGCAAATCCTCCTCGGCGGTTTCAGCAGCAATGCGGACAAAAATTCCAGTGGTGAGGGGACAGGTGGAATCGGCTTTAAACTCTTGGGCAAGGCGTTCTCTAATTTGTCTTATAGTAACAAGTTTCCCCTTTTGGACTTTTCGTATCAAGCCATCAACAAGAAGCGGCGTGGCTACAAGAACTCTTCTACCCCCAAACCTCTTTTCCCACTTTGGAGGACCACTAACTACTTTAGGTAAACCTTTTGGAGGATTTTCCAATTTCTCTCTCCAGGTTTTGCGCGTTTTAACCATTGAACCTCACCCCCTTAATTATAATAACCCTATCCCCTTTATCCCCTTCCCCTTGATAAGGGGAAGGGGAATCAGTTGTTTGAGAGAGGCTTCGCTTCTCTCTGACTCTCCTTTCGAGGGAGGGGGAAATATTTTATAACAGGGACTTCGCCCATCTAAAACTCCTCCAGTATTTCTTCTGCCACCAATCTCAGCCCAAAACCTCTCCGGGCTGGCAATCCTACCGACAAAGTTGCGGTTGCTGTGACGCCCCCTGGACAAAGGGCGCTTAAAACACCAGTCGCATCCAGCATAGGGTTGCATCTCCTATGGTAAATTCCCTATCCACAATGAATCCCTCTTTCAAGTATAGATTAAAGGCGGGTGTATTACGATCAGCAACCAGTATTACCCCTTTATACCCCTCCTTCTTTGCCTCATTATAGAGAAAATGCAACATTTCGCGTCCCAATCCTTGTCGTTGATAGGCAGGCAATGTGCCAAAGATTACCAGCTCAAGATAGCGGTCTTCATATTTTGGTTCTTCTTTATGAACTACTTCAAACTCCCTGACAATACGCCATCCTAAAGCCCGGTATAGAGAAAAGATAAACCTCACCAGCGCTGGTTCAGATGGTTCTACGCTAGAATCTAAAGAAACTGAAGCACAAACAAGCTTATTATCTTTCCGAATCCCGTACAGTAAGACTCTTTCAACCCCTCCGAAGCAGTCAAGGAAAGCATTCATCACTGGTCCTGTTGCCTCTGGGTTAGCACCAAGGGCTGGAATCAAGGGGTGCTCTTTAAAGGCTTGAGTTAACAATTCAAGCAGCTCTGTTTTATCTGAACTTTTTAGCCGTTCTACTTCGTCACTTTCTACCATAATCCATCACCCATCGTCAGGTGATAACCTCCTCTGGGCTGACAATCCTACCAGCGATGGCGCTGGCGGCAGCCACAGCGGGATTGGATAGATAGACCTCTGATTTAGGGCTGCCCATCCTGCCAACAAAGTTGCGGTTGGTGGTTGAGATGCACCTTTCGCCATCAGCCAGAACCCCCATATGACCACCAAGGCAGGGACCACAGGTAGGAGTGCTGACTACTGCCCCTGCCCTGACAAACGTCTCTACTAGCCCTTCAGTCAGGGCATCAAGGTATACCTGCTGTGAGCCAGGGATAATAATGCACCGCACCCCCGGGTGAATCTTTCTCCGCTTCAATATTTGGGCAGCAAGGCGCAAGTCCTCAACACGACCGTTAGTGCAACTACCAATTACCGCCTGATTTATCTCCACATTCCCTACCTGACTAACCGACCTAGTGTTAGCTGGTGAGTGAGGCAAGGCAACCTGGGGCTCGATATCTGAGACATCATAGTCAATAATCTGAGCATATTCAGCATCACTATCTGGTTCATAAACTCTGTAGGAGCGTTTAGCACGAGACTTTATGTAAAGCTGAGTCCTATTATCTACCCTGAAGATGCCAGCCTTAGCTCCAGCCTCAATAGCCATATTAGCTATGGTAAATCGTCCATCCATTGATAGTGAGTCTATTGCCTCACCGGTAAACTCTATCGCCGAATACAGGGCACCATCAACACCAATATCACCAATGGTATACAGTATTAAGTCTTTGCCCCCCACCCATTCCCTCAGACTGCCGTGATAAACCAGCTTAATAGTAGGTGGCACCTTCATCCAGATGTCCCCTGTTGCCATCGCCACTGCGATATCAGTTGACCCCATACCAGTAGCAAAAGCACCCAAAGCACCGTAGGTGCAGGTGTGCGAATCAGCCCCGATAACTACATCACCGGGTAGTACCAGGCCCTGCTCGGGCAAAAGTACATGTTCAATGCCCGACTGCCCGACTTCAAAATAGATTATTCCCTGCTCATAGCAAAACTCTCGCATCAGTTTAGCCTGCTCAGCAGAGGCAATGTCTTTATTAGGCACAAAGTGGTCAGGCACCATCACTATCTTTCGAGGGTCAAAGGCCTTATCTACCCCTATTCTCCGAAACTCCCTTATAGCAATAGGGGCAGTAACATCATTAGCCAGAATCAGGTCTACCCTGACGTTGACGAATTCACCAGGGCTAACCTTCTTCTTATCAGCATGAGCAGCTAGTATCTTTTCAGTTAAAGTCAATGTAGTTCTCCTTCTTTGGAGTATTAAGAGAGGCTATTACCGAATATGGCGGGGAAGGAATAACACACCCAATGTAATCGCAGTGGTGACACCGGCAACTAAATATAAACCAGCACCAGCTGCCAGACCGATAGCCGCCACTGCCCATATAGTAGCCGCGGTAGTCAACCCGGCAACAATACCACCTTCGTCCCGACGAATAATTGCTCCAGCGCCAATAAAACCTACACCGGCGACTACTCCCGCCGCCACTCTGCCCACATCAGCGATAGGACCGAATCCATAAAGCGAAGCTACGGTAAATAGGGCGGCACCAACGCAGATAAGGATGTGAGTTCTGAGACCGGCTGGCTTAGCTGCTTTCTCCCGCTGGTAACCAATAGCCGCCCCCAGGCCGGCTGCCAGCAGGAGACGAAGGACCATTTGTAGCTCAACTGACATCTCGTTACCTAGTTCAAAAGACTATCCAGCCGCCTTCTTTGCTGCCAGTAGCCTATTAAGGGCGTTAATATAGGCTTTAGCGCTGGCAACAATAATATCAGTATCAGCACCCCGTCCGGTGTAGGTCACGTCCTCACTCTCTATCCTGATAAGCACCTCACCAATAGCATCGATGCCTTCAGTTATCGACTTAACGGTAAATTCAGTAAGCACATTGGGCACTCCCACCAGCCGGTTAATAGCCTTATAGACGGCATCCACCGGTCCTGTCCCAAGAGCAGCGTCGGCTAGAACCTGACCATCAGGAGCAATAAGCCTGACAGCGGCGGTGGGAATACCTCTATCGCCACAAGACACCTGAACTCGGTCAAGGTGATACACTTCAGAGACAGTGCGCAGCTCCTCAGCAACCAGGGACTCAATATCCTTGTCAGTAACCTCCTTCTTTTTATCAGCCAGCTGCTTAAACGCATTGAAGGCACGGTTGAAATCTTCCTCAGATAAGCTATAGCCTAATTCTGCCAGCCGTTCCCTGAAGGCGTGCCGCCCGCTAAGCTTACCCAGCACCAGGCTGCTAGCTGGTATACCTACTGTCCTGGGGTCCATTATCTCATAGGTTATCGGCATCTTGATGACACCATCTTGGTGGATGCCCGACTCATGACTAAAAGCGTTAGCGCCAACAATCGCCTTATTGGGCGGAACCAAAAAACCAGTTAGCTCACTTACTAATCGACTAGCTCTATAAATTTGTGTGGTATTAATATTCGTAGTCAGGTTGAAAAAGTCCTTGCGGGTCTTGATAGCCATCACAATCTCCTCAAGCGAGGCATTACCTGCCCTTTCTCCAATGCCATTAATAGTGCACTCCACCTGCCTTGCCCCCCGCTTGACTGCTTCCAAGCTGTTAGCCACGGCTAGACCCAGGTCGTCATGGCAATGAACGCTAACTATAGCCCGATTAATATTGGGCACATTTTGAAGAATCCCCTCAATCAGACTACCAAACTCGGCTGGTATAGCATAACCCACCGTATCAGGTATATTTACCGTAGTAGCTCCGGCATCAATAACTGCTGCCAAGATTTGATACAGATACTCAGGCTCAGTCCGACTGGCATCCATCGGTGAAAACTCTATATCATCAGTATATTTCTTAGCCCGAGCTACCATGGTGCGAGACATCTCCAGAATCTCCTCACGGCTCTTTTTGAGCTGATGAAGTAGATGTATATCTGAAGCCGAAAGAAACACGTGTATTCGTGGATGCTCAGCTTCTCTAACTGCCTCCCAAGCCTGGTCGATATCATCGGGATGAGCCCGAGCCAAAGCACAAATTACGGGGGTACGGACCTCTTTGGCGATAAGCCTTACTGCATCAAAGTCGCCTGTAGAGCTAATAGGAAATCCAGCTTCAATGACATCTACCCCAAGCTTCTCCAGTTGCTTGGCTATATCCAATTTCTCCTGGATATTGAGTGTTCCCCCCGCCGCCTGTTCCCCATCCCGTAACGTTGTATCAAATATTATTACCTTATCCACAGCTAACCCTTCAACCTTTAATAAATCTATTTTTCGTTTTATTTCTTAAGCCACGGCATCATCTGGCGTAGCTCTTTACCCACAATCTCAAGGGGATGTTCTTCATCCATGCGCTTTAAGGCATTATACACCGGACGCCCAGCCTGGTTTTCTAAAATCCATTCCTTAGCAAAGCTACCATCCTGAACTTCAGCCAGGATTTGCATCATCTCATCTTTAACCATTTCATCAATAACCCGTGGTCCCCGAGTATAATCACCATACTCTGCAGTATCACTGACTGAGTAGCGCATGTAAGATAAGCCGCCCTGATATATCAGGTCAATGATAAGCTTAAGCTCGTGACAGACCTCAAAATAGGCTATCTCTGGCTGATAGCCAGCCTCAACCAGCGTTTCAAAGCCAGCCTTTATTAGAGCCGAAATCCCACCACAGAGCACTGTCTGCTCACCGAAGAGGTCGGTCTCAGTCTCCTCAGCAAAGGTCGTCTCTATGATGCCGGCTCGTGAGCAACCGATGCCCTTGGCATAGGCAAGGGCTACATCCTTGGCTTTACCTGAGGCATCCTGATGAACCGCTACAATTGCCGGCGAGCCCTTGCCTTCAGTATAAAGCTGCCTCAGCATATGACCCGGGCACTTGGGAGCTATCATACTAACATCAATATTGGGGGGCGGAATAATCTGTCCATAATGGATGTTAAAGCCATGAGCAAACATAAGGGTATTGCCTGGGGCTAATCCCTTCTCAACAAACTGATAGTATACATCTCGATGTAACTGGTCAGGAACCAGCATCACAATAATATCAGCTTGCCCTGCCACTTCATCAGCCATTAATACATCAAACCCAGCCTCCTTGGCCTTCTTCCAGCCCTCACTCCCCTTGGCTTCAGCCACCATTACATGGCAACCGCTATCCCTGAGGTTTTGAGCATGGGCATGCCCCTGACTTCCAAAACCTATAATCCCCACCACCTTCCCATCAAGCAAACTTAGGTTGCAATCGCTATCATAGTAAATCTTAGCCATGATTTATCATCTCCTTTTTAATTATTATTTTAAGCTTAGTAACCTGTCCCTCCGTCACAAAGAAGATGTTTTCAAAAGGACACAACCCTCCTCAAAGTCCCTAAAACTATTATTTCACAGTCGGGAAAGGTGGAGACATATAGGCCTTAGCACAGGATTTCCACCTTAATTTTAACCTCTTCAAGCCTCCCCGATAAAGACGTTTAAGTTTTTTGTCTTTTGCCCTGAGCTTTAGACGATTGTTTCCCCGCTGGTGGCCGCCCTAGGCTACCCCTAGTCATGGCTATACGACCAGTCCTTGTCATTTCCTTAATACCAAAGCCACGAAGCAAATTACATAAAGAATCGATTTTCTCCTCATCTCCAGTAACCTCAACTGTTACCGAATCAGAGGCGACGTCCACTATATTGGCTCTAAATATGTCCACAATCTGAATGATCTCGCTTCGGCTAGAGGAAGTAGCCCCCACCTTAATCAAGGCTAACTCCCGAGCCACTGTATCATCGGCGGTAATATCAAACACCTTGACCACATTTATGATCTTATCCAACTGCTTTCTAAGCTGTTCCAACATCGCGGTTGACCCGCTAATGACAATGGTCATGCGCGATAGATGGGGCTGTTCACTACGCCCGACAACAATACTTTCAATATTGAAGCCACGCCTTCGGAAAAGGCTTGCCATTCGGGTAAGTACCCCTGGCTTATCCTCTACTAAAGCAACTAGGGTATGCTTTGCAGTCATGCTGCCACCTCTTTTCTTAGGCTCAGATATTACTCACCGGAAGCTTTGCCGAATCTGAGACAGCTTTCGTCTCTTTCGGCCCTTCAAGAACTTCAGTTAAAGCAGCCCCCGGTGTCACCATAGGATAAACATTCTCCTCTGGTTCCACTATAAAATCAATCAGGAAAGGACCCTTCTCCTTCATGGCTTGCTCAATAGCCGGAACTATCTCTGTATTACGTCTAACCCTTAGACCAGGGATTCCATATGCCTCAGCAATCTTAACAAAGTCAGGGCCACTCAATGGACTGGCTACATATCGCCGACCATAGAACAATTCCTGCCATTGTCTTATCATCCCCAGATAACCATTGTTAATAATGGCTATCTTAACCGCCACTTTCTCTTGAACTACAGTAGCCAACTCCTGAATAGTCATTTGAAAACCGCCGTCACCGGCGACACACCAAACAGTAGTATCAGGACAGCCTACCTTAGCCCCCATAGCTGCAGGAAGTTCAAATCCCATAGTTCCTAATCCACCTGACGAGATTAGGCTATTTGGCTTATCATAGCAGTAGTGTTGAGCTGCCCACATTTGGTTCTGCCCCACCCCGGTAACAATAATAGCCTCACCCTGTGTTACCTCACATATCTTGCGAATGACAAGCTGGGGCAATAGCCCTTCGCACTCTCTAATAACCGTTGAAGGGTGCTCCTTTCGCCAGTCCTCAAGCTGTTGAAACCAATCAATACGCTCGGTAGAGATAATGAGTTTATTTAATGCGTTTAGAACCAGCTTCACATCACCAACTATAGGTACAGCCACAGGCACATTTTTACCGATTTCGGCTGGGTCTATATCAATATGGATTATGCTAGCATGCGGGGCAAATTCACTAACCTTACCAGTGGCCCTATCATCAAACCTCATCCCAATGGCAATAATAACGTCAGCAGCCTCAACCGCCATATTAGCATAAGCCATGCCATGCATACCCAGCATACCAAAACTCAGAATATGACTCTCTGGGAAACAACCAATGCCCAATAAGGTAGTAATCACCGGTATTTGTGCCGTTTCAGCTAGCTGCTTAAGCTCCTCATAGGCCCCGGACATAATCACTCCCCTACCAGCAATAATGAGAGGGCGCTGAGCCTCGTTTATGACCTTAGCTGCCTTCTTAATCTGGGCTACGTGGCCCTGAAGCGTTGGCTTATAGCCGGGTAAATCTAGTTTAGTCGGGTAGTTAAACTCCGCCTGGTCTATGAAGACATCTCGGGGGACATCAATCAGTATCGGACCCGGCCGACCTGTCCGAGCTAAATAAAAAGCCTCCTTAACTATTCCTGCCAGTGAACCTACGTCGAGGACAAGATAGTTATGCTTGGTTATAGGCAAAGTAATGCCGGAAATATCTACTTCCTGAAAAGCATCTTTGCCAATAAAGGGTCTGGCTACCTGACCGGTTATAGCCACCACAGGTGACGAATCAAGATGGGCATTAGCAATGCCGGTTACCAAATTGGTGGCACCGGGACCTGAGGTAGCCATACATACCCCTACCTTCCCCGTGGCTCTAGCATAGCCATCAGCGGCATGAGCTGCCCCTTGCTCATGACGTACCAGAATATGGCGAAGCCGCGGATATTGAAGTAGGGTGTCATATAGGGGTAAAATAGCTCCACCAGGGAAACCAAAGATAACCTCTACCCCTTCTTTTACTAGACCCTCACATATAATTTGAGCACCAGTCAGTTTCATTATTATTCTCCCTTATCGGCTAAACACCGCCCCAGTGCTAGCCGAACAAACCTTTTCAGCGTAGCGACGGAGATAGCCTGTTTTTACCTTAGGCTCAAATTCGGCTAACTGGGCTAAACGCTGAGATATCTCTTTATCACTAAGCTCAACCTCAAGCTTATAATTGGGGATATCAATCTTAATTATGTCACCATCTCTCAAGGCAGCGATAGGCCCTCGGCTAGCTGCCTCAGGCGAGACGTGCCCAATAGCTGCACCCCGAGTCGCCCCAGAAAAACGCCCATCAGTTACCAGAGCTACCTCCTTATCCAAACCCATACCGCTCAATAGAGAAGTGGGAGTGAGCATCTCCCTCATCCCCGGTCCTCCTCTAGGTCCTTCATAACGAATAACTACCACATCACCCGACTTTATGTTGCCACGCATAATGGCTGCCGTGGCTTCCTCTTCAGAGTCAAATACTCTGGCTGACCCTTGATGAACCATCATCTCAGGAGCTACGGCTCCCCTCTTCACCACCGCACCCTCTGGTGCCAGATTACCAAAAAGGGCACAAATTCCCCCTGTAGGTGAGTAAGCATTAGCAGCAGAGCGAATAACTCTACCATCTCCAGACCGGCAGCTAGCAATAATCTCAGCCAATGATTTCCCCGATGCTGTTCTTGCTTCCAGGTTTAATACCTCTTTAAGTTCCTTCATCACCGTTGATATACCGCCAGCCTGATCCAAGTCTTCCACGTGATAATCACCAGCCGGTCTCAGCTTCGATAAGTGAGGGGTATGCTCGCTTATCTGGTTCAGCATAGGCAAAGAAAAATCAACCCCCGCCTCATAGGCTATAGCCATAAGGTGCAAAACTGAATTAGTACTACCACCCAATGCCATATCAACAGCAAAGGCATTATAGATAGAAGCTTCATTTATGATATCACAGGGACGAATATCGTTAGCTAATAGTTCCATAACCTGTCGTCCTGCCCCTGTGGCTAACTGTATCCGCCTGCCATCAACCGCCGGAATAGTACCGTTACCCGGTAGCCCCATTCCCATAGCCTCAGTAGCACAATTCATAGTGTTAGCGGTAAACATTCCAGCACAGCTACCCCAACCAGGACAAGCCACCTCCTCCAACCGCTCCAACTCCTCCTGATTCATCTTTCCTTTAGCTACCTTACCTACTGCCTCAAAGACAGAATTGATATCAACCTTTTTAATCTCGTTGTTACTACCCAGACGCCCGGCCAGCATGGGACCACCACTAATAAAGATAGCCGGTAGATTCAGTCTCACCGCCGCTATTAGCATCCCAGGGACTATCTTGTCACAATTAGGAATAAAGACTAAGGCATCAAAGGCATGGGCTTCAGCTACTATTTCCGCTGAGTCAGCTATTAGTTCCCGACTGGGCAGACTATATTTCATACCTGGGTGGTTCATAGCAATGCCATCACATACAGCAATGGTATTAACCTCAAAGGGAACACCCCCTCCACTACGCACCCCAGCTTTCACCGCCTGTGCAATATCTCGCAGGTGTATATGCCCAGGGACAATCTCACTAAAGCTATTAATAATACCTATAAGCGGCTTATCTATTTCCGAGCTCGCCCAGCCTACAGCATGTAATAAAGACCGGTGCGGAGCCCGCTCCACGCCCCTTTTAACCGCATCGCTTTTCATTCTTGTGCCTTTCCTTAAATAACTAAAAACCGCCCCTCTCAGGACGGACTAAACCCGAAACCTAACCTTCGATTCCATAACAAAACATAACATAGCACTCATTCATTGTCAAGCTAATTCCCATATAATCAGCCTTCCATAGCCCTTATCTTATTTAGCCTTCGCAGGTGTCTTCCACCTTCAAACTCAGTGGTAAGGTAAGCCTCAATGATTTCAGGTATTATATCTTGCCCCTGTTGCACCCCTAAACAAAGGATATTGGCATCGTTGTGCTGACGAGCTCGGCGAGCGCTGAAAGCATTGTGACATAGAGCCGCCCTTATCCCCTTAACCTTGTTAGCGGTGATACTCATACCAATACCAGTATCACATATCAAAATACCTTGCTCAAAATCACCCTTAGCCACCGCCTCAGCTACCTCCTTAGCAATATCAGGGTAGTCTACCGATTCAGCGGTGTAACAGCCAAAGTCGTGATAAGAATGCCCCATTTCGGTAATTAGCTTCATAATAAATTGTTTGACATTCAGCCCCCTGTGGTCACAGCCAATTGCAATATGCACTACTCAGCCTCCTTTCTTAAACACAACCTCCCGCATACCTGCTCGAGTTCTTTCCTGGCTATAGCACCTTCCCGCAAAACTACCGGCGTTTCCTCAGTTACATCAACTATAGTAGATTCCCTGCCGCCTGGACACCTGCCACCATCAATCACTAAATCTATTTCATTACCAAACTGAGAATAGACCTCATCAGCAGTCAAGGCACTTGGCTTACCACTCAGGTTAGCACTGGTGCCTACAATAGGTGCTCCCAGACCGTCAACCAGGGCAAGAGGAATAGGGTGAGCCGGAATGCGAATGGCTACAGTTATACCCCCGGCAGTGACAATATCGGGAACCAATTTAGACTTAGGTAAAACTAAGGTCAAGGCACCGGGTAGGAAGTCATGAGCTAAACGCCAGGCAATTTGCGGCACCGGCTCAGCAACCTCACTTATCTGCGATATACGGGCTAAAAGCAAAGGGAGCGCTATTTTTTGCGGTCGCCCTTTTACCCGATAAACCCGTTTCACTGCCTGTTGATTAGTAGCACAAGCCCCCAAGCCGTAGACGGTATCAGTCGGAAAGGCAACTATACCCCCCCGCTTAAGAATAGAAATACCCTTCTCAACCTGTTTTTTAATATCTGGATGAAGCTTATCTAACATTATCCTGCTACCTACTAAAGATGGTTTTTCTCTTGACGATAGTATATCACAGTGGTAACTGGTCGTCATGAGATAGTAATCTGTCGTGCGGTAAGGTTAATCTGTGGTCAGAAGTTAAGTGAGAAGACTTATGTCTTCACATAATACTTACAATCACGCTTCCCCAGATAGCGAGAAGCACGTTGCCAAATGCGTAGGGTATCGCATAGCCAAGCGTCGGTGTGGTGCTTTCGGCCTCTTCCACCAGCGAATTAAGAGCTGCTGTGCAAACTCTAGCTCCCGTCACTGAACCCATTAGTAGAACGGGATTCATTTTAAGTACGCGCCTTCCAAAAAATAGACCGATAATGATTGGAAGGAGTGAAAGAACAATACCAGCGAGGAAAACAGTCAAGCCAGTTGTCTGAAAAGCCTGTATTGCTTGGACAGCGGCTGATAGACCGACACAGGCAATAAAGAGATTCAGTCCTAGGTCGGTAAGAAGCCACTGAGCACCACTGGCAATCTGCCCAAAGGTGGGATGTACAGAACGCAGCCAGCCGAAGACTAGCCCAGAAACTAGAACACCACCACCTATACCTAAGGTTATCGGCAAGTTACCAACATTTACAACACTCAAACCCACCAATGTTCCCAGCACGATGCCAATCGCAACCATGGCCAAGTCCGTTATGGCAGTAGGGCGCTCAGGATAACCCAATGACTTGATCGCCCTTTCGATGTTTTCCCTGGCACCGATTACCTTAAGAACGTCACACTTGTGTACTACAGTATCCCTGGTTATCGGGATCTCGTGTCCCTGCCTCGTTATCCTCCTCAAAAAAACACCGTGTGCCAGCTTGCTCTCACTCAGCTCACCAAGAGTCTTGCCCACAACACCACGATTAAGAACACAGATCTCCATCACCTCGCCCACCATTTCTGTCACAGTGGTGATATCAACCTCGGGGCCGATGATCTCAGGCGCTCTCAGAAATTGATTGTAACCTCCCGATATGACGACTTTATCTCCTGATTGAATAACCGTATCCGGCCCTACATCCATAACGGTACTGCCGCGTTTCACTCTATTGACAGCAACCCTGCCTGGGAAAAGCGCCTCTAACTCATTTACCGTTTTCCCAATCACGCCCGGGCTTGATACTTCATATGCGCGAAGTTCTAATTGTGTTGACCATGAGAAGAGCTCCGGCTTTTCGACGGCAACTGCCCCGCCTGACATTTCTGCTTCCAGCTTCTTAGCTTCCCGGTTTAATTTTATCCTCCAGAATCTGGGGACCATTTTCAGAAAAACAATCGTTCCTGCTGTGCCGAAAATGTATGTAATGGCATATCCCACGGCGACATTGGCATTTAGAGCTAACTTCTGCGCGTCGGAAATAGGCAAAAGGCCTATAGCGCCCTCTGCCGTTCCGACTGCCGCTGATTGTGTCATGGAGCCGGCAAAGAGACCCGCTGTTATCCCTTGATCAAAATGTAAGAGTTTACCTAGGAGTATAGCTATGCCTAACCCGGCAAAAGCTACTACCAGAGAGATATAGATATAATGAAGCCCATCCCTTTTAAGTGCGCCAAAAAAATGAGGGCCAACCTTGTAGCCTATACCGAATAAAAAGAGAGCAAAGCTAACCGTCTTCAAGAGCGCTGGCACCTGGACGTTGATCTGTCCCAGAGCAAGGGCGGCGAGAAGTGTACAAGTAGTTGGGCCAAGGCTGAAACCACGGAATTTCCGCTTACCAACAGCATAACCTATAGCGAGAGCCAGAAAAATCAATATCTGTGGGTTATTTCTGCAAAGTTGGACAATAAAAGCCCACATCGTTTTCTCCCCTAGGCAAAGCCAAGACCCCTATATCACCTTTTCCCCCCTAATTCCCATTTGCGATAATATTCGGCCAGCAGGTCAGTTATACCCCTGCCAATTGCTTCGTAAGTGCTGTTCGGAAGATTTGCCAGCGAGACACGCACCGACATATTCGGCGCATCAAAACCACCACCATCCATGAGAACGATAGATTTCTTTTCAGCCAACTTCACCACGAAATCAATCGGTTCATAGGTCTTTACTAGATAGTTGGCGAATTCCTTACCATATCTCGTCCTGGCAAGTTCTGTTATATCAATTGTAGTGTAGTAGTGCGCGTCGTATCTATTCTCCGGGCAGGGTATGCCAATGGCATCATAAAGCGTGTCAAACCTGTGACGCACAATATATTGCGCAACTTCCTTATACTCGCCTTTTTCATCCATCAGACAGTAAAGCGAAAAGAGTGTCATCAGTACCTGTTGTGGTGTGGATAGACCAGCCGTATGATGCAAGGCCACAGTGCGGCTGTCAGCCACAATCCGGTCAATGAGTTTCATTTTATCAGGATTAAGAGCCACAGTACTATAACGATCGTGCAGTATCTTCTTATCTCTATCCGGCAATGCAGCGATCATCTTATCGAAAATATTATCTTCGTGGATGCCGATAACACCCAGTCTCCACCCTGTGGCACCGAAATATTTAGAATAGGAATATACCAGCATTGTGTTATGTGGAACCGCAGCCGCGAGCGAGCGGAAACCATCTATAAAGGTGCCATAAACATCATCGGTGATGATTATCAGGTCTCTTCGCTTTGTCCTTACGACCTCTGCTATTTTATCGAGCGTACTCTGCTGCATAGCCACGGATGTCGGATTGGAGGGGTGTACCAGAAAGAAAGCTTTTACTGTAGGATCAGTCAGTTTCACTATCTCCGAGTCAGGATATTGCCAGTATAAACTCTCGTCCTGCTTGATTTCCAGCTCGACAAATTTGTAATCGTTCAAACGTGGAATTTCAATATAAGGAGTGAATATTGGTGTCCCCAGAGCGATCTTATCCCGTTTATGAAGCAACTTATTTTCCATCAGGCTAGTGAAGATATAGTCCATGGCAGCCGTGCCGCCCTCAGTGGCAAAAAGGTCAAACCTACCCGGAGGAGGATTGCCGCCAAACATCTCCTGTTCCAAATATTTGTGGACGATCTTCTCACAGTTGATTAACATTCGATTAGG
>CP070810.1:844181-868305 GCA_020343755.1 Dehalococcoidia bacterium | reverse complement strand
GTCGTCTTTATCCTCGGCATCAAAATTGAACAATCTGCTTAAGCTGGTTCGGCTAGCTAGCTCATCGCCTAATATGGTGGCTAGCTCCATTAGAGTCCACATCCGGTGCAGCCCGCCAGCACAAACCAGGCGGATATTGTAACGGTCTACGCCAAGCTTATCCAGCTCCTCCAGCAGCACCTTGATGGTTACTTCACGAAAACCAGGCATCTTTTCTTGAGGGACATAACCGATGGGGTCATCAAAGGCAATGGTAACCTTGGATTTGGGGCTCACTAGCTTGGATAAAGGGTCATGGGCAATCGGTGAGTTTAGGGCATCACGAACCGCCTGAGCCGGGTCAGTGAGAGCCGGAAGTGGTTTGTTGGTTTGCCGTATGACTCTGGTTCTCTCGGGTAGCTCTGCCCCAATAGTACTATCTCCGTAGGGTATCCTGAAAACGCTTGCTGACATTAGCTAGGACCTCCCATCTCAATTACTGTGGTTATATTAAAGCCCGTGGCTAACTAGCTGTCAAGACCGCTAACGGTGAGATTACTTCTAGCTGCCTAGGCTAAATTCCCATTGACAGCAAATTTCGTCCCGGCTCTTTCTCGGGGGCGATTTAAGGCACTTTACCTCTATATCAGGGTTGATGGCAGAGGCATAAGCTTTCATAATTCTAGGTTCAACCAAGTTGCAAATTTCCTCTTCTCTCCCCCCACCCTCCGCCTCTAGGGCATCTAGGGTGGGGCAATAGGTAACCGTATATAGGGCGCTATTTTTATTCCTAATTTCTATGTCAAATTTCATCAGCAGGCACCAGGGGCAGAGCTGGAAAGCTTTCATAAGAGCAATGATATCATTTCCTCGGATTTTTAGTTGCCTCTTAATCCTCGCCATTTCATATTTACAATTGCGTTCCCAGACTTGTATATCGCAGGCTAAAGCTTCTTTGTCGCCCACTCTTTCTTTCAGGGTAAGATACCAGATTCCATCCATGGCTATATATAGTTTGGCGTATAGTTTTAATAACTCGGCAAGGGTATCGGGGGAGAAATTGCTAAGTTTTAGATTGGGAAGGAATTCACCGCTATAATCGCTCAGTTTTTTCAACATAACCTCCTTTGTGGTTATGTTAGCCCTCGGCTTGCTGGCTGTCAAGGCATATAACCAGCCTGAAACCAGCCCCCTACGCTACGTGAGCTTTATAGTCTCAATGGAGAGTGCGCTTGTTGTGTTTTGGGTCTAGTGCTACAATTAAACTGCCAGCACGGAGGAGGACATGCCGTTAGATTCTATAATTGTTAAAGGGGCTCGTGAGCATAACCTCAAGAATATAGATGTAGTTATCCCTCGGGATAAGCTGGTAGTTATTACCGGTGTCTCTGGCTCGGGTAAGAGCTCATTGGCCTTTGATACCATCTATGCTGAGGGTCAGCGCCGCTATGTTGAATCCTTATCGGCTTATGCTCGCCAGTTCCTGGGCAGGATGGAAAAGCCCGAGGTTGACTATATCGAAGGGCTGAGCCCGGCCATTTCTATTGACCAGAAGGGTCCGAGTCGGAATCCACGGTCTACAACCGGGACAGTAACCGAGATTTACGATTATTTGCGGTTACTGTTTGCCCGGGTAGGTCACCCCCATTGCCCCAAATGTGGACGAGAGATTGCTATGCAGACGGTGCAGCAGATTGTTGATGCTATTCAAGCTCTCCCTGAAAATAGCCGCATTATGGTTCTGTCACCATTGATTAGAGACCGCAAGGGTGAGTATCAAGCGGTGTTTGATGATTTGCGCAAGGAGGGCTATGTCAGGGTTCGAGTTGATGGACATATCCATGACCTATCTGAGGAGTTTCAGCTGGATAAAAATAAAAAGCACTCTATTGAGGCGGTTGTAGATAGATTGGTAATTGGGCAGAGCGGAAGTCAAAGTCGGATCGCTGATTCAGTCGAAACCGCCCTCAAGCTGGGGGCAGGGGTGGTTCTGGTGTCTATTATTGATGGTGAGGAATTACTGTTCTCGGAGCACTTTGCTTGCGTGCATTGCGGCATTAGCCTGGGTGAGATTGCTCCCAGAACATTTAGCTTTAATTCCCCTCACGGTGCCTGTCCGGCTTGCACTGGATTAGGGGTCAAATTAGAGATAGACCCCGACCTGGTCATCCCCAATAAGGGACTCTCCATAGCTCAAGGGGCGATTCACCCCGGGTGGTGGTCCTCTTGGCATGCTGGCGAGTTAGAAATTTTAGCCCGACGCTATGGTTTTTCTCTTCATATCCCGGTTAAGGAGCTTAGCGAGCGCCACCTTAAACTTCTACTTTATGGTGAAGAGGGGGAGCTGATAAGGTATAGGAATCGCTATGGTCGGGTCAGGGAGTATTTTACCGGGTATGAGGGGGTCATTCCTTATCTGCAGCGTTTAGCTCATGATACCCAGTCAGAACGGACTCGGGCTGAGATTGAACGCTATATGGTATCCAAACCGTGTCCGGTTTGTCAGGGCAAGCGGCTTAAACCGGAGTCTTTAGCCGTAACCATTGATGGCAGAAATATTGTTGAGGTTAGCTTAATGTCGATTACCCAGGCGTTAGAGTGGGTGGCTACCCTCGGTGATGGTAGGAAGGCTATACTTACCGAGCGGGAGCAAATAATAGCCCGTGAAATTGTCAAGGAGATTCAAGCCCGCCTGAACTTCCTTAAAGATGTAGGTCTGGATTATCTTACCCTTGACCGCCCCTCAGCTACCCTGAGTGGTGGTGAAGCACAGCGAATTCGTCTCGCCACTCAGATAGGTAGTGGGCTTATGGGAGTGCTTTATATTTGTGATGAACCAACGGTGGGTTTGCACCCAGCTGATGACTATCGTTTAATTGAGACCCTGAAACGGCTGAGGGACCTGGGTAATACTATATTGGTTGTCGAGCATGATGAGGCTATGATGCGGGCTGCTGACCATATTATTGATATGGGCCCCGGGGCTGGGGAGCATGGTGGCTGGATTGTGACCACAGGGATTTTGTCCCAGATTGTGAGTTGCAAGGAGTCGATAACCGGTCAGTATCTTAGTGGAGCAAGGCAGATTCCGTTGCCGCGGAAGCGTCG
The DNA here is from genome assembly GCA_020343755.1 of Dehalococcoidia bacterium. GTDB lineage: Bacteria > Chloroflexota > Dehalococcoidia > Dehalococcoidales > E44-bin46 > E44-bin46. The sequence continues at coordinate 865,218 of CP070810.1, read as the reverse complement.
TCCTGGCTCAGGCGAGGAGCTGGTAGTAAAGGGAGCTAGGCAGAATAACCTGAAGAACATAGATGTCCATATTCCTCTGGGCAAGTTTGTTTGTATCACCGGGGTTTCCGGTAGCGGTAAGAGCACCCTTATTGATGAGATTATGTATAAGAAGCTGGCACAAATGTTGTATCGGTCAAGGGAGAGACCTGGTAGCTGTGATGGTGTCATTGGGGTTGAGCGTATTGATAAAGTAGTCAATATTGACCAGTCCCCTATTGGGCGTACCCCCCGTAGTAATCCAGCTACCTACACCGGAACCTTTACCCCTATTCGTGAGCTTTTCGCTACTGTCCCTGAGGCTCGAATGAGGGGTTATGCCCCGGGTCGATTTTCATTTAATGTCAAGGGTGGGCGGTGTGAAGCCTGTCGTGGCGAAGGATTTATTCAGATTGAGATGCAGTTTTTACCTGATGTCACCGTTCCCTGTGAGGTGTGTAAGGGGAAGCGCTATAATCGTGAGGCGCTGGAGATTAGATTTAAGGGCAAGAACATCGCTGAGGTATTAGATATGACGGTGGAGCAAGCCCTAGCTTTCTTTGACCATTTCCCTAAGGTAAGGAGGAAACTGGAGACCATGCGTGATGTGGGGCTGGGTTACATTCGCTTGGGACAGCCGGCACCTACCCTCTCCGGTGGTGAGGCACAGAGGGTGAAGCTATCCACCGAGCTGTCACGGCGGTCTACAGGCAGGACATTATATATCCTTGACGAACCAACCACCGGTCTTTCCTTTGAGGATGTAGCTGCTTTATTAAGAGTATTACAGCGCCTAGTCGATGCTGGTAATACGGTGGTGGTTATTGAGCATCATCTGGATGTGATTAAGAATGCTGACCATATAATTGACCTCGGACCTGGTGCTGGTGACCGGGGTGGTTATATTGTAGTTACTGGAACACCTGAGGAAATAGCCCAGGAGAAGTCTTCAGTCACTGGACAGTATCTAGGCAAAATGCTGGCCAAGGACGTTGGCTATGCTTTAACCGGCTGACTTTTTGTCAGCATTAAGGGGGTAAAATTGACTCGAAAAGAATTACTCGATTCTGTTAACCAGAATGTAGAGAATAAGAATTTGGTAAAGCACATGTTAGCCACCGAGGCTATAATGCGAGCTCTAGCCAGGCGCCTTGGTGAGGATGAGGAAGAGTGGGGGCTTACCGGTCTGTTACATGATATAGACGTTGAACTCACTGGGGAGAATATGAGTACTCATAGTAAGCTGGGGGCTGACTTGGCTAGGGAGTTGGGGGCTAGTGAGGTAATGGCTCATGCCATCCTATCTCATAATGAAGCCCATGGTGTTCCCCGGGAGACAAAGCTAGACAAAGCTTTATTTTGTGCTGACCCGTTGACTGGCTTAATCACCGCTGCTGCTTTGGTTCGTCCCGATAAAAAGTTGGCCGGCCTTGAAGCTAAATCAGTGCTCAAAAGGTTTAAACAGAAGAGCTTTGCCGCTGGGGCGAATAGGGAACAGATTTCACAATGTAGTGAGCTTGAGTTTGAGCTTGATGAGTTTGTCGAACTGGGGCTGGAGGCAATGAAGGCAATTGCTGATGAGCTTGGACTCTAGCTCTATAGAAGATATGCTAAATATTACGTATATCTAAAGGCAAAATTTCTAAGGAGACAAGATGTACCAAAAAATATTAGCTCCGTTGGATGGCTCAAAGCTTGCAGAGCGCGCTCTGGAACACATTAAGACAGTCACTAAAGGCCGTCGTGCTGTTAAGGTAGTTTTGTTACAGGTAATACCATGGCCTGCCCATCCAGCCCATACACTATCTGACGAGCTTATACGTAGCGAAAGCGAGAAAGCTGAAGCTGGCGCCAAGGACTACCTTGCCAAAGTGGCAGACAGCCTGAAGGGAGATGGTATAGCTGTTGAGACTGTCATAGTCCGTGGTGAGCCAGCCGAAGAAATACTGGACTACGCTAAGAAGAATAAAGTAGACCTGATTGTTATGAGCACTCATGGAAGATCAGGGGTCTCCCGTTGGGTCTTTGGTAGTGTGGCTGAGAGAGTTCTACGCCACTCTGCCTCACCCGTGCTCATGGTTCCATCATTTGTCTCCAGAGGGTAGCAGGTGAGGTGCTCGGTGAAGTATGTGGTTGGTTAACTTACTTCAAGTGTTGAGCCCTGAGTGGTTTTGATAACATTGATGCGGTTGGGGAAGGCGTCTCTAAGCTCCTCAATATGAGTGATAACCAGTATCTTGTCAAAGTCATCTTGAATTGAGTTTATCGCTTCTTTGAGTTTTTCTATGCCAACACTATCCTGAGTGCCGAAGCCTTCATCAATGACCAGAGTGGGCAGTGGTGCCCCAGCTCGCCTAGCCAATAGTTTGGATAAAGCAATACGAATGGCAAAGTTGATGCGGAAGGCTTCACCACCGCTAAACATCTCATAATTTCGTGTTCCTAACTCGTCAGAGATGTTAATATCCAGGGTTTCAATCACATTCCCTTTCTTTGTTTCCCGTTGGGTTTCAATCTTGATATGCATTCTATTGTCCGTCATGCGTCCCAGTAATTTGTTGGCTTCAGCTTCAATTTCGGGGAGTGCTCTTTCAATGAGTAGGGCTTGTATTCCCCTTTTGCCGAAGGCTTGAGCTAGGTCTCTGTAGATTTTCTCCTGTTTTGACGCTTGAGCCACTAGCTTTTCCTTTTCCTTCCTTTTTCTCTCCAATTCAGAGCAGCGCTGTAGCTTTCCCTTCACGTTCCATATAGTTTCTTGGGCTTGCGTCTGTTGTGCCGCTAGCCCTTGGTGTTCAGTTTCAGCCTGGGTTAAATCATTAACCAGTTGTGGCAGGAGATTAAGTTCTTCACTTAGCTGTTGCCGTTTTTGATTATCAACCTCCAGGCTGTGGCGTAGCTCTTGGGCAGCTTCCTCAGCCCTTGAAGCCGCCTCCTTTTCTTGGCTAATGAGCCGGTCAGCTTCTTCTAGCTTTCGCTTTAGACCTTCATATGGTTCTAGGTTAGTTAGGCGATGGCGAACCTGTTCATGCCGCTGGGCATCGTAGCCAAGTTTAGCCAATTCGCCGTCAAGCTCTTGTAGTGTTTCTTGTTCTGTGGTGGCGAAGTCTTTCCTAGCCAGGTGCTCTTCAATCTCAGCTAGCCTTTTTCCTTCCTCATTTAGCTTAAGGCTAGCCTCTTCAGCCTCGGTAATCTCTTGGCTGATAAGGCTGGCTTTAGTCTGGAGCGAGGCTCTATCTTGATTTAACTTTGTTTCTAGCTGTAATATTTCGTTTGCCAGTGGCTCGAGTTCCGTTTTCCTTTGAGCTAGCTCGGCTTGATTTAATTTTAGGGAGTCAAGTTTACTGTGCCTCTCAGCAGCATACTTTTTCTCAATGAGCTTTAGGCTTTCTGCCTCTAGTTCCGTCTCACATAGTGGGCACTTAGTGTCACTTTGAGTCGTTAGGAGATCAAGCTTCTCTTCTACTTCTTTTATCTCCCGTTCTAGCTGAGCTTTGTTGGATTCTAGATAGTTGACCTTAGTTTGTAGTTCTTGACTGATTTGCCTTTTGCGGCGTAGTATCTCTTCAGGCTCAGCTAACTGGCCTAGTCGAGCTTGAATTTGCTGCAATTCATTTTTGAGTGAGGATAGTTTTTGCGAGCTAATTTCTAGTTCATTGATTCGGCTTTGAGCTACGGCATGGTCTTTAACCAGGGCTTGCCCCATTTGAGTAATAGTCATCTCTAACTGGTGTTTTCGCTCGTTTAGAGTGGTAACCAGCCTAAGCTTCTGGTCGAGTTCATCAGTTAACCTCTTGGCTTCACTAAATTGGGCGTAACCTTCTTCTATCGTCGACCGCTGGGCTATTAGCTCTTCATACTCTTTGACCCGGGAGAGGTGCTGTTTAACCTGGTCATCCCAGCGCTCCAGCTCTCGCATCTTCTCGGCTATGTGCTCCTCTAGCTGAATTAGTTGCAACTTCTTATTTTCCAGAGATTCCTTTTCCCGTCGCAGGCTATTAAGTCTGGATTCCTGCTCTGTTATTACTTTTTCTATATGGGAGAGTTGACTTTGGGCTCGTTCAAACTCAGCTTCATATGCCGGCTTTTGGGTTAATTCGTCACTGATGTCCTTAATAGCACTCTCAAGCTGTGCCTTTTCCGTTTCCTGTTGTTTAGCCAGTTCTTTAGCTTGCTCTTCCAGTTCATCGTAGAAAGAAAGCCCCAGAATGTCAGCTAGCACTTGCTTGCGCTCGACAGGACGTTTGATGGTGAACTCATCAGCGCGCCCTTGCAATAGGAGGGCACTGTTAACAAATGTGGGGTAATCCATGTGTAGGGTATCGGTAATTTTGTGCTGAGTCTGGGTTATGCTATTGCCGGTAATTGACTTGAAGCCGTTCCCGGTAGCTATCTGAAATTCCAAGATAGTTTGTCCTGAGCGCCCTCGCCGCTTGGGTTTAGAGTGCTTGCGTATGATGCGGTATGGTTGCTGCCCTACGGCAAAGTCAAACTCCACTTCCATTTCCGTCTGACCTTGATGAATGAGGTCGTCATCACTTTTGGCTCTGGTTCTTCCCCATAACGCCCAGGTCATAGCATCAATTAGAGCCGACTTACCGTTGCCGTTATTACCTGAGATACAAGCGATGTGAATACCATCAAGGGAGAGGGGTGGCACATTATCCCGGTAGCACATAAAATTACGCAGCGCTAGCTTAATGGGAATCATCTAATAAGCTCCCCAGATAACCACCTTTTTGTTATTTTAGCACAATTAGAAGATTACTTAACTACCCCACCCCCTTAATCCCCCTCTCCTTCAAAGGAGAGGGGGAAGATAGGCTTAAAGGGGCTACGCCCCTTCAAACTTCCCTTGATTATAATATTACCTCCGGAGCAAGGAGAGTCAAAGAGAGGCTTCGCCTCTCTTACAAACAAATTCCCTCTCCCTTAATAAGGGAGGGGGATAAAGGGGGAGGGTTGTCCCATAAAAAATTTAAAGGGACAGGGTTTCTAATATTGTCACTCAAGGTAATCCTTCAGTCTTCGGCTTCGACTGGGATGGCGTAGCTTGCGAAGTGCCTTGGCCTCAATTTGGCGGATTCGCTCTCTAGTTACATTAAACTCCCGTCCCACTTCCTCTAAGGTGCGGCTTCGTCCGTCTTCAAGACCAAATCTAAGTTGAAGCACTCGCTGCTCACGGGGGGTAAGTGTGGATAATACCCCATCAATTTGTTCCTTGAGCAGTTGCCTGGAGGCGGCGTCGGGGGGTGGTAAAGCATTGCGGTCTTCGATAAAGTCACCTAAATGGCTATCCTCCTCCTCACCTATAGGTGACTCCAGCGATATTGGTAGTTGGGCTACCTTGGCTATCTCTCTAACCTTTTCTGGAGACATTTCCATCCCCTCACCAATTTCTTTGGGGGTAGGCTCTCGCCCATATTCTTGAGCCAGGCGACGACTTACTCTTAGTAGTTTGTTGATGGTCTCAATCATATGCACCGGGACACGAATAGTGCGGGCTTGGTCAGCTATAGCTCGAGTAATAGCTTGACGAATCCACCAAGTGGCATAGGTGCTAAATTTATAACCTCGGCGATAATCGAATTTCTCCACAGCTTTGATTAGTCCGATATTCCCCTCCTGAATGAGGTCGAGGAGTGACATGCCTCGCCCAATGTGTTTCTTAGCTACGCTGACTACCAAACGCAGGTTGGCTCTAGTAAGGTGGCTTTCTGCTTTTCTAGCCTCATCCTCAATATGCTGTAAGTAAGCTTTGAGTTGCTCCTCGTAAGCCTGAATGGAATTAATTAAATCAGGATTTGTCACCAGCTTTTCTAGGTCAGCTAGAGAGGCACCGTCTCTTATAGCATTAAGGACTTCCTTCGGTGGCAGGTAGCTATTTAGCGAGAGATTAATAATAAGCTGCTCGGTTTCAGGTACGGACTTGTCCATCTGGTGAGCAAGGGCCTGGATTAATCGTTGGTTTAACTCACCATTAATACTAGCCCGCAATTTAGCATTGGAGATAGTCTCTATAAAGCTCTCGGTAGGTGTTAAATTGAGTTGTTCTTGGATGAGGTGGATGATAGTAGAAGCTCGCCCTAGCTCCCTGAGCATAGTGAGCATTATCTCAGTTGCTGAAGGCTCCCTGCCATATTTCTGTAGGTAGTCCTGTTTAATTTCGGTGATGTGTTTGCCTGCCTCTATCTTTTTGGCTAAGAGCTGTTCATCCTCAGCGGTGAGAAGCGCTACTCTACCAATCTCGTGAAGGTATATACGAACCGGGTCATCTACTGGCTCTTGTACCTCTAGTTGCTCTATCGGTATTTCTAACTCGGGGGGATGAAACTCAGCCTCTAGCCCTCCACGTGTCGGCACTTCCTCATTATTCTCACCTTGGAGTGGGAACTCTTTGGATTTCTCATTGTTTTCTGAGTTCATTTCTCAGCTCCTTCGCTCCTGACCTTGCGACGTTTTTGACTGAAAACCTCTCCTAATTGAAGGCTAATTTCTATTCCTTGCTCCTCAAGCTTAGCCAGCTCGGCGGCAGTACCGCCTAGTTCGGCTTCTAGGGCTAATGCCGCCTCTCTTTTAGTCGCTAAACTTCGGAGAAATCCTTCTCGTAGGCGGAGAACAGCATCGGCATATTTCTCCTCTATTTGGTTAGGGGGTAAGCTCTTGGTTAACAGGTAATCCAGATGCTCCCAAATTGCCGGGTCAAGTTTATCCCTAAGTGATGATAGGTCACTAACTTGCTGCCAGGCAATAAAGATTTCGTGGTTTTCACTATTCTGGAAATATTCAGGCAAGGGATGCTGAGGGTAATCTTTAAGCTCGGGACGCTGGAGTAGCAAAGCCAGGCAATATTCTTCAACCGGGCTGGAGAAAACTGGGCGCAGAGCTTGGGCAACGGCTTCTGGCTTTGGCTCTTCAACCCGCCTTCTACTTGGACTTGGTTTAATTCCTTTTAAGGCAGCTTCTAGTTTGCGTTCAGCGACGTTAACTAGGTGAGCCAGTTTCTGTAAATAATGGGCCTGGCGCACTGGGTCCTTTATCTCAGCGATAATGGGTAGCAGCTTGTCCACAGCTAACGACTTATCCTTGGCTGTAGTCAGGTCAAGGTTAGAGGTAACCATATTGAAGGTGTAATCAACTACAGGTAGAGCCTTTTCCAACAGTTTTTGCCACGTTTTAGTATCTTTTTTGATAACATCGTCCGGGTCTTTTCCTCTGGGCAGGATGATAACCTTTACTTCAGCATCAAGGGTATTTTCATAGCCTACAGCCCGGAGCATGGCTTCCTCCCCGGCAGCATCGGCATCAAGGGCTAAGACGACGTTTCGAGTCATCCTTCGCAGGATGTTGATCTGCTTCTCGCTGACTTCCGCGCTACGTTCCACTCCAATCCTTCTCGCCTCGCGCGCGGCTGGTTCATTGTAGGCACGCCAAAAGTCTTTGTCCTCCTCTCTGTACGTTACAGAAGTGCCCATAGAGGCGACCACATTGTTAAAGCCATTCTGGTGGGCGGTAATAACATCCATATAGCCCTCTACAATCACTACCATATTTTGCTGTCTGATAGCTGCCGTAGCCAGGTTTATGCCATATAGACTACTGCTTTTATCAAAGATTGGTGTTTGAGGCGAGTTAAGGTATTTAGGTAGAGAGTCATCAAGGGCTCTTGCCCCGAAACCGGTAATGCGTCCTTTGACATCAGATATCGGGAACATTAGCCGATTGCGGAATCGGTCATGGGTTCCTCCCGCTTCAGTCTCTACTACTAAACCGGCTGGCAGCAGTTCACTCTCAGTATAGCCCCTCTCCATCAGATGTTGCTTTAGGGCTTCCCAGCTATTGGGACTAAAGCCAAGTTGAAAGCTGGTGATGGTCTCCGGTGACAGGCCTCGGCTGGCAACGTAGCTTCGTGCCTTCTCGCCAGCCGGAGAGTTAAGGAGTAAATTATGGAAGTATTGGGCTGCTACCTCATTAATTTGATATAGCCTTTCTTGCTCATCTCTCTTGGCACTCGGCTCCAATCTTGAAGGTAAGGCAATCCCTGCTCTTTGGGCAAGAAGGCGCAGTGCCTCGCCAAAGTCAATGCCCTCTTTTTTCATTATGAAAGAGAAGACATCACCTCCAGTGTTGCAGGCGCCAAAGCAGTGCCAGCTCTGACGCTCAGGGTAGACGAAGAACGAGGGGTGCTTTTCACTGTGGAACGGACATAGCCCCCTGAAGGTTCGCCCCGATTTGGTCAGTTTAACATACTGGCTGACCACCTCTAAAATGTCTATCCTCTGCTTTACTTCGTCGATAACACTCATCTTAATTTAGTTGCTTTTCACTAGTGCCAGCTCTTCTGCCATTCTTAGGGCATATTGGTCGGTCATACCGGCAATATAGTCAACTACCCCCCGTTCTGTCTCATCCCTGTGAAGGCAATACTCTGACGGCAGCTTGTCTTCATGCTCATTAAAGTATCTATATAATAGACGAATCACTTCCCTTGCTTTTTCCGTTTCCTTCTGGTCGGCGTGCAGGTTATATACCCGGTCAAAAAGAAATTTACGCAGGGTTTCGGTTGCCTCCAGAATCTGAGGGCTCATCCCTATCTTTGGGCTGTCTATTGTAGTATCACGCCCACTGGCTGCCCAGGAGTAGTCAATAATATCACACACCATAGTATTGATGCGTTGCGAGTGGGAGAGACCTAATACTTTAACCGCTGCCAGTGGTAAATCGCCCTCGGTGATGATGCCAGCTCTTATGGCGTCACCAATATCGTGGTTAATGTAGGCTACGGTATCGGCAATTTTACATACTTCACCTTCTAGGGTATTTACCTTTCCCCAGTCTTGTCCCAAGATATCGGTCCTTGTCTTGGAGTGATTAACAATACCGTCTCTCACCTCCCAGGTAAGATTGAGTCCGTAACCATTATTCTCTAAAAGGTCAACAACTCGCAGGGATTGCTCATTGTGCCTGAATCCCTGGTGGTACAGCTCGTTTAAAACATCCTCACCAACGTGACCGAAAGGAGTATGCCCTAGGTCATGACCTAGAGCAATTGCCTCAGTCAGGTCTTCATTAAGATTTAGGGCGCGGGCTATGGTGCGAGCTATTTGAGACACCTCCAGGGTATGGGTGAGTCGGGTTACATAATGGTCACCTAAGGGGGCAATGAAGACCTGCGTCTTATGCTTGAGACGGCGAAAAGCCTTGCTATGGATGATACGGTCTCGGTCGCGCTGGAAAGCGGTACGTACCATACACGGCTCTTCATGCCTGAGCCTGCCCCGCGACAACCTGCTTTTGGCTGCGTATGGAGAGAGGCTTTCTTCCTTTTCTTCAGCTAGCTGGCGAATATTTAACCGATTAATCATTCAGTTTCAATTTCTCTTCAACTTTAGCAATTATTTCTCTAGTCTGGTCAATCATGTCTGGGCTGACTGAAACTGAGGTAATGCCCCACTCCACGAGTTTTTCAGTAAGTTCAGGGTAGACTGAAGGTGCCTGCCCACAAATAGAGGAGGTGACCCCCATGCTCTTGGATACCTTGATAAGCCGTTCCAGAGCTATCATCACGGCTTCGTCTCGTTCGTCAAAGGTATCGGCTAATTTTCCGCTGTCCCTATCAATGCCTAGGATGAGCTGGGTTAGGTCATTTGAGCCGATGGATATGCCATCAATGCCAACCTCAATGAACTTTTCCAGGAGAATAAAGTTAGACGGCACTTCAGCCATCATCCACAGTTTGAAATTTTTGGTGCGCTTTAGCCCCTCTGACTCCATAATCCTTACTGTGCTAGCCAGCTCATCAACTGTTCGGACGAAGGGAATCATCACCCAGAGGTTGGCATATTTCTGTCTTACTTTCTTAATGGCTTCTAATTCTAGCTTGAACACCTCAATGTCAGTAATGTACCGGGAGGCACCCCGGTAGCCAAGCATGGGGTTCTCTTCGACGGCTTCATAATCTTCCCCACCTTTGAGCGCTCGGTACTCATTGGTCTTGAAGTCATTGGTTCTATAGACTACGGGTCGGGGGTTGAATGCCTTGGCAAAGATAGTCAGTCCCTTGGCGAGCTTATCTATGAACTCTTGGCCCCGGTTTTGACTAATCATATAGTTGGGGTGCTCACCAATCCCGGCAATAATGAACTCAGCTCGAAGCAAACCAACGCCATCTACATCACGAGCTGCCACTTTATCAGCCGCTTCGGGCTCAGCCAAGTTTACATAGACTCTTGTCTTCGTCTTAATCTTTTTCTTGGGCATAGCCGGAGCACCAGGCAACACCGTCTCGGCTACTTTCCCCTCGTAGACCTTACCCGTTGAACCATCTACGGTGATTATCTGTCCATCTTTTAGTGTAGAGGTGGCTTGCTCGGTACCGACCACACAGGGTACGCCTAGCTCCCGGCTAACGATAGCGGCATGGGCAGTTCTACCCCCACGGTCGGTGACAATAGCTGCCGCCCGCTTCATTGCCGGCACGAAGTCGGGGGTGGTCATTTCAGCAATCAGGATATCGCCTTCATTTACCTTGTCTATTTGGGAGGCTTCGGGTACTATTTTGACTGGTCCTGAGGCTATACCAGGGCTGGCAGGTGCTCCTGACAGAAACACCGGGGCGGTAATTTCAGGCACAACCTTAACTGCTGCCTCCTTCTTTATAGTAGTTACTGGGCGGGTTTGGACGATAAAGATTTCCTTATCCTCTTTTGCCCATTCTATATCTTGAGGGAAGTGATATAAATCCTCGATGTATTTCCCCAGCTTAGCCAGAGTAATTATGTCATCATCAGCTAACTTTTGCTGAGTTTGCATTGAAGGTGGGAGAGGCACTTTAATATTAGGGTTCTTGTCACCGCCAGCTGGATTCCTTGTTAGTTGCCAATCCTGCTTGCCAATTTTTTTATTACTAATTTCTACGTCCTCTTTATTTACAATGTAAAGGTCAGGGTTTACCTCTCCTGAGACGATGGCTTCACCAAGCCCATAAACAGCCTCAATAACAATCTTACTGGCATCACTGGTTACTGGTTCTACGGTAAACAAGACCCCAGAAGCCTCAGATTGCACCATTTTCTGAACCGGGACAGCGATGCCCACTTTAAGATGGTCAAAACCTTGTTGCTGCCTGTAGAAAATGGCTCGTGGGCGAAAGAGGGATGCCCAGCATCCTTGAACAGCAGCTACTACCTCTTCTTCACCTTGGACATTAAGAAAAGTGGTCTGCTGCCCGGCAAAGGAAGCCGTGGGCAGATCCTCGGCAGTAGCTGAGGAGCGCACCGCGACTAAGCCTCTACCCATTTTTATATAAGCCTCTCGAATCTCCCTAGCTAGTTCCGGGGGCATAGTAGCATTTAGCATTATCTCCTTTACCTTATTAGCTACTTGCTGAAGTTGTTTACTATTATTAACGTCTAGCGGTTCTAGAAGTTCACGAATTTTATCAGTGATTCCTGACCTTTGTAGAAAGTCGTAATAGGCGTTAGCGGTTACAATGAAACCTGGGGGGACGGGTATTTTGGCATTAGTCATTTCACCTAAATTGGCTCCTTTACCGCCGACAAGGGAAACATCATTTTTGGAGACTTCATTGAACCAAACAATGGCCTTTTGGCCTTCAGCCATGCTTAGCCTCCTTTCAGTTAAGGTGACAAAATTCTTACTTTTGTTTATTAATTATACCATAATAAAGTGGTTTAGCCGAATGCTTATAGATAGTAAATTGTTTATCAACTGCTTAGATGTTGCTTCAAATTCTATCTGCTATTTCTAGTTGACAGTGGTGGTAATCAGGAGTAGAATTAAATATGTCATTGTTAAATGGGGGGTATGGCTATGATAGAGATGACTATTGACAGTATTCGAGTTAATATGGTGAATTACCAACGGGTAGTGATTTTGAAGGAGAAAGAGGCCGAGCGTTATCTGCCTATTTGGATTGGTCCCGCTGAGGCAGATGCCATACGGATAAAACTTCAGGGTGTTACTGTGCCTAGACCTTTGACTCACGACTTGTTACAATCAGTAATCAATAGCTTGGGTGGTACTGTCAGCTCTATCATCGTCAGTGACCTTAAAAACGATACCTTTTATGCCAAGATTATTCTTAATGTGGATAGTGGGGTAATAGAAATTGACTCCCGTCCCAGTGATGCTTTAGCCCTGGCAGTAAGGGAGGAGGTGCCTATCTATGCCGAGGAGGCAGTTTTAGATAAAGCCGGTATCTTGCTAGACAAGGAGGCAGGCAAGCCTATTCTTAGAGAAAGAGAAGCAGGTAAGGCTGAGGGGAAGGGTAAGGAGATTAGTGAGGAAGAACTAAAGAAGATGTCGGCTTTCTATGATTTCATTAATACTCTTGATTTAGACGATTTCGATAAGCGTAAATCTTAAGCTAGACTTTAGCGTTAGAGGTTAAATTGGTGGAAGAGGGTCTTATTAAAAGGTTGATGACTTCAATAAAGTGTGGCGTTTGTGGGCATCGTTATGGGGTAGATAATATTAATGTCCTTAGCCATGACCAAGATTTATGGTTTTTGAGTGCAATTTGTTCATCGTGTCATACTCGGTGTTTAATAGCGGCCATAGTCAGGGAGGGTAAGGCACCCGAGGTTATTACTGACCTTACTGAGGCAGAGCTGCGTAGGTTCAGGAATGCAGGTAAGCTAACCGCCGATGATGTGCTAGATATGCACGATTTCTTGAAGAATTTTGACGGAGACTTTTCTCGGCTTTTTGACCGAGGTAGATTTAGTAAATAATAACTAGAAGTTCATTATAAAAGTTGCTATTTCCCCAAAAGTATGAATTGATAAAAAAGAGCCCTAGAACCTTTAGTTCTAGGGCTCTTTATTGCTCAAAGATAGGTTTATTAGGGTAATGCTTATGGAGACAAATCTGGTATTAGCCATAGGCATAATTATAGTCATCGGTTTTTTTGGTGGCTTAGCTGCCGAGAGACTTAAGTTCCCCAGGATTACCGGCTATATCCTCATCGGTATTTTACTGAGTCCTTCGGTTCTAAACATTATCTCAGAGGCAACAATAAGTAGCTTGGGCATAATCACCGATGTCGCTTTAGGTATTGTTGCCTTTTTGATTGGAGGCAGTCTTCGCCTGGAATCGCTACGTAAGTTGGGCAGAAGTATTGCCTGGATAACACCGTTTCAAAGTGTAGGCGCCTGGTGTCTGGTTACCTTATTGCTGGCATTCTTGTTCCCCCGCGTCTTGACCATTCCAAACGCGACCTTCTATGACACCTATTTTCCAATGGCTTTTATCATAGGCGCCGTATCGTGTGCTACTGCCCCAGCGGCGGTAGCAGCCATAATCAGCGAATACAAGGCTAAAGGCCCCTTTACCACAACTTTATTGGCGGTGGTGGCCCTTGATGATGCCATTGCCGTTATCGCTTTTGCCATCACTTTAGGTGTATCCCAACCCTTGGTAAGTGGTGTCGGAGGTGTTTCCCTTTATCAAGTGCTGGGTGCCCCTGGCCTATACATAGCTCAGTCTATGGGAATAGGGGCCGCCTTCGCCTTTGCTTTAATCTATATAACCAGGTTAGTAAAGACACGTGAATTACTTTTAGTTGTAGTTTTCGGAATGATTATGGCGTGCATCGGTGTTACCAGTCTCTTGGGTGTCTCGGCAATTTTGGCTAACATGACCGCTGGCTTTATCGTGGTGAATAGGGTAAGGGAGACTCAGACGTTCCTGGTGCTTGAGGAAATTGAAGGTGTAATCTTCGCCATGTTTTTTGTATTGGCGGGATTGCACTTCAACGTGGCGGTTATGAAAACTGCCGGTATATTGGCAGCATTAATCGTTCTGGGTAGATGCTTAGGCAAATATTTTGGAACAAGAGCCGGGGCTACAATTTCTCATTCCTCGGACGAGGTTAAAAAGTATCTCGGTCTTGCCCTACTGCCAAAGGCTGGCGTTACTCTGGGATTAGTTCTTATAGCTGGGCGGGTATTCCCTACCTTTGGAGCTATAATGATGAACGCAGTGCTCGCCTCGGTCATCATAAACGAGATCGTTGCACCTCCTTTGACGAGATATGCCATTCTTAAATCTGGGGAGGCTGGTTCTAGCTCCGAGAAGAGCGAGGTTGAGTAGGACTTCTTCTGGTGCTTATCTATCCGCTTTTTGATTTAAGCTCAAGAGCCCCTCAATAGGCTCGATAATTATACACCCTTTATTAAGGTCAACAGATTTTACTACGTCCTCAATGGCGGGAATAAGAATCTCGCCTCTATTACCACTGACTACATAGATATCGTTACTCTCTACGGTTAAAATTTCGGTGATATTTCCCAGTCGTTCTCCCCGGGTTGTCTGTACTTCAAGCCCGATAAGTTGGAAATGGTAGTATTGCCCTTCGGGCAGAGGCTGAAGTTGGCTGTGATGTATTTCTATAGGTTGTCCCCGTAGCTTTTGTGCCTCTTCAATACTATCAATGGTGTGAAGCTTGACAATTGCCTTACCTTTGTGCCACTCGACACTGTCAATGGTCATAGGCTGTCGGTTAATAAAGATCTTTGAGGAGGGAGTGAAGCGTTGGTGTGGGAAGTCGGTTGTTATCTTTACCTTTAGTTTGCCTTTGATACCCCAGGGGGCTAGAATTTGACCAATAGTTACATATTCCAGTTCGGATGATTTCATCCTGAATTTTGGTAGCTGATTAATGCATTTCTAACTTCAAACTTTCTTAAATCTTTTATTGAGTTATTTTTAGACAATTTCCAAGGTAGCTCTGGTGCCTGCCTTGGCTGCTTTTACCCTGATTAGGGTGCGCATGGCTTGGGCTATTCGGCCTTGCTTACCAATAATTCTCCCTTTATCATCATCGGCAACCTGCAACTTAAGCCTTGTGCCTTGTTCATCAGTTTCCTCGGTGACTACTACATCATCAGGTGAATTGACAATTGATTTGGCGATGTATTCTACTAGTTCTTTCATGTTTTCTCCTTGATTGTTTTGAATTTTTCTATAATACCCACCTTTGACAATAGTCTAGCGGTGGTATCGGTTGGCTGAGCCCCTTGCCTCAGCCAGTGTAGTGCTTTTTCTTCATCTATAACTATTGTTTCAGGGTCGGTTAAGGGATTATAGTGTCCAATAATGCTGATAAACGCTCCGTCACGGGGTGCCCGAGCATCAGCTACTACTACTCGGTAACTTGGCCTTTTTTTGCTACCGGTACGTCGTAATCTAATCTTTACCATCTTGGTTGCCTAGATTATTATGCGCTATAATAGTTTAACTGTCAACCACGTTAATGTATAGTTGTCAGAAGGTTTTGTAGTAGTTATAATCAAGGTGTGAAAGTAGAAAAGTTGCATGGTTGGCAGGTTAGCATAACTCAGGCGTTAGACATACAGCGGAGGCTGGCGGCACAGGTCACTAGAAGTAACGAAGTCGGTGTTCCTCGCTTTATAGCCGGTGTGGATATATCAGTCGACAAAGGCCAAGGGGTAGCTACCGGGGCGGTGGTTGTTTTAAAGTATCCTGAACTTGGGGTAGTGGAAACAAAAGTGGTAAACGACAAGCTTAACTTCCCTTATATCCCGGGACTTTTGTCATTCAGGGAGGCACCCTTGATACTGGCTACTTGTCAGAAGCTTACCGTTGCTCCTGACCTTATCCTGGTTGATGGGCAGGGAATTGCTCACCCGCGGCGAATGGGTCTTGCCTCCCACATAGGGCTGTGGTTGAATTCACCAACTATCGGCTGTGCTAAATCTCTACTCTGTGGCACACATCAGGTGCCGGGTACTGAGCCAGGTAGCTATGCCGAAGTGGTAGACCATGGCGAGATTATAGGGGCGGCGCTGCGAACTAAGCTCGGAACCAAGCCCATTTATGTTTCCATAGGTCATAAGATTGACCTCCCAACTGCTATCCACTGGGTCATGGAGTGTTGTGGGGGTTATCGCATTCCTGAGCCAACTCGGCTTGCCCATCTGGCGGCTGGCGGCAATCTGTCGCTTCAGGCAGGCTATCAGGGGAAGCTTTTTGGCTAGAAAGATTATGGTGAGGACAGATGCAAGAGTTAAGGGATAAACTGAAGGATTTACAGGCTAGAGTGGCGATGTCACTGGTGCATCTTTGACATTGCCGCCAAAGAGAAGGAGATTACCAGCTTGGAAAAAGAGTCAGCCCAGCCCGACTTCTGGTTAGACCAGGCTAAGGCCCAGGGTATCATGCGTCGGTTAGCCGAGCAGAAAAAGCTGGTGCAATCTTGGCGTGAGCTGGAGAAAAAGCTGGCTGACATTGCTGAACTAACCTCGCTGGCGCAGGAAGATACCTCACTCTGGGCAGAAATTCAGTCTGAAGTAGGTGGGGTGGCTTCTCGCCTTGATGAGCTGGAACTAGAGGCGGCTTTTACCGGTGAGTATGATGCCAGAAATGCTATTTTAGCTCTTCATGCTGGGGCTGGGGGTATAGAATCCCAAGATTGGGCAGAGATGCTACTAAGAATGTACCTTCGTTGGGCTGAGCGGCACGGTTATAAGGCTGATATATTAGACATTTCCCCGGGGGAGGAGGCAGGGGTAAAGAGTGCCGTCATCGAGTTTAGTGGCGATTATGCCTGTGGCTACTTAAAATCAGAGCATGGAGTCCATCGCCTGGTTCGTCTTTCCCCCTTTGATGCTGACCACGCTCGGCATACCTCCTTTGTCTTGGTTGAGGTTATGCCTGAAGCCGAAGCCGATGTAGACGTTAATATAGAGCCTGATGATTTGAAGGTTGATGTGTTTAGGTCGAGCGGACCGGGGGGACAGCATATGCAGAAGACAAGCAGTGCTGTCAGGTTGACTCATCTGCCCACAGGGTTGGTGGTTACCTGTCAGAGCGAGCGTTCCCAGCACCAGAACAAGGAAATTGCCCTAAAAATACTTCAGTCTCGCCTGTTGGAGTTAGAGCTGGCAAAAAGGGCTGAAGAAAGGGCTAGGCTTAAAGGAAAGCGTATAACCGCTGGCTGGGGTAACCAGATTAGAAGTTATGTCCTTCATCCTTATAAGATGGTAAAGGATCATAGGACTAATTATCAAACAAGCGAGACCGATGCTGTATTGGATGGGGAATTGGATGGCTTTATCACTGCTTATCTTCGGTCTAAAGTGGGTGGAGAAAAATGATTAACAAGGCTTACCTATTAGCTTTAGCTGCCTGTCTATTCCTGGCTTTATTAGCTCCTAGCCTGGTTCAGGCCCAGGGTGGACTAACAATATTAGATAGCCGGGCTCAGGCTGAGTTCCCATACAGGCTTAACTTTAGTTTATCAGCCGAGAGCGATGTCAATATTACTGATATTCGTCTCCACTACCGGGTTGACCGAATAGGCTTTGCTCAGGTAACCAGCGAAGTCTATATTGAATTTGTGCCAACTAATACTGTTGGTATTGACTGGTCTCTGGAAATGGTAAAGATAGGCGGGCTTCCCCCGGGGTCTAATATAGACTATTGGTGGACGGTGAAGGACGCCAAAGGTGACCGGGTGGAAACGGCTCCGGTTGTGGTTAAGCTTGATGATACCCGCTATCCGTGGCAAAGTCTAATTGAGGGTAAAGTAACTATATGCTGGTATCAGGGAGACCAGTCCTTTGCCCAGGAGCTAATGTTAACGGCGCAGCAGGCATTGGCTTGGCTGGCTGAGGACACCGGTGCCGAGCTTGAGAAGCCAGTCAAGCTCTATATCTACGCTAATTCTCAGGATTTACAAGGGGCGATGATTTATCCTCAAGAGTGGACCGGAGGAGTCGCCTTTACCCGGCATGGTATCATGGCTATTGGTATAGCTCCGGGTAATCTTGACTGGGGTAAGCGGGCAATTGCCCATGAGCTAACCCATCTAGTTATCCATCAAATGACCCTTAACCCTTATATTGACCTGCCTACCTGGCTTGACGAGGGTTTAGCCATGCATATCGAGGGTCCACTGGAACCGGTATTTGCTGACTATCTCAACCGGGCAATAGCTGAGAATAGGCTTATCTCAGTCCAGAGCCTGTCAAGCCCCTTTTCCGCTTATGCTGAGGAGTCTGTCCTGTCCTATGCTCAAAGCTATAGCTTGGTCGATTTTCTCATCACTAATTATGGACGGGGGAAGATGTTTGAGTTGCTGAATACCTTTAGACAGGGCAGTAGCTATGACGGAGCTCTGGAAAAGGTTTATGGCTTTGATATGGATGGTCTGGATGCTTTGTGGCGGGATTATGTTACTCCGTTGGCTCAGCCAAGCATGACGGAGATGCCCGCAGCCCTGGTGGGTGTTGGCTATTGAAAGCTGGGCATGGAGGCAAGAATGACCAAGAAGTCATTTACTATTCACGATTTGCCTATCTCTGAGCGGCCGAGAGAAAGGTTACAAAAATTTGGCATTGAAGCCCTATCGGCTCAGGAGATTTTAGCTCTGATTCTGGGTCGTGGCGTTGCTGGTGAGTCGGTGATGGTAACCGCTCAAAGACTGCTATCTCAGTTTGGCAGTCTTAAAGGGATTGCTAGTGCCTCAGTGGAGGAACTATCCCAGGTGAAGGGAATAGGTATCGCCAAGGCATCTCAGATTAAGGCTGCTTTTGAGTTGGCTAACCGGGTAGAGGGCTTTTCGGAAGCTGGCAGTAAGCCATTAGTCAAGTCGCCTGATGATGTAGTCGGCTTGGTCAGAGGTAGACTAAAGGGCAAAAAGAAGGAGCACTTTCTAGCACTCTTGCTGGATACCAGAAATCAGCTAATAAAGGTGGCAGAAGTTTCGGTTGGTAGCCTGGATGGTAGCATTGTTCACCCCAGGGAGGTATTCAAAGAGGCAATATCGGCTACCGCCGCCTCGGTTGTCTTCGCCCATAACCACCCCTCCGGTGACCCTACGGCTTCGGAAGATGATATAGGGTTAACCAAAAGGCTAGCCGAGGCAGGAGAAATTGTGGGCATAGACGTCCTGGACCACATCATTATCGGCGATAAAAACTTCCTCAGCCTAAAACGGGAGGGTTTGTTTTGAATCTATCACAGAGCCAAGCGATGAAAAGAATCGTATATATACTTCTTTCGGCAATATTATTGTGCAGCCTGCTCATTGTTGGCTGCCAGCCACCACCCCCGGTGGAACCACCCCCAGTGGGACCACCTCCGGTAACACCACCCCCTGTTCCCGGTGAAGGAGGGGTTCTTACTTTATATAGCATTGACCCGTTCACCCTTGACCCGGCTGTTTCCAGTGAAAGCACTTCCCACGAGTATATAATGCAGCTATTTGGTGGCTTGGTTCGTTTTGACGATAACCTGGAGCCGGCACCTGATATCGCCCAGAGTTGGCAGATTAGCGATGATGGCAGAACCTATACCTTTTACCTGCGAGAGGATGTGATGTTCCATGATGGCAGGGAGGTTAAAGCCGAGGATTTTAAGTATTCCTGGGAGCGGGCTTGCGCCCCTGAAACTAGGTCGAACACCGCAGCCACCTATCTGGGAGATATTGTCGGGGTTAATGAAGTATTAGCCGGTGAAACTGAGGAGATTAGCGGGGTCAGGGTTAGTGATGACTATACCCTGGAGGTAACTATAGATGCGCCCAAATCTTATTTCTTGTCCAAGCTGACCTATCCTACCTCCTTTGTCGTTGATAGAACTAATGTAGCCTCAGGGCGGGAGTGGTGGCACAGCCCAAACGGCACTGGCCCGTTTAAGCTTAACCAGTGGGAGGAGGGCGGTTTGCTTGTTCTGGAGAGGAATGAGCTTTACTACGGAGAGCTGGCTAAGGTCGATTTTGTTAATTTTCTGTTGTGGGGCGGTGTGCCCATGAATATGTATGAGACAGGCGAAATCGATGTCACCGGTGTCTCTAGCGGTTATATTGACAAGGTTACCGATGAGCGAGGCCCATTTTATCAGGATTTGACCGCAGTCCCTGAGCTAAGCTTCTACTATATTGGCTTTGACACCACCAAGCCGCCGTTTGACGATGCTAACCTTCGGCGTGCCTTCTCTCAGGCTATTGATAAAGATAAACTGGTTTCTCTGGTATTCAGAGATACGGTGCAGCGAGCAGATGGCATCTTACCGCCTGGTATGCCGGGCTATAATGAAGATTTGTCGGGGTTGGACTTTGATGTAACTGAGGCAAAGGAGTTAATTGCCAACTCTCGGTATGGTGATGTATCCAATCTGCCGCCAATTACCATTACCACCGGTGGCTGGGGAGGGCTAATATCGTCAGGGCTGGAGGCTATTATCTATGAGTGGCGAAACAACCTAGGAGTAGAAGTAGAGGTAAGGCAGCTAGAGCCAGAAAGGTTCATGTATCACATCATGGAGGAGAAGGACGAGATGTTTGACATGGGTTGGATTGCTGACTACCCCCACCCCCAGGACTTTCTGGATATTCTGTTTCATAGTGATACTGAGAACAACTACGGCGAGTATAATAACCCTGAGGTAGATGCTTTGCTGGAGATGGCGAATGTAGAGCCTGATAATGAGGCGAGTCTAGGCTTATATCAGCAGGCTGAGCAACTATTGGTTGAGGATGCGGCTTGTTTACCTTTATTGTTTGGCAAAAATTACATTCTGGTCAAGCCCTATATTAGTGGTTATAGGCTAAATCCGATGGGCTTTGCCATGTTAAATACCGTTTCAGTTGAACCCCACTAGGCAACAAGGAGAGTTTGAGAGAGGCGGATGTGCGGGGTTTGCCCCAAAATAAGGTTTCTGTGGTATAAAGGCCTCTCCTGTGTAACCACTTCCGCTTTTCTCTTATTTAATAAGGGTATTTAAGGGGGAAACAGCCCCCTAAATTTCCTTCCCCTATTAATTAAGGGTGTTTAAGAGGGCGATAGCCCTCTTTGTTATTTTAATTCCCCTTCCCCTTGTTAAGGGGAAGGGGATAAAGGGGATAGGGTTACTAATAATATAGTGGCGGAGGGGGTGGGATTCGAACCCACGGTCCCCAAAAGGGAACAGCGGTTTTCAAGACCGCCTCCTTAGACCACTCGGACACCCCTCCACAGCAGTTATTATACCGATA
>CP070810.1:828556-844081 GCA_020343755.1 Dehalococcoidia bacterium | reverse complement strand
GCTTCTGGCTCAGCCTGACAGGCACAACGATGTTGGGTTCAGAGATTATGCCCTGCTCCTCACCTTCCTAGATACCGGGGCCAGGCTTATGGAACTGGCGGAGCTAAGTGAAGATGACGTAGATTTGGAGAATGGTTATCTCAGGGTGATGGGTAAAGGCAATAGGGAACGATATATTCCATTTGGGCAAAAGGTAGCCAAAGCGCTTCTCAAATATAAACTAAAGCATCGTCCCGAACCAATGGCCACAGATAGGTTCTGGCTTACGGCTGATGGGCGACACCTGAACGCTGGGCGCATCGAAAAGATTATTCGCCTTTATGGCAGTAAGGCAGGACTTAAAAGGTGCTATCCCCACAAGCTGAGGCATACGTCAAGTGTTATGTATCTCAGAAATGGTGGTGATCCCTTTTCTCTCCAGAAGAAGCTGGGTCATAGCAGCCTTCAGATGACTAGGCACTACGCAAACTTAGCTGATAGTGACGTAAGGAAACAGCACCTAAGATATGGAGTGGTGGACAGGCTCAGAGTTTAACCTGAACTCTCATTGCGACTGAGTTTTAGCGTCCTTGAGACTTCTCCTCCCTGTACCATTCTATGAGACCCTGCGGATAATGGCCATAGAGGGTGGTAGCTTACCCTGTCGTGCTAACCGCCTCACCTGTAAAGCCCTAGAATAAACTTAACACTAATCAAAAACTAAAGGGATAAACTATCGTATCAAAAGACAAACCTTAATAATGGGCTGCGGCTAAGTATACCATGAGTCAATTACCATCTATTCCCGCTGGTGGTCCTTTTCCAACTGCCTTACGCTTACTCCATACCGATATGTAGATAGCGCTTCTACTACTTGTTGTCATAGGCCAAATTAGGCTATATCATCTCGGTTACAGCTGCAATCAAGTCTTCCTCATCTGGCATCCAGACCTTCTCCAGAATTGGGCTGAAGGGAACAGGAGTATCCGGTGCATTGATTCTCTTTATTGGAGCATCCAGAAAGTCAAAGGCTTCCTCAGCTATTATAGCTGAGAGCGTGGAGGCTGCGCTC
Source organism: Dehalococcoidia bacterium (assembly GCA_020343755.1). GTDB lineage: Bacteria > Chloroflexota > Dehalococcoidia > Dehalococcoidales > E44-bin46 > E44-bin46. Next base: position 843,030 of record CP070810.1, on the reverse strand, counting down.
CCGGTACTCGGTTCTTCGGTCATAACCACAAGCCGGCCAGTTTTTTTAACCGAATCAATAATAGCCTGCTTATCAAGAGGCACCAAGGTTCGAGGGTCAATAATCTCTATGCTGATGCCTTTTTCCTCAAGCTTTTCAGCAGCGGATAGCGCCCGGTGGACCATAAGAACGGTAGCCACAACCGTAACATCACTGCCTTCCCTTTTAACATCCGCCTTCCCCAGAGGTATGGTGTATTCTTCGTCAGGTATTGGGTCCTTTAGGCTCCGACGCATCAACATCTGATGGGAAAGGAATATCGTTGGATTATCGTCCCTGATTGCCGACTTAAGCAGGCCTTTAGCATCATAGGGGGTCGAAGGTACCACAACCTTCAGAGCTGGGATACTCACTAACAATCCGTGAAGGCTACTGGAGTGATGAGCACCAGCAGAGAAGCCAGCACCAAAATAAGACATTATGGTCACCGGTAGTTTGATCTTGCCCCCAGACATGTATCTTGTTTGGGTTAGATGGTTTATTAGCTCATCCCCACACACACCCAAAAAGCTAGAATACATTATATTGGCGATTGGCCTCATGCCAGTGGCGGCTGCGCCTATAGCTCCACCCAGAATTGCTGTCTCTGAAATGGGTGTATCTATCACCCTTTCCGGCCCATACTTATCAAATAAACCCTTGAACTCACCACGAGGAGCCCCCCAAATTCTCACATCCTCGCCAAGGAGGATTACGTTTGGGTCTCTCTCCATTTCTTCAAAAAGGGCTTCATTTACGGCTTGTAGAAAGGTTGTCTCCTTCATTCTTCACCTCCTTAAGCAGAGACATCCGTCAAAACTTCCTCAGGGGCTGGAAGCGGGCTTTCTTCGGCAAATTTCACGGCGTTTTCTATTTCCTCATCTATTTCTTGGTCAATCCTCTCGGCGTCCTTTTCGGCTAAAACCCCCTTCTTAATAAGATACTTTCTAAACCTTGGAATGGGGTCCTTCTTTTGCCACATCTCACGTTCTTCCGGGGGTTTATATGTCTGCATATCTCCCTCAAAGTGCCCGCGTAAACGGTAGGTCTTGCACTCCACGAGGGCAGGCCCTTGGCCCTTTCTCGCTCTAGCCACCGCCTTGCCTACGGCTTCATATACAGCTAGTACATCATTACCCTCTACAGTTACGCCGGGAATACCATAGGCACACGCTCTATCGGCAAGGTTAGCTAGCTTGCAAGTGTCGGAGATACGGGTACTCTCAGCATATACATTATTCTCGATAATGAAGATCACTGGGAGATTCAAACAGGCCGCTAGATTTACTCCCTCGTGGAATCTGCCAGTATTGGTGGCGCCATCACCAAGGAAGCAAATGGCCACTTGGTCAGTTTTCCTCAGCTTGGCGGAAAGGGCTGCTCCTACAGCAATGGGTATTCCACTACCTACGATGCCATAAGCCCCTATTATACCAATTCCCATATCGGCGATGTGCATAGAGCCTCCCTTACCCTTGTTGTAGCCGGCTACCTTGCCATACAGTTCAGCCATCATCCTATCCGTCTTGCCACCTTTGGCAATTACATGCCCGTGTCCGCGATGGGTACTGGTGATATAGTCATCAGGGCTCAGATTGGCACATGTACCCACCGCCACTGCCTCTTCGCCAGTGTATAGGTGAAGAAAACCGGGGATATTCCCAGCCGCGAATTCTTTAGAGACCTTTTTCTCAAAGGCTCTAATCCGCACCATCACCCGATACATATCTATTAATTTCTCTCTTGCGATTTCCATCGGTGGTTTCACCTCCGTGTCAGCTACCTGCGATACCTCACCAAAACGATATTATATTCCGGGCAACTTCAGAACTCAAGAGCAGTGCCACTGCAAAGATGGCACTGCGGAGGTTAGTGACACTTGAGGAGATAGCTGCTGTGTTTTTGCCTCGGACGAGTCTAGCGGTATTACCGGTGAAGTCCTGCACGTCAACGGGGGTCTTCTCTTGAATGTATTATAAAGTGTTTCGCAGGTAACGATGCGAACGATAATATTGGGCTGCGGCTTTGCTTTCGTAGAACGGAGGCTTACTAAATCAGACCGCAGTGCTGTTTGCCAACAATTAGTATGTAGGTTGAATAATAAAGATTTGTGCAGGGCAAAATAAACAGGCATACTCCGCCCAAATTGATCAATGTATTACTGACTTACCTTTAATGGCAGCTCCCAGTATTTTATGTATTTTATTTTTCAATTTATTTTCTCCTTATTAAAATATCTCTTCTCTTTAACAGGGTATCCCACTTATTATATAAGAGAAGAAGTAGTCTCTCTGTGTTTTAGTTAGCTTCATTTCGCCTTACGGCTTTGACCATGGCATCACCTCCTTTCCTAGATGGTCTATGAGGGTGTAATACCTTATTACCCTATAAGCACACCATATGTACCCATAGGCATAACCGTACTATATCACAAGAAATTCAATTGCCAATAGGTGGGAGTAATCTCTATGTCTATTTATGGCTATGAGGTGGAAATCAATTTGAGACGGTGTTACACAGTACGTCACTTTGTTTAATTGAAAAGGGAAGCACTAAGCTTCCCTTTCTTGTTTAGTAGAGATATTGAAATTAAACCGTAGATTAAATAATATTGCTATCCACCCGAGCTAAAAGCTTTTCCAAATCGTCTTGAAGCTCAGCCTTTGAAGTTACATTGGGTACAAAAAACTCATACTGTGCCTTTTTTTGATAGTAAGTTCTAAATTTGTTTTTTGCATCGTATTCGTATTTAATTGGAATATCGGTCTCCCATTTTACAATTCTACCCCATGGTTCCTTCCATTCTATTGGGCTCCGAGTGCATCGATTATTGCCTTACTGAATCTCGGTAAGTCAGCTGGCTTACGTGAGGTGATTAGATTCCCGTCTTGAACCAATGGCTTATTAACCCAGTTTGCCCCGGCATTTCTAAGGTCTACCGCTACTGAGGGCCATGAGGTAAGGCGATGTCCCCTAACTATATCTGCGGAGATTAGGAGCTGTGGTCCATGGCAAACAGCCGCTATTACCTTACCCGAGTCGTACGCCTTCCTTACCAAGTCAATCATAGGTTGATACAAGCGCATCTTATCAGGGGCATAGCCTCCAGGGACGATGACAGCATCCAAGTCCTCAGCGCTAACCTTATCGGCGGTAACATCTACTTTGACTGTTACCGTACCCCTCTTGCCTCGATAGCTTTCCTGAGAGCCACTGCCTACAAACACAACTTCGGCACCTGCGTCCTTCACTGCCTTAAGAGGTTCGACAAGCTCGGAATCCTCGAAGTCTTCCTCAACCAAGATGGCAATTCGCTTTCCCTTAAGCATATTGTTAGCCTCCTTTTTACTATTTGTTTATCCCTATCCTGCTGCAGAGCGATATACCTGCTTGAGAGGCCACTTTAGCTGGCAGCCTGCTTTCCCAAGACGAAGTAAAGTGGTCTCGTAAGGGTCAACTATTTCTTCTTCCAGACCTTTGACCAAGGCGGAGTCAACGTCGTGCAGTTTCTTTAACAATGCTACCCTCTCTGTGGGGCTCATTATGCGCGGATCAGCACTCATCGCAGCCACATGGAATCTGACGTCATATCTGATTAGATTCCTGATGGCATTAAAGGGAATCTCAAATGCCTCAGGTTTGGCACCCGTCTTCCTTGTGAAGTCCTCAGGAGTGCCAGCTTTGAGTGATACCCTCACGTGCACTTTCTTGAACTTTGAAACCTGCTTGACGTAATTCTCGTCAATGCCAAAGTAGACACCGTTTGTTTCTAAAATGAATAGCTTAAACATTGACTCCTCGACTAGGCCGAGCAAGCCCAAGAGGTGCTCCTTACCAAGAGTCGGCTCAGCCCCAGAGATTCTTAGCTTCGCTGTTGCATACTTTTCGCCAACCCAAGAAAGCTGGTGGAAAGCTCCTTCAGGCGAATAGAACTTGCCGTGTTTCTCGGGGTACTCCCTACCTAGACCTACCCAGCAAAAGATGCAACGAAAGCAGCATCCCACAGTATAACCGGTGGCAATGCCTCCGTACACTCCTGTTGCATAGAAGTTTGTATACTTTCTTTGGTTGCCAGAACACACAATTCTTTCTGTCCGTTTGATGAGTTCTACGGGGTCAAAGGGTACAAAACCGGGCACGACAAATCTAGGGTACTCCCTTGTCACTTTCTCATTCACCAGCCGTTTGCTCAAAAATACAAAGGCATGACGCCAATAAGAAGAAGGTGATGCCCTTGAAGCCTAAAATTACGATTGCCTGCCACTGATTATTCTAGCACAAAACCGACGAATACCCTTCATTCATGACCAGGGGTAACATTCCATCATTTTGTATAGTCAGGGCGGAGCGATGTGATATAATACACGTGCCAGTATAACATCTTGTAAATTAATTCTGGCAGTGTGACCGGGATATCAATACGGAAAAAGACATGAATAGCAAACTGCTCAAAATCGCTTTGCCACGGTTAATCTTGGTGTTGATGCTGCCAATGTTGGTAATGTTATTCACGGCAAAGCCAGTTGAGGCTGGTTGCCCCTGTGAGGGCGATGGTGGGTCATCACCACCCCGGGCAACTAGGACTGTCAGTGTAGATGTCATCCCGAGCGGCGGTGGTGATGTCGCGGTAAAAGGGCGAGTGCCAAGCTCCTATCCCTATAAGCGTACCGTGACGAAAGGCAACCGTGTCCAATTTGAGGCGCAGCCAGCACCTGGCTATTATTTCGTCAGCTGGAGTGGAGACCTGATTGGCAATGATAACCCAACAGATGTAAGGATAAATACTAATACAACAATCGTTGCCCACTTTTTCCCTGAAGAGTTCGTCTCCGAGGATGAGATGCTTCACATTGTTATTCCCGAGGGTACTATTGTCCTGGATAAAGACGGTGAGCCGCTTACCAGTCTAGAACTTACTATCAATGAGACGCCGCTGCCACCACCTCCAGAGGCTAATATTGTTGGGTTAACCTATGACCTGGGACCCGACGAGGCTAGCTTCGACCAGGCAATTACCATAACCTGTAGCTATGACCCGTATGAAATTCCCCTGGAGGTAGCTGAAGAGGAACTGGTTATAGCCTACTGCGATGAAGAAGTTGGCGAATGGCTGGAGTTACCATCAGTGGTTGATACGGTGAATAATACTGTTACGACCCTTGTGGACCACCTCAGTACTTTTACTATCGTGGCTCCGGTACCCATACCGGCACCAGCGGCTTTTACCTCCAGTTCGCTGAGTATCTTCCCGCCTGAGGCTAATATTGGCGAAACGGTAAGGATAAACGTTTTAGTGACTAATACGGGTGAGCAAGAAGCTAGCTATACCGTAACCCTTAAGATAAACGAGATGATAGAAGAAACAAGGGAAATAACCCTTGCTGGCGGTAGTGAAACGGTAACCTTCTACACAGCCAAGGATATGGCTGGTAGCTATTCAGTAGCTATTAATGGACTTACTGGTTCCTTTACGGTTAGACCGGCACCAATTCCCCCAGCTCCCCCAGCACCACCAGTTGCGCCACCAACACCACCCCCTGGAGTTAAGTGGACTATACTTGGACCAATTATCGCTGTGGTAATATTTTTAGCCATTTTCTTACCGATTAGAGTAAGGCGAAGAAGGGCCTTCCGCTAGAATAATACTGTCCCTCAACCTCAAGATACGATTGCCGGGGTCGCAATTTCTTTTTGTTGAAGATTTCATATCTTTGCCTCCGTTTGGAATAAATTTAGCTTGGTGGTACCCCTGGGGCTACTCGAACGCCCAACACACGGTTTAGGAATCTGAATACCAAGTTTATCACGATGAGGTGCTATGCTCAAATTAGAACTAATGTACCAATCACAAAATATGGCTTCGAGCGCGATATATTAATCAACCATAGGACATTTCGTTTCTTCCGTTAGCTTTTTTAGGCTCGAATTAGAGCTGCTTTTCACGTCACAAAAAGATGAATTGACGAGGAGATTAGAAGCAGCTTATTATTCATAAAAGGTCGAGTTTTAGGACAGCTTCTTTAATTGAAGTCCTAAGGTCAAATGAAAACAAAGAATGAGGAGTTTAGGCATGGCCGACAAGAATGTGAAGGTGTGTTATGGCGTTGATCTTGATGCTGTGGCGGGGTGGCTGGGCTCCTACGAAGGGCAAGATTCTCCTGATGATATTTCTAGGGGGGTGTGGGCAGGTCAAGTAGGAACTCAAAACCTCCTTGACCTGTTCAAAAAGTATAACATCAAGACTACTTGGTTTATTCCTGGCCAGTCGATTGAAACCTTCCCGAATGAATGTAAACGGATAGTGGATGTAGGTCATGAGATTGGTCTCCACGGTTATTCGCATGAGAATCCCATCGCTATGAGCCCCGAACAGGAAGAGAAAGTCTTAGTTCATACAATTAATATAATCAAAAATTTGACAGGGAGGAAACCTGTCGGCTATCGGGCTCCTTGGTGGGAATTTAGCCGGGTCACGAACGATTTACTTATCAAGCATGGGATTATGTATGATAGCAGCCTGATGCATCGCGACTTTGAAGCTTACTATGTGCGAACCGGGGACAAATGGTATCCGATCGACTACACCAAGGATCCCGAGACGTGGATGAAGCCAATGGAATTTGGTAAGGAAACAGACTTGATTGAAATTCCGGCAAATTGGTATCTTGATGATTTACCGCCTACGATGTTTATTAAGAAGGCTCCAAACAGTTTTGGGTGGGTATCTCCTGATGTTCTATTCGACATGTGGAAAGCTCAATTTGACTTTCTATATAGGAAAGGAGAGGGTATATTTCCAATAACAATTCATCCTGATACCAGTGGTCGGCCACAAATGATTATAATGCTCCATGAGCGACTGATCCCGTATATCATGGGTCACCCCGGTGCCGCCTTTTGCACCTATGAAGAGTACGCGAGAGAGTGGAAAGCCAAGAACCCGCGAAGAAAGTAGTTTGAGATTTGGAGTTGGCTGTCCCCAACTGTCTATTTTTCATGCAAAATAAGGAAGGGATTTCACGAAAATGAAGGCTGCGGTTATACAAATGGACTGTGCCTTGTGAGAAAAAGATACGTTGCCTGGATGAGGGAGCGCAGCTGTGTGACGGCTTCAGCTTTCAGGCCACGCCAGAGGGACTCGCCAAGCTGGAAGAGCGTATCTTCGGCGACGGGTCTAATCCGGTTATTGTATTTGAGCCTACCGGCTTGGCCTGGCTAATTGTGGCTATCTATCTTAAAGCGCGGCATCCCGACTGTCGCCTGGTAAGGGTCCAGGCACAGAAGGCAGTCGCTCTGCGCAAGTATCTGCGTCGTTCATCCAAGAGCGATAAGATTGACGCTCTCACCCTGGCCAAGATGCCCTTTATCGACTCTGAGCAGTTAGAGGAGATTTACCTCCCCCAGCCAAAATGTACGCCATACACACGGCTTGGGAGGCACAGTGAATCTAGTGCCGAGTTCCCCGCTTTAAGCATTACTGAAACCCGTTCAATTTATTCCGCTCACATTCTACTCGTTCTGCGGAGATTTCGTTAGTCCCCCCACCTTACTGGCGGAGACATCTGTGTCTCGGATTGCACGAAAGTCAGTTTTGTTCAATAGTCGCTATTCACGATTCGCTACACATATCAAGCTTTTGTGCAATGGCAAACAATCTGGACTATCGGTTATTTTGATAATTCGCCCGCTGAATTTGGTACATCGCAAGCCCCTCCACCTTATGAAACAACCTATACATTGGTATGCGACCAGCTGACTTAGTACATTTATCCACAGCTATATGAGCTTTCCGAGAATATGAGAAGGTAGAAAATAGTAGCGTTGGGGATTCACTAATAGGGATATAATTGTGTCTAGGAAGATCGCATCTCAGAAGATCCAATGTCAAGTTAAGAAGTGCAATCCATACTCTGAACGCTTCTCATATCCCAAGAAAATCGTATTAAGATAAATCGTATCTCCTCGCTAGTGCCTTGACGACTCAGGACTTCTTTCCCACCTGTCGCAACGCCCACCCCACCGGGCGAGAACCTGATCATTCTGAGAGAGCTGAGCTATCTCACACAGATTAGGGCAGGCTTTACATTCAAATGATGAAGTATGGTACTCTAGGTCGCTTATGCTGAATTCCTTGAACTGGCTTTCTCTCTGGCCAGCGGACATCTCTTCGTGTACCACTAGGGCAGTACCTATTGCCCCCATGACCTCATGGTGGGGTAAGACGATAATCTCGGTATTGAGCTCTTCCTGGAATGCCTTAACTATTGCCCGGTTAAAAGCCACTCCGCCCTGGAAGACGATGGGCGGGTTGATCTCCTTACCTAGCCCCACGTTATTGAGGTAATTACGTACCAGTGCTTGGCATAGTCCGTAGAGTATATCCTCAATGCGGTACCCCATTTGCTGTTTGTGAATCATGTCTGATTCAGCGAAGACAGTACATCGTCCGGCAATGCGCACGGGTTTTTGGCTCTCCATAGCTCGCTGACTGAGTTCTTCTATACTCATGTTGAGGCGCAGTGCTTGATGGTCGAGGAAGCTCCCAGTACCGGCAGCGCATACCGTATTCATGGCGAAGTCCGTTATTATGCCATCTCTAATAATAATAATCTTGCTGTCCTGTCCGCCGATTTCGAATATCGTCTGCACATCGGGTATGTATTGTAGCGTAGCCACGGCATGTGTGGTAATCTCGTTCCTGACCAAATCAGCACCAACAATAACCCCCGCCAGGTAGCGGGCACTGCCAGTAGTCCCGGCGCCACGAATCTCCAGGTCCTTCGGAAGTTGTTCTGAAATCTGTCTCAGTCCTTCCTGCACCGTGGTGATGGGCTTACCCTGTGTTGGTAGATAAAGGGCAGCCATAAGCTCAGCATCCTTATTAAGCACGGCTAGCTTAGTGGTTACTGAACCAACATCAATGCCTAGATAGGCTTCCATGAGCCCTCCCCCCGGTTAAATTGCTCCGTTTACCCTCGGCCGGTTTTCTTTTCTGTCTGCGTATCATATCCACAAAGGCCTCAAGACGGCTTATTACCCCGGCTTTACCCGTGTGTTCGTCATAGATAAGATTAAGCACCGGGAGTTCTTCTTTGGTTTTGGACATGATGTTCCGGGCCACGGTTTCCGGTAGACAGCCAAAAGGTTCAAGGTGAACCATTCCATGCCAATCTTTGGCGTGTAATACCTTCTCGCCTACTGATTGCCAGCCGTCGCCGCCAATATGGCAGGAAAGATATGGCCGGGCCGCCCGGTAACACCTCCTTCTTTCTCCCAAGCCAAAGGCAATGACCAAGGGATTGAAATTACTGACAAACTCCCAGAGCGAGATAGGACGCCTAACTTCAACGCCTAACTTACCCAGCTCAATTTCTATCTCCATATTAGCGAAGGGCTCGAGCACGACGTAAATCTCGCCGGTAATGCCAACCTTCACCACCCCGTCTGAAGACCTGGTAGGTATGCTACCGAGTTTTTTTAGGTATTCTTTCTTAACCTGTCTAAGCTCCCGGTAGCTTTTTGCTTTGTCCAGGGGTTTAAGGGTGTCTTTGTAGATTCGGGTGGCACTGCCTACTTCCTGTTCTATAGCTCTTATTCTATACAGCGTGTGCGGTAGCTCGTCCAGCAGCTTCAGTTTAGCCAGACTGAAGATTAGACCGGGTAGGAACTCCGACAGGCGGCTCCCCTTAAATATAGAGGCAGCCATTCGTCTTATACCCATACTCTCATTTATCATCTGGAACTTATAGCCTAGGTCACGTAATATTTCTTCTTGGAGTCGGTGATAGTAACCAAAACGGCAGGGTCCATAGTTACCGGGCATTATTATTGTATCAGCTCCGAGTTCCAGGGCCTCAATCATACTGCCGAGGGTGATCTTGAAGGGTAGGCAAGCCCCCTCTGGAGAGTATTTAACCCCTAAGGTCAGCGTGCGCTGGCTGACCGGTGGCGGCACAACAAGTTCCGAGGCCAGCTTATCAAAGATAGCTTTGGTAAATACCCAGTAGTCACCCATGGTTGGGAAACTTACCCGCATACTGCTACCCTCGCCCGTTGTTTCCTATAAATCATGTCCATAAAGGCTTCCAATCGGGTAATGATGCCCACCTCTGAGGTATGCTCGTCTATGGTTAGATTCATAAAGGGGGTGCTCCTCAGTCGGGTAGCTTGTCTTCGAATAACGTCCATCATTAGTGAGTCGGGCCCACAGCCAAAGGCCATTACATTTATCACGCCATCCACATCACTTCTCAGATAGTGTTCACCAGCACCTACTATCTCACTCTCGCACGTCCACTGGATACGCCCCATCACTTTCATCACGGCTGATTCGAGCGTGGTGTCGGCAAGCATCTCTGGGGTTAGCACCTTAACGTTAGCCTGCTTAAGGCGTGGTATAATGCGGTGACTGATGAAGTCGTCGTGGAGAAGGTAGGGATGACCAATAACGGCAATGGTGGTTTTGGTCTCGGGAGATTCAACTTGAGACTCCGGGGTGGATGTGCCTAAGACTTTGGCTATTGCCTGTGGCTGAGTTAGTCCGCGGTTGGACATCATATAGCGGTACTTCAGCTGGGTGCGCCAAGCGTCTAGACTGGCTTGCCGAATCTTGTGTGGATAGGGGGTAAAATTTTTCCCCAGTCGGTAGATAGCTTGGTAAAGTCTCAATCTGCCTTTATTGACATCAACCATTATGTCCAAAATGGGAGGCGCTTCAGGAACAGCGGCTCTGGTCATCGCTGAGAGTCCAAGGAACTTGGAGCAGTTATAAGTGTTTTTTCTGATACTACGGATGGTGGGAATAAAGATAAAGTCACAGTTTCCTATTAGGGAGAGGACATGCCCGATAAAAATTTTTACCGGTAGGCAAGTATCAGCGACTACCCGAGCTCCGCCCTCCTGCAGCATTACTCGCGAGGTTACTGGTGAGACTATCGCCTCTGCTCCCAGTTCCTCGAAAAAGGTCCGCCACATCGGGTAGTATTGGTAGTACAAGAGAGCTCTAGGGATGCCAACCTTAATCATTCGCTTCTATCCACACGTGCATGTCGGTAGGGGTGATCTTGGTAATGCAGATCTTACGATACCTATAAACAGGCCATAAATGGCGTTATGCAATCCTAAAGCGTCTGGTAGGAAACTTGTGAGTGAAAGCGAGAATGTGAGGCCAATATGCCTGCTTGTATGTTTCTTTGGCATTTCACACCTCCTCCTTCGTTTATCCATTACTCTTCATCAAAGACAAAAAGCTCATTGATAGAGATCCCCAGAACCCTGGCGATATTATGGGCTAGCCCGTATCTTCTACTGTATCTACACAGAATACCAGCAAACCAAGGGCAATGCAATCAGCCAAAGGTTAGATTAAGGGGTGGAAATGGGGGTACATTAAGTGGTGGAAAATAACTTATAGGGCTCTTCGGGGCAATGGATGAGGCGCCTGCTGAGAGCTGTGAGGCAACCGGCTAGAGCAATTCCAGTTCTCTGGCTCGGCCAATAGCCTGTGTACGGCTCCGTACATCTAACTTGCCGTAGATGTGGTTGATATGGGTTTTAACAGTGCCTTCTCCGATAAAGAGTTTTTGCGCTATCTCACGATTCGACATGCCAGCGACGATAAGACGCAGCAACTCCAATTCACGCTTACTGAGGGGCTCGATCAGAGGTGAGGGGATGGTAGCCCCCTCAGTGGGCGATACTCTGGGTTGAGACTGGGGGTAGATACGAAACGAGGCCAGTAGCTTTTTCACATATTTCTTGGCGATGCCGCGTGATGCTGCAAGGTGCAGTAGCTTGGCCATTGGCTCGCCCTCATCTATAAAGGTTCGCACATAATTTTCAGGCTCGGCGAGTGAGAGAGCAAGTTCCAGTGTAGCAAGGGCTTGGTCTACCTCGCCCTGTGTCTGCAGAGCTATCGCTTGCAGAGCTAGAATCTCAATCAAGCTGCCTGTTCGATTCTCCGCTTCCACTTTCTGACGTAAACGTTCCAATAGACCGGGTATCTCATCAACCTCACCCTGAGCGATGCGTAATCGCACGAGAGTGAGATAGGATAACTCCGACCAGAAATCGGGCGTCTCCTGCAAATTAAGCTTTGGCTCCTGTGAAGCGGCCCAGCGGTTTACGGCGTTCAGGTCGCCCTGCACCAGTGACAGACGAGCCGTCCAGGCCGACGCATGGAGGAGAGTATGAGGAATAATGGCCTCCGGACGGATTCCTTCACCCCGTTGGAGCGCCTCCATAATAGCCTTTGTGTTTTCACAGGCTTGATTCTGCCACGCTAACAATGAGTAACCAATCAGTACAGTTCTAAATACGCCACCTCTTTCAGCCAATTTGGTCCCGACACTTGTGTGATGTATCGCCCCATTAACATCATTCCATTCGTAAAGTACCTGGGACAGACCGACATAGGCGTTCCCGCTTGCCGGTAAAGGTTCAACACCGCCCCACTGGGCACCAAGAAGGAGCGCCTCTCGATACTTCTGGGCAGCCTGATGAAGGTGACCTTGCACTCGATAAATATCGCCCAGGTAGCTCAGGGCAAACAGAGAATAATAGAAGTGCCCCACTGCCTGGCCGAGAGTGTTGGCTTCCTCCAGGTAACGTCTGGCGGCCGGCAGCTCTCCGATTACCCAGTAGGAAATCCCGAGGCTTCCGACGACCACGACGCGTGCTATCAGGTCGTCCTCTGGCAGGTATTTGAAGGCTTCGTGACAGAGCTCGATGACGCGCTGAATGTCTCCCTCAATTAGAGACATAATAATGCGGACCGTTATCACATAGCCACGGATTCTGGCATGGTCCGGAAAGGACTCGGCGGGTCTTTCCTGTTCAAATCTAGATATGACTGATTCGGCACACTGCAGAAGTGGCTCCACTGCATCCGGGTGCCCGGCAACTTGGTTGGCAATGGCACCGGCCAAACAGAGCCACGGGCGGTTCATAAGCAGCGCGCTCGGCAGTTTCCCCAACCAGCTCAAAACCGGGGGGCAGTAACTCTGCATTAACATGGTTAACGCAACCGACTCTACCAGGTTTGCCGCCCGCTCGAAATTCTCCGCAGCTAAGGCGTGGTAAATAGCTTCACTGATCAACCCCTCCTGTTCGAACCATTGGCTAGCCCTGAGGTGTAGTTCGGTCATATCCTCTTGCCGAGACTGCGTGAGCCGGTTGCGAAGCAGGTCACCGAAAAGATGGTGATAGCGATACCATCGCCTTTCATCATCCAGTGCCACGAGGAACATGTTGTTGGCTTCTAATTGAGCTAATATTTCCTGGCTGTCATCCCGCCCGGTCACAGCGTTGCATAGTGAAGCGGTAAAGCGGTTGAGTATAGCAGTCTTTAGCAGGAAAGACTGAGTGCTTGCTTCCTGCCTACCAAGCACTTCCTCGGTAAGATATTCAAGGATGTGCCGGCTGCTGCCACTAAAAGCAGTAATGAAATTGGGGATGTCCTTTCGGCCTTGCATCGAGATCGCGGCCAATTGCAGGCCTGCTATCCACCCCTCAGTACGGGACTCGAGCGCTGTTATATCCTCATCAGAAAGCCCCAAACTCATAACATCGTTAAGGAAAGCAGTTACTTCTTCGGGGATAAAGCACAGATCAGCAGCACGCACTTCAATCAACTGGTTTTGAGCACGCAGGTGAGCCAGGGGAATGGGAGGATCAATGCGGCTGGAGATAACCAAGTGCGCCTGCGGCGGCAGATATTTGAGTAAAAAGGTCAAGGCGTCATGAATAGGTTGAGCCCTAATCACATGGTAGTCATCAAAGACAAGAGCGAATTCCTCACTCACCCCGCTCATTTCATTGATGATAGTCGTCATAATTGACTCAATGGGTGGTACGTGGGATGATTGGAGCAGCCCCAAGATAGATTCTCCTATATTTGCCCTTATTGTCTGCAGAGCAAGAATAGCGTATGACCAAAAACGTATAGGGTCATTGTCGTCGTCATCAAGCGTAAGCCAACCAACAGGCATCTGGCTGCTACGGACCCCTTCACTCACCATAGTGGTCTTACCATAACCCACCGGTGCAGACACAAGTGTTAGTTTAGACTTGAGCCCTATCTTCAACCGTTCAATCAAACGCGGGCGGGAGACTAGCTCCGGCCGCAGAGGAGGTATATAGAGTTTTTTCTTTAGAAGAGGATTATCCACGTTACATTAAGCTTTGTTGAATTATACCTTCTCAGAATAAAAGTTAGACTTACCTTAACATATTTCTATTAAGCAGTGGAAGGCAAGCCAAATATTAGCCTCATAAAGTTCCTTATAATCTATCTACATCCTTCAGGGAAAGGAAAATACTTAACCGGATTTCTAAATATAATAAATACCTTATCCGGATTATGCTGAAGTCAAATACAAGTTTTAAATTACCCTCCCCACTGGGAGGAGGGCGATAATTTAGCTAGTTCTTGAAATTTAACTTAATGACTTTTTATT
>CP070810.1:804400-828456 GCA_020343755.1 Dehalococcoidia bacterium | reverse complement strand
CTAAATCGAGCATCATCAAACAGCCTTTGGGATAGCTCTAGGTCCATTTCTGGGGTTGAGCCAGGTAGCCCCGGCATCCAGTGGTAGTGTACCTTAAAGCCATGCTCCTTGAGCAAGGTGGTGGCCTTAACTACATCTTCTACGGTGTGCCCTCTTCTGACCACTTGGTAGATTTCGTCGTCTAAGGTCTGGACTCCGAGTTCAACCCTGGTAGTGCCAAACTCAAGCATCCTATCTATCTCCTCCTGCCCACACCAATCGGGTCTAGTTTCTATGCATAGACCCACGCAACGATGGTTAGCCGTTTCATTAATTTTCTTTGCTTCCTCTAAAGTAGATGATTCCTTGCCATTTAGGGCATCAAAGCAGTCTTTAATAAACTGGTACTGGTAATCTTTAGGAAAGGCGGGAAAGGTGCCTCCCATGACTATCAGCTCAACCTTATCGGTGGGGTGTCCCATCTCGGAGAGGACTTTTAATCTTAGCTTAATCTGTTTCTTGGCATCATACCCACATTCCCTACCTCGTAACACTGCTGGTGACTCAGGGGTATAGCTCTGAGGTGTAACTGAGTAGGTAGGACAATAGATACATTGTCCCGGGCACTTCAGAGGTAGGGTCATCACTGCTACCGGTGTAACCCCGGATATTGTCCTGGTAAATTTTTTCATAGTATACTCTGATAGCAGTTTAGCAGATTTGGGCTAATAGTAACAACCTAACTATGGGGAGTTAAAGAGGGGTGAAGCCCCATGATAAGAAGATGTTTATATTGTAATCATCTTTCCCTTCCCTCTGCTCGGGGGGTAAATATTGAAGGAGAGTCAAGGGGGGCGAATACGGGGTTCCCACAAAAACTAAGTTTTTGTGGGGTAAAAATCCTCTCTTAAATAACCAAGTCCCCTTCCCCTTGAGGGGAAGGGGACAAAGGGGATAGGGTGACTACAAATATATTTAATCAGATAGCCCCAGGCTGGTATAACTTCAGACATTGGTCTAGATTCCGTAACGAGCTAGAAGCGTTGGCACAACGGTGGCAGGGGGGTAAGCTACTTAACCTGGGTTGTGCTCACGGACCTGACTTTCTACCCTTCAGCCAGGGCTTTGAATTATATGGAGTGGACTTTTCTCCCCAGATGTTAAGGTTTGCCCGAAAATACTCCCAAAAATTCAACCTTGCTGTAAACTTAGCGCTGGCTGATGTTAGCTATCTTCCCTATTCTGACCACAGCTTTGACTGGGCAATTGCAGTAGCCACCTACCACCATATAAAAGGTAACCATAGGAGGCAAGCTGCCCTAGATGAGCTGAGGCGAGTATTAAAGCCGGGTGGTGAAGCCTTTATCACCGTATGGAATCGTTGGCAACCCAGGTTCTGGTTTAAGCCAAAGGAGGTAGCCGTGCCCTGGCGGACAAAGGGCAAGACCCTGTACCGCTACTATTACCTTTTCTCCTACTCTGAGCTAGAAAAGCTGGCAACGAGGGCTGGCTTTGAGGTGCTTAAATCCTTTTCCGAAAGCTCCTACCACTATCCGCTTAAGTTCTTCTCCAGAAATATATGCCTGTTGGTGAAAGCTATAGCAAAATAATCTTGCCTTATTATAAATAGCCCCCTTTATATGCCTGTAGACATATTGTTCATAATTTGGTTTAATTAATAGATATCAACAGTTGAGATAAGGAGTAATAGATGGATTTTTTTGGTGAAGGTACTCAGTGGGCGATTATAATACCGATAATTATTCTTATTGTATTGAGTTTTGTCATGAGGCGGCGCCGAGCCGAAAAGACAGACCCAGAGATAGTTGGCAGTCTGTTTATGGACGTAAATGAGAATCTGAGGCTTATGGAAAGGTTCAGCGTTCGGGGGCGTCCCAAGAAATTTAAGACCGATAGCTGGAATAGGAATAGTGAAAAGATAGGCTTTCTGCCCCAATCGCTACAAGAGAACCTGTCTCAAGTCTTTCGCCTGGCCGAAGAGTTCAACCAGTCGATAGATGCAGCCAAGAAGCAAAGAGCAAACATTTACCTCACTGGTGTTGATGCGCACAAGCTAGAAGCGCCGCTGACCAAGAGCAAAGAGGGGCTTGAGGAGTGGATTAGGTCTAACATGCCGCTTGATACTGGAGCTGGACGGCGGGGCTGCATGGGTGGCTGAAATATATACTTTATTCCTAATTATCTGGGCTATATCCCCCCATCTATATCAGTAACCTGCCCGGTAATAATATAGCTAGTTTAGGTGCTGGCTAAGAAGGCTCTATAAAAAGGGAGGTAATAGTGAACAAAGTAGCTATTATGACTGATACCATTACCCAGATGCCTCAGGAAATCGCTGATAAATACGATATCAAAATAGTGCCTATGGGCATTGTTATTGACGGCAAGCTCTATCGCGAAAACGAGGTAAATTTACCTGAATATTACCAGAAATTACTTCAAATAACGGAGACAGAGAAGCTGCCCACGTCTTCGTCTATCTCTGCGGGAGAGTTCTTGGAAGTATGCCGGGAGCTGAGCCAGAAGTCGGATGGTATTGTATACATTAGTCACAGCGTAAGGCTTGGTGCGTCATCAAAGGCAGCCCTGCAAGCTAAACAGAGGCTTCAGGAAGAGCTACCCAATATCAAGATTGAGGTAATTGATTCCGGCACCGCTTGTGGTGCCCAGATGCTTATTGCCCTAGAAGTCGCCAGGGCGGCTGCCGCCGGCAAGAGCTTCTCCGAGGTAGTTGAAGTGGCTAACAAAATGATAGCCAAGGTCAAGTATATTATCGTAGCGGATAGTCTTGAGTACCTGGCCAGTGGCGGCAGGATACTTGAGGGTCGTGCCTGGGCCGAGGCTAAGGTTAGCACCAAGGCACTTCTGGAGACGGATGCTGCCAAAGGAACAGTACATGCCCCTCTAGCCAGGTATGGAACCAAGCGCAAGGCAGTGGAAGGATTACTTGAGATAATGAAGGAGAGGTACCGGGACAAGAAGCTTCATGTGGTGATAAATCATATCAACGCGCCAGATGAGGCTGAGGAGCTGAAAAAACGGGTGTCATCAGAGCTCCAGTGCGTTGAGCTTTATGTTACTGAAATGTTGCCGGTTGTGGGTAGGCATGTAGGACCGGGGAGTCTCGTTCTTAACTGGTGGAGTGAAGACTAAGGCAGCTTACGGTGAATTAGATGGGCTATATCCCCCCATCTATACCGATAACCTGCCCGGTGATATAGCTGGCTCGGTCGCTGGCTAAGAAGGCTACCAGCTCGGCGACTTCTTCTGGTTTGCCGAAGCGCTGGAGCGAAATCATTGATAGAATCAAATCCTTCCTTTCTTGGGGTAGCTTCTCAGTCATATCGGTGAGAATGAAGCCCGGGGCTAGAGCATTGGCAGTTATGTTCAGTGAGCCTACCTCTCTAGCGATGCTCTTAGTAAAGGCGATGATTCCGGCTTTAGAGGCAGCATAATTGGTTTGCCCCACATTGCCTATTATTCCAGCAATAGAGGCAATACTGATGATACGTCCCCATCGCTGTCTCATCATAGACCGCAGGGCAAACTTAGTGCAGGTATACGTTCCTCTTAAATTAGTATCAATTACGTCATCCCAGGCTTCGTCGGACATCCTCAGTAACAGGGTATCTCGGTTAATGCCGGCATTGTTTACCAAAATATCAATCTTACCCCACCGGTCAGTCACTTCTTGCACCATAGCTTTTACCGCTTCGCTATCTCTTACATCTGCTTCCACGGCAATGGCTTCTCCACCTTGACTTGTTATGGTGTTAACTACGCTACTGGCGGTTTCTTTTGATACGTCGTTAACCGCTACTTTAGCCCCAAGGCTTGACAGTTTGAGGGCGATAGCTCTACCGATACCCCGAGCGGCGCCGGTTACCAACGACACCTTGCCTTCAAATTCTAAAGACATCTTATTATTCTCCCTTAAAGCGTTTAAAAACTAGGCAGCAATTTTGCCCACCAAGGCCAAAACTATTCTTCAGGCAGACATTTACCTCTGCCTGGCGAGCCACGTTAGGCACATAGTCCAAATCACATTCTGGGTCAGGGGTTTCATAGTGGATAGTCGGCGGGATAATCCCATTCATTATGGTTAATACCGCAGCAATAGACTCAACAGCACCACCGGCGGTTATTAGGTGACCAAACATAGACTTATTGGAGCTTATAGGGATTTGGTAAGCCCTGTTTCCGAAAACCATTTTGATGGCTTTAGTTTCACAGACATCATTTAGTTTGGTACTGGTGCCATGGGCGTTAATATAATCAACCTCTCCCGGTTTTACTCCGGCATTTTGGAGGGCGGTTCTCATAGCTGTAGCTTCGGCATCAGGGTGGGGAGCGGTTACATCATAGGCATCATATGTCCAGGCTGCCCCCGCCAGCTCAGCTAGAATCGGTGCCCCTCGCCTCTTAGCATGCTCGTAGGTTTCTAATATCACTAACCCTGCCCCTTCCCCATAGACAAAACCGTTGCGGTTGAGGTCAAAGGGTCGGCAAGCCTTATTAGGGTCTTGCTCTGGGGATAGAGCTCCCAGCCTACTTATAGCGGCTATGGTCATTGCATCTAGTGAAGCATCAGACGGAGCGGCTATCATTACATCAGCATAGCCTAGGCGAATATAATTTAGGCAGGTTCCTATAGCATCAGCGCCACTGGCGCAGAGGCTATTGACACTGGTGTTAGGTCCTTTAGCCCCGAGTAACAGTGCGACGTGTAGGGATACTATACTAGGGGCTGCCTTGGTAAAAAATAGCGGGTCCACCCTTCTCGGACCCCGTTTTTGAAGCGTCTCCCACCCTTGGGCAATAAGCTCACATTCCAGCATATAGGAAGTAACAACACCTACTCGCTCTGCTTGCTCCTTGGTCATATCTAACCTAGCCGATTCCATTGCTTGCTTAACCGCAGCCATAGCGAAGTGAGTGGGCCTACGAGTGCGTTCAACCGTTTTTAGGTCCATGTATTTTGTTGGCTCAAAGCCGTTTACCTCACCAGCTACTTTTACTGGGTAGTTACTAGCATCAAAATGGGTAATATAGTCAACGCCTGATTTCCCAGCTACCAATCCTGCCCAAAACTCATCTATATTTAACCCCAGGGGGCAAATAACACCCATTCCGGTAACTACTACTCGCTGCTTATCCAATGTCCTCCTCCTTCATCCTCCTTTATTCATAAGGCCAAAAGGTACTAGTGAAGTACCTCCGTCAACGATGATTATCTGTCCTCGTATCATAAAAGCCGCCTCACTGCACAAAAAGGCTACCACATTGGCTATATCTTCAGGGGCTACTAATCTACCTGCCGGTGTCGTTTGCCACGGAGAGGCCTCTCCCAGTTGCTCTTTAGCTAGTCTGGCATAAAGCACGCCAGCTTCCGTGGTGACAAGCGAAGCCGCCACGGCGTTAACACAGATGCCTTTAGCGGCTAGCTCTATGGCTAGATAGCGAGTCAAAGCCTCAAGGGCAGCCTTAGATACCCCTATTGCCGTATAACCTGGTAATACTAGGTGCGAGCCTAAGCTGGAGACAGTAACTATTTTACCACCCCTCCCCTCCATAAGCCTAACTGCCCGCTGAGTGCAAAGTAGGAAAGCCTTGGCATTAATGTCCATAGTCCAATCCCAGCCTTTAGTATCCAGGTCTAGGGCGGAACGAGGTAAACCTGAGGCGGCATTATTAATGAATATATCCAGCCGACCGAAGCTACTGCCGATAATATCAAACATCTCGCCAATCTTTTCTGGGTCACCTACATTAGCCTTAATAACCTTGGCAGTTACCCCCAGACCTTCAATATCCTTAGCCGTTTGTTCCGCAGCTTGGCGACGGCGAAAGAAATTAACAATGACATCAGCCCCCTGCTCAGCTAGTTTGAGGGCTATAGCTCTACCGATGCCACGAGAACTACCAGTTACTAGAGCTACCTTACCTTTAAGCATTGCCTTTCTTCTCGGCTACGCGAGCTTCAACGTAGGCAATAAAATCACTGAAATTTTGGAATTTCTGGGCGTCCTCGTCAGGAATTTCAATATCAAATTCGTCCTCTATGGCGACAAGGACTTGAACCATATCTAGGGAGTCAGCCTTCATATCTTGGAAGGTAGCAGTGGGGGTAAGAACTTCCCGGTCGCAATGCACAATCTTAACAATAATATCTTTGATGGTCTCTTCAACAGCCGACATAGAAACTCCTTTCATAAGTTGATGTGTTTTCTAATCTTGGTTAGCTCAGATTTTAAGCAGTTCACTACATCCCTCTCCACCGCCATCTTGGCTTGAGCTATTTTTATAGCAACATCTGGAGCTCGACTATGCCCGCGTATTTTCAGTACGATGCCGTCGACCCCCCAGATGAGACCACCGCCTACACTATCAGGCAAGGAAAGTGATGCCATTAAACCCTTAACCTTGCCCTTCAAGAAGCGGCTTAGAATTGGGTAACTTTTCACCTTATTTTTGAAATAGTTACCGATAACTTCAGCTCCACTCTCACTAAATTTAAAAATGGCATTGCCAACAAAAGCATCACAGACAATAACATTAGCTTGACCGGTAAGGATTCCGTTACCTTCTACATTGCCGATGAAGTTTAAACCGCTCTTTTGTAAAAGAGGGTAGGTTTCCCGAGTTAATTGATTGCCCTTACCCTCCTCTTTGCCAATATTTAGCAGACCTACCGTAGGATTGGCAATGTTCAGAAACATTCTGGCGTAAACCGAACCTATGATAGCAAAGTTCAATAAATGCTCTGGCTTGCAATTAACATTGACGCCTAAGTCCATTATTATCGTATTTGGGGCAACATTGGAAAGAACCCCGCCAAGTACCGGACGGTCTATCCCATCTACCATACCCAGATACTGTATGGCGCTGGTAACCACTGCTCCAGTAGAGCTAGCCGCGACCAGGGCATCTGCCTCCCTCGTCTTGACCAACTTGGTGGCTATAGCTATAGAGGAATTAGGTTTGCGGCGAACAGCCAGAGCCGGGTGTTCCTCCTCTTGGATAAATTCAGCAGCGTTGGCACAATGAATAGGTAAACGGGAGATATTATATTTGGCTAGCTCCGATTCTACAGTATCAGTAGGACCAGCTAAGATAACCTCTACATCATCTTCCTCGGCAGCCCCGACTGCACCTTTGACTATCTCGCCAGGGGCATAATCACCACCCATAGCATCTATGGCTATCCTTACTCTCTGGTTGGCCGCTGCCATTAAATATTTCTCTCCCCTCTAGTATTGGCTAAAGCTTAACCACCGCCCCACCGGTAATCACTGTTTCACCCTTTTGATTACAACTCTCTATGCTGCAATTAACGTATGGGATACCCTCTTTATGCTCAATGGAATCAATCTTGCCACTGGCGGTTATAGTATCGCCAGGTCGGGCTGGTGCTTTAAACCGTACTGAAAGCTTACCACCTGATAGCCAGCTTTGACCAAAAGCCTCGGTCATCATTTCCGAGATATAGGCGAGAATGAGCATGCCGTGGGCTATCGTGCCACCAAGGGGAGTTTGAGCGGCAAAGGACTCATCTACATGGATGGGGTTAAAATCTCCGCTTGCCTCAGCATAGAGGTTAATATCCTTCTGAGTAATTTGCTTTACTACCGAAGGTAAGCTATCTCCTTGGTGTATGTCTGATAGTTTCGGTTTCTGGTCCAAAGCAGGTATTCCTTCCCTAAATTCCTAAACTGGCACAGCTACGGTAGCTTTCCCAGACAAGACCTTTTCCTTGTCTTGGTTCAGGGCGCTGATTTCAAGCACTAGCAGATACAATTGACCCCGCTGTACTTTTTGAGCTACCTTGCCGCTACAGCTTATGGTGGTCCCTATGGGCACTGACTTCAGGAACTCGAGCTCCTGGGCGGCGTGTATCGCGCCCTTTGGCACCGAGAATGACTGTGACAATGCGGTCATAGCATAAGCAGCTATAGCCAGAGGGGGAACAATCCCCGAGGTTAGGAAATGTTGTTGCCCCCCCACCGCTTCTAGATACTTGCCAATAACTGACTCGCTCAACTCATAGCTGGTCGATGGAAACTCATGCCCTACGGCTAATTGGTCAAAACTTGTCGGTGGCATCTTGGCAACTCCTAGCTATTTGAAACGAGGCTTTTAACACAAAGCACCTTTATATCTTCGTAAATATAAAATACATCTCGCCTAATGTCAAGAGTATGGCGTAGGCTGTTATAAAACTCCAGTGAGGTTAGTAACTATCGGGCAACTTGGTTGAGGGCAATTCCCCATTTTTGGGAGTGGGCTTTCTTTAGCTGGTTTAGGCGTGACTGGCATGAGGCTGAAGTAATATTTTCAATGGACATCAATATAGCATCTTCTTTATTGTCTGTGTAGTAGCCACGGCGGAGACCTACTTGAGTAAAACCATATTTGTAATACAGACTCTGGGCGGCAATGTTAGAAGCGCGAACTTCTAGGGTAAATTTACCGGCGTTTAGCCTTGTAGCTAGGTCAACCATGGATATAAGCAGCAGTTCCCCTATCCCTTGGTGGCGGTGGGTTTCCCGCACCGCAATGTTAGTTATATGAGCTTCATCAGCCATAATCCAGAAGCCGGCAAAGCCGAGAATGTATTGTCTACCTGGTGAGGGCAGCAGCTCACTGGGGAAGGAGGGCTCGTAGTTAAATAATCGTCTCAACCTAGATGCCAGCTTGGAGAGGCCTTTATCGGGGGCAACTGTTACCTCGGGCTCATCACTCATTTCATTGTCATCACAGGCTACAATATAATGAGCGAGCCAGTTTTGTAACTCTCGCTCGTAGTCCACCGGAGGCCACTCGGTAGGGAAGGCTCCACGGTCAATCTCAGTGACCTGGGCAATGTCTTCCCTGCGCATCAGACGCACGTAATAAGACAAGTCCTTACCCCTCGGAAGAAGATTTTAATCTTAGAATTATTGTAACACATTTTATCGAAAACATACCTAAGGTTATATATTAAACTTAACCTAAGATCTCACTTGATTTAGACTCATAAACTATCTTTTTCTCGTCTGTTTCGTTATAATTTATGCACAGGATAACGCCAACATTGCCGGTTAAAGGGCGGGGAGTTGTCAGGTGCAAAATGAAGAGAGCCTCGTTCGACGAGCTCAACAGCGTGACGAACGGGCTTTTGCCCAATTGTATGAAGAGTATTTCGACAAAATTTATCGCTATGTAACTCTCAAAATAGGAGATAGGATGGAGGCT
The DNA here is from genome assembly GCA_020343755.1 of Dehalococcoidia bacterium. Lineage (GTDB taxonomy): Bacteria > Chloroflexota > Dehalococcoidia > Dehalococcoidales > E44-bin46 > E44-bin46. Next base: position 819,222 of record CP070810.1, on the reverse strand, counting down.
GAGGATATAACTCAGCAGGTCTTTCTCAATGCCATCAAGGCTATCCCTTCTTTCAAGTGGAGGGGCATTCCCTTTTCTGCCTGGCTGTTCCGTATTGCCCACAACCAGGTGGTTGACTTCCTGAGAAGGAAATCAAAGCGGGCTACAACTCCCCTAGAGGAGTCTCTAGTAGCCAGCAATTATGACTCGCAAATTTATGACCCACAACTAATAGCTGAGCAGAGGCTAGATATTGAGCGGTTACTGGTAGCAACCAGGAAGCTGACACCGGCACAGCAGGAGGTAATATCCCTTCGCTTTGCCGGTGAGCTGCCTATTGCTCAAGTAGCTAAGATTATGGGCAAGAGTGAAGGGGCGGTAAAGGCATTACAGCATAGCGCTATAGTAGCCCTGCGCAAAGCATTTTCGGTGGCATAGGATAAAATGAAGAATAGTGAGTTTGAAAATATCCTGGATGAATGTCTAGAGAGACTGGATAGGGGCGAGACTTTGGAGCAGTGCCTTCAGAGTTATCCCGAGCAGGCAGCCCAGCTTGAGCCCCTGCTTCAGATGGCTCAGGCTGTCAGAAAGGCGTCAGCCATTCTACCCCGCTCTGAGTTTAAGGCTAGAGCCAGATATGAGTTTCGCTCGGCACTCCGGGCAGGAGCGACTAAGAAAAGACAATCCCTATTCAGCTTGAGGCCGCGGTGGGCAGTGGCGTTAATGGTGGTTAGTATTCTCCTAATAGTCGGAGGCGGCACAGCGGTGGCAGCTAGTAACAGCATGCCCAATAACCCCCTCTATCCAGTGAAGCTAGCTGCCGAGCAAGTGCAGCTGACACTAACCCCGTCTAATATGGGTAAGGCAAGATTATGCGCCATGTTGGCGGATAGGAGAGTAGCCGAAATAATCTGTATGGCAGATAAGGGAGATGTCCGGCAAGTAGAGATCCTCACCCAGCGTCTAGATGAGCGCCTGGAAATGCTGGCGATCTTAGTTTCAGTCGAGAAACTGGAGGTTCCGGCAGTAGAGAGTGTCCCGAGGGCGCCGACAGAGGAGCTAGCACCACCACCTGCACCGTCTGAGGAGGCTCGGGGTGAGGGAGATGTCTACACCCGAGCTAATGGTCGAGCTCGACTGAGGATAATCGTGGCGGGTTGTGCTTGTAATCATCCAGCTGCTCTTCGTGCTGCGCTAGGGAAAGCCCCAGAGTCGGCAAAGCCCGCCCTGCGTCGGGCGATTTTTATTTCGGAAATTGGCTATGAAAGAGCCCTCGCCGCTCTGGATTAGTCTAAAAATTACTCCCAATTAATAGCTAACTAAATGGCAACTTTTCCGTTATAGTTTTAGTGAAAGGAAACTTTTAAAAGGAGGTAGGAAATGAAAAAGAAGTGGTTATGGGCTATAGGTCTGGCGGCAGTGGTGATACCGATAGTTGCTTTGAGTGGCTGTTATGCTGGCATCCCAAGTCCTGGTGGTCCAGGATGGGCCAATGTGCCCTCGTCTCTACAAGTCGACCTTGGTCAGCAGCAAGGGATTTGGGTCACCGGAGAAGGTAAGGTGACGGCGGTTCCTGACATCGCCACCTTAAGGTTGGGCATTGAAGCCCAGGAGGCAACGGTAGCTGAGGCTCAGACCCAGGCCTCTGAAGCTATGCATAGGGTGATGACAGCGCTGGAGGATAATGGTGTGGCTGAGAAGGACATTCAAACCCAGTATTTCAGCATTTATAAGGTAACCAGGTGGGATGAGACAAAAAACCAAGAGATTGTCATTGGCTACCGAGTAACTAATATGGTGACGGCCAAGATAAGGGATATAGACAATGCTGGTCTCATCATTGATGCCGTAGTTACGGCTGGGGGAGACCTCACCCGAATCGATAGCATAAGCTTTTCTATAGATGACCCATCAGTCTATCTTGGAGAGGCGAGGGAGAAGGCAATGGCTGATGTTAAAGCTAAAGCTGAGGAGCTAGCCAGGCTGGCCGGGGTTAGACTGGGCAAGCCAACCTATATTTCTGAGAGTAGTTATTGGCCATCCCCTATTTATCCGCGGGGTGCATACGAGGAGGTACCAATACCAGCACCAGCGGCTCCACCACCAATCAGCCCTGGAGAGATGGAGGTTAGCCTTACTGTTCAGATAGCCTATGCTATCCTGGACTGATCAAGATGAGTTTTAGTGCAAGGCAGATAGTGAGATAGAAATAAATTACCGAGGGTAAACGATGAAAGTAATGAAGATAGTCGGGGTATCGGCGCTTGCTGTCGGTTTGGTGTTAGGCCTGGCATCACCAGCGCTGGCGGCTCCCCCTAATCGGGTGCCACTTCAGGTGAGCCAGATGCCACCCAGGCTGTTAGTGGGTGAAGTAGTTAATGTTGATGAAGGCAAAACGTTCTTTGTCATTCAGTCTGGCTTGCAGGAGGTTACGGTATCAGTTGACGGTGATACCCAGTACTATGAAGCGCCAATTCCGTGGAGGGCTATCCCTCCAGTTAGACGCATGGTGGAATTAAGGCAGGAGAGCCAGGAAAGGCTAGGACTTAAGAACTGGCTTCGTTCCTTTGTGGGAAAGGCAGGCTCATTGTTTAAAGCGCTGGTACCTTGGGGGGTTCCCGGTCTAGTCAGACAGCAACTGGAGCTGAGGCAACCAGCTGTGGAAGAGCCGGGGTTGGGGAGATGGCTTTGTCCCTTGGCTGAAGAGGCTACTTTTGATGATTTAGCCGTTGGTAGTCATGTAGTGGTGCGGGCGTTACCAGGGGAAGATAGCCCGCTGGCTAAACTGGTCATTATTATTGAGCCAATCGGTTATGGCCGTGTCGTGGGTACAATTACCGACATTTCTCTGGGAAATAAGACTATAACCATAGACCCGATTGATGAAGATGGTGAGATTACCTTGAGCTACAATGAGAGGACTCGCTTTATCCTGTGTGGCATTCCCGGACTGGAGGTGGGACAATCAATACGCGCCATTTATGATGAGGATATGACAGCTAATTTGGTGTTCGCGCCGGTAGCGGTGTCATCAGTAGCTGAATGACCCATCCAATAAAGAGGACAAATACTCAGTAGAGGGAACCTCGGTAGGAGGTTCCCTCTTGGTTTTGCCCATAACAGGGGCAGAAAAAGAAGGATAATAGCTAGAAGCCAAATTCTACTGCTCATTTTGCCATAGGGTTGGCTGAGGAGGTTTTCCCTTGTTATAGGGTAGGCCGAGGTGTTGATAAGCCAGTGGAGTGGCTAATCGGCCACGAGGGGTTCGCTCTAGGAAGCCTAGTTGTAAAAGATAGGGCTCGTAGACCTCCATGATAGTATCGGCTTCCTCGCTGATTGAGGCGGCAATGGTATCTAGTCCCACCGGACCACCGTTAAACTTGTCAATGATGGTATGTAGCACCTTGTGGTCTATCTCATCCAAGCCTATATGGTCGATTTCAAGCTTATTTAGTGCCTTAACTGCCACCGATTGGGTGGCTATGCCATCTGCCATCACTTGGGCATAGTCTCTGACTCGTTTGAGCAGTCGGTTAGCCACACGGGGTGTGCCTCTAGCCCGGCAGGCTATCTCCTGCAATCCTTTAGCTTCAGCTTCTACCTGAAGAATGCGTGCCGAGCGTTTGAGGATGGCTTCAATAGACGTCTGGTCATAGAAGTCGAGGCGGAAGACAGCGCCAAACCGGTCTCGGAGGGGTGGGCTAAGCAAGGCAAAGCGGGTAGTGGCGCCGATGAGGGTAAATTGGGGCAGGTTTATTCGTAGGCTTTTGGCACCGGGACCCTTGCCTATGATAATGTCTAGGCCAAAGTCTTCCATAGCCGGGTATAATATCTCTTCTACTGCCCGATTGAGGCGGTGGATTTCATCGATAAAGAGTACATCCTGATTACGGAGGTTGGTTAAGATAGCGGCTAGGTCTCCGGTGCGTTCTACTGCTGGACCTGAGGTATTCTTGATGTTAACCCCCATCTCAACAGCTATGATATAAGCCAGAGTAGTTTTGCCCAGACCAGGTGGACCGTAGAGTAGTATATGGTCTAATGCCTCGCCCCTGCCTTTGGCAGCGGTGATAGCTATATTCAAATTGTCCTTGATTCTAGACTGTCCAACGAATTCATTAATGCGCCGCGGTCGAAGGCTGGTATCAAGTGATATATCATCAGCGCTGCGTTTACCTGATATAATGCGATCTATTTTAACCTCACCCCCTTTGGTAAACGACCCTATTATATCACATCTTGGCTCAAGTCAGCTCTTTGCTGGGGGGGAACAAACAATCTGGCAATAAAATAGAGCCGCCCTGATTTGAATAGAGCGGCGCTATTAAAGTAGTCAAACTGTGATGCAGGAAGACCTAAATAGTTAGCTTCTCTTCATCTTCTTTACCAGCTTCCAACTCTGGCACATCCGGAGAAGCCGGGTAGCGGGCTGGAATCAGCTTGCCGATAATTACATTTTCCTTAAGCCCACTCAATCTATCTATCTTGCCACAGACAGAGGCTTCAGTAAGCACTCTGGTGGTCTCTTGGAAGGAGGCGGCGGCTAGCCAGCTATCGGTGTTCAGTGAGGCTCGGGTTATACCCAGTAATACAATATGGGCAGTAGCTGGCTCACCTCCCTCGGCCAGTACCTTAGCATTAATGTCTTCGTAGCGGAACCTATCTATCATCTCCCCAGGCACTAGCTCGGTATCACCTGAGGAGTCAATACAGACCTTGGTCAGCATCTGATGGGCGATAATTTCAATATGCTTATCGTTTATGTTCACCCCCTGGGAGCGGTATACCTTTTGCACCTCGTCTACTAAGTATCGCTGGACTGCCTCTTTACCCAAGATATGCAGTATATCCTGTGGATTAATAGAACCATCGGTAAGTTGTTGTCCTGCCTTTATTATGTCTCCATCTTGAACACGAATATGAGTGGCAGCGGGAATAACATACTCCCGCACCTCTTCCTCCTCGTATTTAATAGACAACTGCCCATCTTCAATAACTACCTCCCCGGTGACACGAGCTAGGATTGGTTGAGTTTCAGTAGTTAGGGCTATTGACTCTGGTGTAGCTTCAGCCTCAGATGGAGAGGCTAATACTGCTCCTATATCTACCCATTGCCCATTGTCCACCATGACTTGCCAGCCCGGGGGTAGTGAATATTCGTCACGGAACACCTCAGAGCTGGTAATTTTAATCTTTTTCCCCTCTTCACTTTGAATCACCTCAGCTACCCCGTTTATTTCTGAGATAATGGCTTGGGCCTTAGGTGGTCTTGCCTCAAAGAGTTCTTCTACCCTGGGTAGACCGCTGGTAATATCAAGTCCTACCACGCCGCCGGTGTGGAAGGTGCGTAGAGTTAGCTGGGTACCCGGCTCGCCAATGCTCTGAGCGGCAATTATGCCCACTGCCGTGTTGAGGTCGACCAGATGCCCACGAGCCAAGTCCCTGCTGTAGCACCGCTGGCAAGCACCCTGCCTAGATTGGCAGGTAAGGGGAGACCTAACATGAACTTTAGTTATCCCGGCAGCAATAATTTTTTTTGCCTTCTGCTCATCAATTTCCTCATTACGATTAACAATGGTTTTTCCAGTATTGGGGTTAACCGCTTCACTAGCTGCCAATCGACCGGTTATTCGCTCGGCAAGTGACGGTAGTAGCTCCCTTTCTTGCGGTTCAGATATCCATATACCTTCTGTAGTACCACAGTCCTCCTGGCGGATAATAACATCTTGAGCAACATCAATGAGGCGTCTGGTGAGGTAGCCACTCTCCGATGTTCTCAAGGCGGTGTCGGCTAATCCTTTGCGGGCACCATGGGTGGAGATAAAGTATTCCAGAACACTGAGCCCCTCACGAAGGCTTGATTTGATAGGGAAGTCAATTATCTTCCCTGAAGGATTAGTCATTAAGCCCCGCATACCTGACAGCTGTCTAATCTGAGAAATGTTACCCTTTGCTCCTGAGGTTGCCATCATGTAGATATCACCGTAGCGGTCAAGGGTCTCAGAAATGGTATCAGTAATCCTGTCGGTAGTCTCTGTCCATACTCCTACGACACCATTATACCTTTCGTCTTCAGTGATTAAGCCGCGATGATATTGGTTTTCAATAATGGTCGCCCTTTCCTCGGCCTCTTCTATTAGCTTGGGTTTGTTCTGGGGAACCTCAATGTCGCTCATAGCAATGGTAGCCCCTGATTTAGTGGCATAATGGAAGCCCAGTTGTTTGAGGTTATCCAGTAATACCGCCATATCTTCGTTACTTAGTAGCTGATAGCAATCGGTTACTATTTGCTTTAAGGTTGACTTATCGATTACTTTGTTGTAGAAGCCTAGCTCCGGGGGCAAGACTTCGTTGAAGATGATGCGACCAGCACTAGTTTTAATCCTTTGCCCGCCTTTCTGGTCCTTGACCTCAATCTCGGCTCTAAGATCAATAGCGCCAACTTCGTAGGCAAGGCTTGCCTTTTCGAAACTGCTAAAGATTGTGCCTTCCCCCTTAGCTTCAGGCCTAATGGTGGTTAAGTAATAACAACCGAGAACCATATCTAGGGTTGGGGTTACTATTGGCTCACCGCAGCTTGGTAGCAGCATATTGCGGATGCTGAGCATCATCTCTATAGCCCCTTTGACGGCCGCTTTAGACAGTGGGATGTGAACTGCCATCTGGTCACCATCAAAATCAGCATTAAACGCAGCACATACTAGGGGGTGGAGCTGGATAGCGCTACCATCAATGAGCACCGGCTCGAAAGCCTGAATGCTAAGTCGGTGCAGGGTAGGAGCTCGGTTAAGCAACACCGGCCGTTCTTTGACCACTTCCTCTAGTATATCGTATACCTCTGGCTTAGCTCTCGCCACCAGCCGTCGGGCAGCCTTTTCACTATAGGCAAGGCCTTGCTCTATTAATTGGCGCACGATAAATGGTTTAAATAACTCCAGAGCCATCCGTCTGGGTAAACCACATTGGTGAAGTTTGAGTTCTGGGCCAACAACGATGACTGAGCGTCCACTATAGTCAACCCGTTTACCAAGTAGATTCTGGCGAAAGCGTCCTTGCTTACCCCGGAGCATGTCTGAAAGTGACTTTAATTTGTGAGTACCACTGGTGGCGACAGCTCGTCCTCTTTTTTCGTTATCGATGAGGGAATCGACTGCTTCCTGAAGCATTCGTTTCTCGTTACGGATAATAACTTCTGGCGCTCCTATTTCCAGTAAGTGGCGCAATCGGTTATTACGGTTAATGACTCGTCGATATAGGTCATTAAGGTCACTGGTAGCAAATCTACCTCCATCGAGCTGAACCATAGGTCGAAGGTCAGGGGGTAAAACGGGCAACACAGTTAAAATCATCCACTCCGGTTTATTGCCACTGCGGTGAAAGACTTCCACTATCTGTAGTTGCTTACTTGCCTTCTTTCGGCGTTGACCTGAAGTGACACGGATTTCTTGGAGTAGGTAGTTGCGTATTTCATCAAGGTTAATACCCTTGAGAATTTGGAGAATAGCCTCAGCTCCCATCCCAGCCTCAAAAACCTCGCCGAATTTATGTTTAAGCTCCTGATAGCGATTCTCGGTTAGTAGTCCACACTGGCGGAGGTCTTTCAACTCTTCTATATCGTTAGCCAGTTGCTCTTCAAGCCGTGCCTTTTCCTCGGCCCAGTTTCTTCGGAGCTGGTTTATTTCCTCTACTGTTGCCTGTTTCTGCTCCATCTCGGCAATTTGGGCTTCCAGCAGGCTTTGGCGCTCAGCTATCTCTTGTGAGTTCTTCTCACCGAGTTGTTTAATTGCTTCCTGGCGTGCCTTCTCGTCTATTGAGGTGATGATATAGTGGGAGAAATATAGAACACGTTCCAGGCTCCGTGGTGACAAGTCAAGCAATAATCCCAGTCGGCTAGGTATTCCTCTGGCAAACCAGATATGGCTTACCGGGCATGCCAGTTCAATATGCCCCATCCGTTCCCGGCGAACTTTAGCCCGAGCTACCTCTACACCACACTTATCGCAAATAACTCCCTTATAGCGTATCTTTTTATACTTACCACAAAAGCATTCGAAGTCTTTAGTTGGGCCAAAGATTCTCTCACAGAAAAGTCCATCCCTTTCTGGCTTCAGGGTGCGGTAATTAATAGTCTCTGGTTTAGTTACCTCCCCATAGGACCAGCTCCTAATCTGTTCCGGCGAAGCTAGGGAGATACGGACGGCATCAAAATCATTAACTTCAAGCATTAGCCTCTTCCACCTCTTTCAAAATTGGGTTCTCAATAACTTTAAGCTCTGTCTCCGGCTGAAGGGCTTCCTTAGTTTCCTCGGCCAGAGTTGGCCTTTCTTCTTCCTCACTAATCACTTCAACGGCAAGCCCTAAACTTCGTAGTTCCATAATCAGGACTTTAAATGATTCGGGTACGCCGGGCTGGAGGATATCTTCGCTCTTAACTATAGCCTCATAGGTTTTGGCTCGACCGGTTACATCGTCTGACTTGATGGTCAGAATCTCTTGAAGGTTGTGGGCAGCACCATAGGCTTCTAATGCCCATACCTCCATTTCACCAAAGCGTTGACCCCCGAACTGAGCCTTACCCCCCAAGGGTTGTTGGCTAATCAAGGAGTAGGGGCCGGTTGAGCGGGCGTGAACCTTATCCTCAACCAGGTGGTTTAACTTCATTATATAGATGTTCCCCACGGTTACCGGCTGATCAAATGGCTCACCGCTGCGCCCATCGCGGAGTATAACCTTGCCCAAAATAGGTGGGGGGAGGTTTCTCTCCCTATTTACCTTCTGAACAGCCTGCTCCAGCTCGTGTTGCTTGAGGTCTCGACTGGCTATACCCAGGTCTTCAAGCCATAAGCGGAGACAAACCTCCTTGGCTTCTCCGGGGTGGGTATCACTGAACACCTTATCTCCGTCGTAGCCCTGGCTAGTAACCCAGGCTTTGACCGCCTCCAATTGCACGGTATGGTTCTCATTACTAGGCTCAAGGCTAACTACCCCGGCTTTTTGAGCTAGCCAAGCCCTGGCTAGAGCATCCTCGATAGCAGTATCATCGGCACCATCAAAGACCGGAGACAGCACCTTGACGCCCAGTATCTGGGTAGCCCAACCTAGATGAGTTTCCAGAACTTGACCAATGTTCATCCGTGACGGGACACCTATGGGATTTAGGATAATATCTACCGGTGTGCCATCAGGTAGGCAGGGCATATCCTCAGCTGGGGCTATAAGGGAAATGACCCCTTTATTGCCATGCCGCCCGGCTAGCTTGTCACCTACGGAAATCTTTCGTTTCTGAGCAACCCAGACCTGCACCCATTGATTAACCCCAGCCGGTAGGTCATCTCCTTTATCAGTAGAGAAGACCTTTACGTTAATCACCTTGCCCCACTCACCGTGAGGCATTCGCAGCGAAGTATCCTTCACCTCTCGAGCTTTCTCGCCAAAGATAGCCCGCAGAAGTTTCTCCTCGGCAGATAGCTCAGTTTCTCCCTTCGGGGTGATTTTACCTACCAAAATATCGCCCGGGCTTACTTCAGCACCAATTCGGATAATGCCGGTTTCATCAAGCTCGCGTAGGCTTTCCTCACCCACATTAGGTATGTCTCTAGTGATTTCTTCAGGTCCTAGCTTGGTATCCCGGGCTTCTAATTCATGCTTAGAAATGTGAATAGAGGTAAACTTATCCCTCTCAACGAGGCGATTACTAATAATGATAGCGTCCTCATAGTTATACCCTTCCCAGCTCATAAAAGCGCACACCACATTCTGGCCTAGAGCCAGCTCCCCGTGTTCAGTTGCCGAACTATCAGCTATAATCTGTCCTGCCTCTACTCGGTCACCTTTATCTACTACCGGGCGCTGATTAATGCAAGTTCCTTGATTAGTGCGAACAAATTTCATTAATGGATATATGTCCTTATTGCCGTTGTGGTTAGTAACCACAACCTGTGAGCTGGTAGCTGAGGTTACCACTCCGGCACTTTGGGCTAAGAGCACCTGCCCACTGTACTTGGCAGCTTCTTCCTCCATACCGGTAGCTATCAAAGGTGCCTCAGGGCGAATCAGGGGCACTGCTTGCCGCTGCATATTAGAGCCCATCAGGGCACGATTGGCATCGTTATGTTCTAGGAAAGGTATTAAGGCTGTGGCAACACTGACTATCTGCTTGGGTGATACATCCATAAACTCAATCTCTTCAGGTCTCACCGATAGGTAGCGGTCAGCTAGTCTTGCTTCAACCCTCTCACCAACAAATTGGTTATTGTTATCAAGTGGGGCGTTGGCCTGAGCAATAGTATATTCATCCTCTTGGTCAGCAGTCAGGTAGACAATCTCATCAGAGACAAAGGGCACCACCTTTATGGTTCTAGGTGATAGGTGAGATAGCTCGGTGGCAAGCTGGGGCGTGATAGTAACCCCAGCCTCTGCTATGGCATTGCCTTCATCATCTAATACCGCCTCTCTGGTTGTCTTACCCAGCAGCTCGTTGTAGCTATTACTTACCTCGGCTACGACCCTACGATACGGCGTCTCAATAAAACCATACCGATTAACCCGGCTATAGGTGGCCAGAGAGCCGATGAGACCGATATTAGGTCCCTCGGGAGTCTCAATAGGGCAGATTCTACCATAGTGGGAAAAGTGGACATCGCGAACCTCAAAGCCAGCACGTTCCCGAGATAGCCCCCCTGGTCCCATTGCCGATAAGCGTCGCTTGTGAGTTAGCTCAGCCAATGGGTTGGTTTGGTCCATAAATTGCGATAGTTGCGAGCTGCCAAAGAACTCTCTGACAGACGCCACTATAGGACGGATGTTGACTAGAGCGCTGGGAGTAACTGCCTCGGTGCTGATGATGCTCATACGCTCCCTAACTACTCGCTCTAACCGCAATAAACCGACTCGAAACTGGTTTTGAATTAGCTCACCAACAGTGGACACTCGCCGATTCCCTAGATGGTCAATATCGTCAGGGGTGTCAGTACCACTATTAACCATAATAATGTGCTTGACTATTTCTACAATATCTTCCTCATCTAGAACCCGCTTTACTTTTGAACTGTCAAGCCCTAATCGCTTGTTAAGCTTATGGCGGCCTACAGCTCCCAGGTCATAACGTTTGGGATCCAAAAATAGGTTCTTTATAAGTTTGGCGGCGTTTTCAATAGTGAGGGGGTCTCCAGGGCGCAACCTTTTATAGATATCGAGTAGAGCCTCAGTTTTGTTCCTAATCAAAGGGTCACGCACCATAGTTGACTTGATAAATTGGTGTTCCGGGGAGCTGTCCTCTTGGCGGAATAGGTTGAGTAATTCCTCATCACTACTATAACCAATGGCACGCAAAAGTGTAGTAATAGGAATCTTACGTTTGCCGTCTATCTTAGCTGAGATTACATCCCGGTTGCTGGTCTCAAACTCAAGCCAAGCCCCGCGGGCAGGAATTAGCTTAGCGTAGCATAGGGCACGACCAGTGGTAGCGTCTTCTTCAGTAGTGAAATAGACACTTGGGGAACGGAGTAACTGGCTTACTACCACCCGTTCAGCCCCGCTGGTAATAAAGGTGCCTTTGGCTGTCATCAGGGGGATGTTGCCGAAAAATAGGTCTTGTTCTTTGATTTCCCCGGTTGTTTTGACCAGCAGCTTAGCTTTGACATAAATGGGGGCGGAGTAGGTCAAGTCGCGGTGGCGGCACTCTTGCTCAGAGTGGCGAGGGGCACGGAACTCGTAGTTTACAAAGCTAAGCTCCAGCCTGTTCTCGGTGAAGTCCTTGATAGGAGATCCCCCCTCCAGCAGCTGCTTTAGCCCCTTTTCTTGAAATCGGCGGAAAGATTCTAATTGAACCTCAATCAGATTAGGCACATCTAGTATCTGGGGTAACTTGGCATAAGATTTTCTGGGAACAAGAGGCATTCTTTTTTCAGTCTGTGGTAACGTAAAAACCATCTCTGTCTACTCCTCAAATAAATGCAGAAATTCTTTGTCTTACTTCGGTGCTACTCTCAAGCAAAACCTGTGGCTAATGAAGAGAGTATAATAAGTGAGAATTAAGAGGCATAATTACAAACTTACAATATACCACTATTTTAAATATTTGTCAAGAGTTTTTTAATAAATTTTTATAACGATTCTCTACCCTGATAAACCTCACGTCGGAGTTGTCCAAGCAAATTAGTTGTTGCTTGACACTAGGTATGTAGCTCGGCTTATAATAATAAACTGACTTTAGTTGGGTGAAGGTGGAATATAATGCTGATAAATGTGTCTCAGCTGCTTAAGTCACCTATAGGCTCAGTACGAAATTATGAGGTGAGGGAGGTTGTTAGTATTGCCGGTGGCGATAGCATGGTCGAGGGTAAGGTTATGTTGGTGCGTACTGACCGGGGTATCTTGGCTGAGGCTACACTACACACTGAGGTTGAAGTTACTTGCAGCCGTTGCTTGAGTTTGTTTAATTGTCCTCTAACGCTGAATATTGAAGAAGAGTATTTCCCTATTACCGATGCAGCTAGCGATATTTCGCTGTCCTTACCCGGGGAGCCGGGATGTTTTACCATTGATGAGTATCATGTACTTGATTTAACCGAGGCGATACGCCAATATGTGCTGCTGGCTATCCCTATGAAGCCTCTTTGTCGTGAAAATTGTGCCGGGTTATGTTCCACTTGTGGTCATAACCTTAACCAGGGACCCTGTGGTTGTTTACCTCAAAAGGCGAACCCTGGCTGGTCTAAGCTAAATAGATTGACTTTAGCTGGTGAAATGTAGGTAACCGAGCAGAAAGGAACGGAGTAGCATGGGAGCTTTACCCAAACGGAAATATACCAAGGCACGTCAGGGTAAGAGGCGTAGTCACCTCGGACTTGCCCCGCCTTCTCTAGATTATTGCCCCCAATGTCATAGCCCTAAACTTTCTCATCATGTTTGTCCCACCTGTGGAACCTATGCTGATAGGGAAGTAATCGAGATTAAAACCCCGAAAAAGAAAGCTAGCTAAGGAGGCTATTCTATGCTCAAAACTGCTATTTGTGACCTTTTTGGTATTAAGTATCCGATTATTCAGGGAGGGATGGCTCATGTGGCTACCGCTGAGCTTGTCTCAGCCGTGTCTAACGCTGGTGGATTGGGTATTATTGGTGCCGGCGCCAGCGAATCGGATTGGGTGAGAGAGCAGATACGCCTGACCCGGCAGCAAACGGATAAACCATTTGGGGTGAATATTCTACTAATATCCCCCTTTGCTGAACAGGTTATCGATGTAGTTCTGGAAGAGAAAGTGGCTATGGTTACTACCGGTGCCGGAAACCCCGGGCCTTACATCCCCAGATTTAAGGAGGTGGGGATAAAGGTAGTGCCAGTGGTAGCCAGTGTTGCCCTAGCCAGGCGTCTTGAACGAGCTGGAGCGGATGCTTTCGTCGCTGAGGGTATGGAATCGGGAGGGGAGATAGGACAAATCACGACCATGGCCTTAGTGCCCCAGGTGGTTGACCGTGTCCAGGCACCGGTGGTGGCGGCTGGGGGTATCGCTGATGGGCGGGGTTTGGCAGCGGCCTTGGCTCTTGGGGCTCAGGGGGTTCAGATGGGGACGCGTTTTGTTTGTAGTCAGGAATGTATTGCTCACCCTGCTTACAAGCAGGCGATTGTAGACGCCAGCGACCGCTCCACAATAATTTCCGGTCAGAGTACCGGTTACCCTTTGCGCTCTCTGGAGAACAAGTTAACGCGCGAATTTCTGGAGAAGGAAAAATCTGGAATCTCTATGGAAGAGCTTATGGAGTTTGGAGTAGGCAAGGTGCGTTTGGGCTTGATTGAGGGTGACCTTGAAAATGGCACACTCTTGGCAGGTCAGATTGCTGGGATGATAAAAGAAATTAAGCCGGTCAAGGTTATTATGGAGGAGATGGTAGCTGAGGCTGAGGCAATAATCACTCAACTTAGAAATTCGGCAGGGGTCAGTTAAAGGCTAAGCTGATGAAGGTAGCCTATATTTTCCCGGGACAAGGTTCTCAGAAGGTGGGGATGGGGCGTGACCTCTATGATAACTTTGCTTCAGCTAAAGCAACCTTTGAACAGGCTGACGAGGCTTTAGGATTTCCCCTCTCCCGGTTATGCTTTGAAGGTCCAGAGGATGAACTTCGCCAGACTATTAATGCTCAACCAGCCCTGGCAACGGTTAGCTACGCTTGCTTAAAGGCTGCCTATGAGGCGGCTGGTAGTGGGTTACCACCACCGGCTTTTGTTGCTGGTCATAGTCTGGGTGAGTATACGGCGCTGGCAGCAGCTAACGTGCTTGATTTTCCTACTGTGGTTTATCTGACTCGAGAGAGGGGGCGGTTAATGTATGAAGCCGGGCTGAGGGAACCCGGCGGTATGATGGCAATAATTGGGCTTGACGAAGCTTTATTGGCTGAGGTGTGTGCTCAGACTGGTACCTGGATGGCCAACGTTAACTGTCCTAGTCAGTTAGTAATCAGTGGGGCGAAGGAGAATTTAACTAAAGCTGCCAGCTTAGCTAAAGCCAAGGGGGCTCAGCGCAGCATCCCGTTACCGGTAAGCGGTGCCTTTCATACGCCGCTGATGCAGTCGGCTGTTGACGGTTTGTCTGAAATTATAGTTGCTCTTCCCTTTCGTGACCCTCTCGTTCCTATCGTGGCTAACACCAGTGCTCAGCCAATGATTAGTGCTGAGCAGGTGAAGGCGGTACTTCTTTGACTGTTTAAGAGCCATAAGGCGTGCTCCACTGAGCAGGTACCAGCGGGCATGTTGCTATACATACGTGGGACGCTGGCTTCTGCGTCCACCGCACTATAGGGCAATGGGAAAGGATTTGATTATCGCTGCCAATCAGGGCCTTCGCT
>CP070810.1:791830-804300 GCA_020343755.1 Dehalococcoidia bacterium | reverse complement strand
GGGGCAGTCCTCCATCATTGGTGACCGCGTTGGGCTAAAGTTATTTGATTACCATGTCACTGAGAGTGGCTTTGGTGCCGACATCGGCTTCGAGAAGTTCTGGAATGTCAAGTGCCGCTTAAGTGGTCTCAAGCCGCATGTGTCAGTGCTCACCACTACCATCCGGGCACTGAAGATGCACGGTGGCGGGCCTAGGGTAGTAGCCGGCCTACCCCTAGCTGATGCCTACACTAAGGAGGATTTGGGGCTCTTGGAGAAGGGCATCCCCAATATGTTGCACCACATTAACATCATCAAAAAATCTGGCATTAAGCCGGTGGTGTGCATCAATTCCTTCCACACTGACACTAAGGACGAGATTGCCATGGTTCGAAAGGCAGCCGAGGCAGCTGGAGCACGCTGTGCCATGTCCAGCCACTGGGCTGATGGCGGCGACGGTGCTCTAGAATTGGCCGATACCGTGGTAGATGCATGCAAAGAGGTGAACGAGTTCAAATACCTGTATCCTATGGACACGAAACTACGGGAACGGGTTGAGTTGATTGCCAAGACAGTCTACGGAGCCAATGGGGTAGCTTGGACTGCCGAGGCCGAGGCTAAGGCAAAAATGCTTGAGGCCGATGCACAATATGATGATTACGCCACCATGATGGTCAAGACCCATCTTTCCCTCACCCATGATCCGGCAGTTAAGGGTGTTCCCAAGGGGTGGACACTGCCCATCCGTGACGTGTTAATTTATTCTGGGGCGAAATTCCTCTGTCCCTGCGCCGGGGCCATCAGCCTGATGCCGGGAACCTCTTCTGACCCCGCTTTTAGAAAGGTTGACGTAGACGTAAAGACGGGAAAGGTCAGCGGTATATTTTAATAGTTCCTGTGTGGCACTTGATGATGTAGGGAGTTAGATGACGAAGGATTCAATAAAAGAAAAGAGGAAGGTTCACTTTACCCCGGATAATGTTGATATTATCGTGGAGGAAGGTGACAATCTCCTTGAGGCAGCTATTGCCTCTGGAGTGCATATTAATGCTTCCTGTGGCGGGGCTGGTGTTTGTGGCACCTGCAAGGTGTTGATTAAACAGGGACAGGTAGAAAGCACCAGGACTGAGAAGGTTTCTAACCAAGAGTATGACCAGGGGGTAAGGCAAGCCTGCCAAAGCCGCATAATTACTGATTTAGTGGTTGACATCCCGGTAGAATCGCGACTGGAGACGGCTGTTCTTGACCGAGAAAGGGTAGGCGGTATTCAACCATTAGAGGCTTTAGCTACTGGCTGGAGATTTAATCCCCCTCTTAGCAAGCTCTATGTTGAGCTCCCACCACCTACCCTAAAGGATAACATAAGCGACCTGTCCCGATTACTAAGAGGCCTAAAGAAGCGTTATAACCTTAGAAACATATCGGTAGACTTCGATATAGTAAGAAAACTGCCTCAAATGCTGCGGGATAGCGATTGGAAGGTCACCGCTACCACTCTGGTTACCACAACCAAACCAGACAAGCGCTGGACAAAATTAATAAATATAGAACCTGGAGATACCAGAGGCAAGCATTACTCACTCGCTTTTGATATTGGAACCACTGGTGTCCGTGGACAGCTACTGGACCTAAATCGGGGAAAAGTCCGAGCTGCGGGGCTTGATTACAATGGGCAGATCAGCTATGGCGAAGATGTTATTTCTCGCATAGCCTACTGTCAGAAACCAGGGGGGCTAAGAAAGTTACAGCAGGCAATTGTTGCCACCATCAATGGGATTATTAGTAAGCTACTGGCTGAATCTAAGGTCAAGGTGAAGGATATTGCTCATATAGTCGTCGCCGGCAATACGACGATGGTTCAGCTCTTCCTCGGTCTGGAACCTAAATATATAAGGCTAGCCCCTTATACCCCCACAGTTAATACTGTCCCCTTAGTAAGGGCAAGTTCCTTGGGGCTTAAGCTAGCCAAGCATGTTTATGTCTATGCGCTTCCCTCAGTGGCGAGCTACGTCGGAGCTGATATTGTGGCTGGAATTGTCGGGGCAGGGGTATACCAGAGGGAAAAATTGACGCTTTACATGGATATAGGAACAAATGGTGAAATAGTCATTGGAAACTCAAGTTGGATGGTAACCGCCTCCTGTTCAGCTGGGCCAGCCTTTGAAGGTGGCGGGATAAAGCACGGTATGATAGCTACCAACGGCGCTATTGAAGATTTTAGCATCAATCCATCAAACTTTGAGCCGGTAATCAATACCATTGGTGGAATAAAACCAAAGGGAATCTGTGGTTCAGGCTTGATAAACATCGTTGCCGGGCTACTTGAAGCCGGGGTCATCAGCCAGAATGGAAAATTTAACACCAACCTGCCGACCAAAAGAGCTAGAAAGGGTCGTGATGGCTATGAGTATGTCCTGGCCTGGGCGCCAGAGACCCAGATTGGTAAAGATATTGTTATCACTGAAGTTGATATTGATAACCTTATTCGCGCTAAGGCAGCCCTGTATGCCGGGTGCCGGACATTAACCAAAAGTGTAAATATTAGCTGTTCCGATTTAGAGCAGGTAATTATTGCTGGTGCCTTCGGTAGCCATATTGATATTGAAAAGAGTATTATTATCGGGCTTCTCCCCGATATACCTCGGGATAGGTTTATCTTCATCGGCAACGGCTCTCTTTTAGGAGCAAGGCTCACCTCCTTCTCCCGCGATCTACTTGATGATGCGAGAAGGGTAGCTAACATGATGACTAACTTTGAGTTGAGCGTAAATGTTGATTTTATGAATAACTATACTGCTAGTCTATTTTTACCGCACCCCAATGCTGAGGACTTTCCTTCGGTATACCAAAGATTAAGCAAGCTTCAAAAACTAAAAGCGTAGGGGCTAACCATATGAGTTTTAATATTGCTGTAGCCGGGAAGGGTGGCAGTGGAAAGACGTCGGTGGCAAGTCTCATCATTCGCTACCTGAAAAAGAACGGCTCAGGACCAATCCTGGCGATTGATGCTGACCCTAATGCCAATCTGGGGGAGAGTTTGGGACTTGAAGTAAAACAGACCGTTGGCTCAGTCCTTGATGAGTTTCAAAAGAATAAAATAAAAATCCCTCCCGGAATGACCAAGGATGTTTATTTAGAGTATAAACTGAACAAGATTGTAGTTGAAAGTAATAAGCTTGACCTGGTGACAATGGGCAGGGGGGAAGGCCCTGAGTGCTACTGCTACCCTAACCTTATTACCAGGAAATTTGCCGACAAACTGGCGGAAAACTACGCCTATATGGTTATGGATAACGAGGCCGGGATGGAGCACCTATCACGAAGAACCACTCAAAATATTGATGAGCTGCTTATAATCTCTGACCACTCGGTGAAGGGGGTCCGAACTGTAGCCAGGATAAGGGACTTAATTGCCCAACTCAAACTGGCAGTAAAGAGGCAATCAGTAATAATCAACTTTGCCCTGGATAAGTTGGACCCTCTTGTCGCTGACGAGTTACTCAGACTAGGAATTGAGCCCACAGCCACCATTCCTTTAGATGAGGAAATACGCGAGTATGACCTCAAGCTAAAGCCGCTTCTTGACCTGCCCGATAGCTCCAAGGCGGTGAGGGTAGTCAATGATTTGACGGCTAAGCTTCTTAATCGGACTTAGCTGACTAAAAATCTATAATTAGGAGTGAAAAAATGCCAGCGCAGATTATTAGTGGTACCGAGGTTGCCAAACAGATTCGTGAGGAACTGAGACAAGAGATTGCCGAACTTAAGCAGAAGCATAACCTCACACCGGGCTTAGCCACTATCTTGGTGGGTGAGGACCCAGCATCCCAGGTTTATGTTGGGGCGAAGGAAAAGACGTCCTTAGCCCTAGGCATATATTCGGAAAGGCATGACCTGCCGGCTGATACCAGCGAAGAGGAACTGCTGGCGCTAATTGATAAACTAAATAAAGACCCTAAGATTCACGGGATTCTAATCCAACTGCCTCTACCCAAGCATATCAATGAGACCAGGGTTCTTTATGCCGTCGACCCCAAAAAGGATGTTGATGGCTTTCACCCAGTGAATGTAGGCAAACTGATGATTGGGGAGCCAGATTATTTACCCTGCACCCCCCATGGAATCCAACAGCTTCTAATCAGGTCTGGGGTTAAGATTGAAGGGGCAGAGGTAGTGATTGTGGGTAGAAGCAATATCGTGGGCAAACCGATAGCCAATATCCTTCTCCAGAAGAAAGAGGGGGCTAATGCTACAGTTACCGTATGTCACACTAGAACTCGGGATATTTCCCTTCACACCAAGAGAGCTGATATACTAATTGTGGCCGCAGGCAAACCCAAAGCTATCACCGCCGATATGGTTAAGGAAGGGGTGGTGGTGATTGATGTCGGCGTTAACCGGATAGGAAAAACCGCTGAAGGTAAAGCTATCTTAGTCGGCGATGTTGACTTTGATGCGGTTAAGGAGAAGGCTAAAGCCATCACCCCGGTGCCTGGCGGAGTTGGCCCTATGACCATTACCATGCTTATGCTAAATACAGTAAAGGCGGCAAAACTGGCTGCTGGACTGGTCTAGAAAGGGGGAAGGATGGAATATGAGATTGAGGAAAAGAGTGCTCCCGGTCGGAGTAAGGTAGAAGTTCTCGGGGCAACCTATGAGAAGGGTAAGCCCAAGGGTGAGGAATTGGGGAAATGGAGACAGAAGCTGAGGGACAGAGAGGAGAAACTCAAATACTTACAAACCGGTGAGAGATATTGGTATGGACAAGATTGGTATGGCAGTGAAAAGAGGAGGAATCCAGCTTAAGTAAGGAGGGCGAGGGATGGCATTTGAAATCCCTAAAACAAAATATACCGGCAAAATCAGAGAGGTAACCCTGGGCAAAGGAGACAAAGCTATAACTGTTGGTGGTGAGACGTCCTACCCCTTCTACCTATTTGAAGGCGAGATGCCCCATTTACCCCACATTGCCATGGAGGTTTGGGACTGTCCACCTGGGGAGTGGCCTGAAGCTGCCTTGGAGCCCTTCGCTGGGGTAACCGATGACCCGGTGGCTTGGGCAAAAAAATGTATAAATGACTACGGGGCGGAGATGATTGCCCTTCAACTAATCAGCACTGACCCCAATGGGCTTGACCGCGGAGCCGATGAAGCCACCGAGGTCGTCAAGAAGGTAGCCGATGCTATTGATGTTCCCTTAATTGTTTGGGGCACGGCTAATCAGGAGAAGGATATCGAGGTACTAAGAAAAGTGGCTGAGGCTTGTCAGGGGAAAAACCTGATTATCGGACCGGTTGAGGAAGGAGACTATAAAAAGATTGGCGCCTCAGCCATTGGTTATCAACATACGGTGGCGGCGTCAACACCTATAGATATAAATTTGGCAAAGCAGCTTAACATCCTGTTGGGTAATCTTGGGGTAACTGATGAGCTGATTATAATGGACCCTACCGTCAGTGGCATAGGTTATGGCATCGAATATGCCTACTCAGTGATGGAGAGAATGAGGATGGCAGGATTAACCCAAGAGGATGAAAAGCTTCAGTTCCCTATTATCTGCAATATAGCTAAAGAGGTGTGGAAGACCAAAGAACTACATCTCGCCGATGATGAGCTCAATATGGGGAATGCCAAGAAGAGGGGCATCCTAATGGAAGCCATGTCAGCCATGGCTTTGCTTCTAGCTGGAGGGGATGTAGTAATTATGCGGCACCCAGAAGCAATAAAGTTGGTTCGGGAAATGATAGCTGAACTAACAGCATAAAATAATGAAAGGTGAAATAGTAAGATGGCAGAAGCAGAAACAAAGAGCGTTGATAATGCCAGCATAAAGATGATTGAGAAGGCAACCAGTGACGGGGTTAATACCGCCTTTGATAGAGCCGAAACCAGGAAGCCCTGTCCCATAGGAGTTGATGGCAGTTGCTGCAGTAACTGTGGGATGGGACCGTGCCGGGTGCCTCCTCCCAAAGGGAAAGAGGAAACGCCAGAAGAAAAGCAGAGGCGAAGGGGTATCTGTGGAGCCACTGCTGAGACCATTGCCGCTCGTAATTTCATCAGGATGGTAGCCGGCGGGGCAGCGGCTCACTCCGACCATGGCCGAGGCGTAGCTGAGATTTTCCTAGCCGTAGCCAAAGGTGAAGCCCCAGGCTATGAGATTAAGGATGAGCAGAAGCTGCTGCAACTGGCTCTGGACTGGGGGGTAGAGATTGGAGACCGCAGCAATCAGGAAATAGCTATTGATATCGGTGAAATAGCTCTGGCTGAGTTTGGTAAACAGGAAGGCGAAGTCCTGTTCTTAAGGAGAGCACCGCTAAAGCGTCAAGAGCTATGGCGGCGGGAGGGGGCTGCTCCCCGAGGCATAGATAGAGAGGTGGTGGAGATAATGCACCGCACCCATATCGGTGTTGACCAGGATTATCGGAACTTGCTCCGCCAAGGAGTCAGATGTGCTATAGCTGATGGCTGGGGAGGCAGTATGATTGCCACCGAGCTGCAGGATATTCTCTTTGGCACCCCGGCACCAGTTTTAGGCAGGGTAAATTTGGGGGTGCTCAGCCGGGACGAAGTAAATCTCATCATTCACGGTCATGACCCCCTGCTTTCTGAGATGATTGTAGTTGCTGCTCAAGACCCTGAGATGGTAGCCCTGGCTAAATCTAAGGGGGCTAGCGGGATAAACATCGCCGGCATGTGTTGCACTGCCAACGAAATATTGATGCGCCACGGCATACCTCTAGCCGGGAATTTCTTGCAGCAGGAACTGGCTCTGGTCACCGGGGCAGTAGAGACTATGGTGGTAGATATCCAATGTATAATGCAGTCCTTGCCTGATATTGCTCAGTGCTACCACACCAAGATTATCACCACCTCACCCAAGGCTAAAATCCCGGGGGCTATTCATATCCAGTTTGACGAGCACAACGCTATGGAGTCAGCTAAGGCTATAGTCAAAGCTGCCATTGAGAATTTCCCTAATCGAGGGAATAATATCAATATCCCCAAGCAACAAACTGACCTAATCGCCGGATTCAGCCACGAAACTATTAACTACTTACTAGGTGGGCTGTTTCGGGCTTCCTACCGACCGCTAAATGATAATATCATCAATGGCAGAATCAGGGGGGTAGCCGGTGTCGTCGGTTGTAATAACCCCCGAGTCAGGCATGATGATATTCACACTACTATGATTAGGGAACTAATAAAGAATGATGTGTTAGTAATCCAAACCGGTTGCAGTGCCATGGCGGCTGCCAAAGCCGGATTGATGACCCCAGAGGCAGCGTCAAAATACGCCGGTGAGGGGCTAGCTTCGGTGTGCCAGGCAGTAGGCATTCCTCCGGTATTGCACTTAGGTTCCTGTGTCGATAACAGCCGAATTCTAATCGCAGCTACGGCTATGGTAAAAGATGGTGGCTTAGGCGATGACATCAGCGAACTGCCGGTTGCTGGAGCTGCTCCTGAGTGGATGAGTGAGAAGGCAATCTCCATCGGTCAATACTTTGTTGGCTCAGGGGTATTCACCGTATTTGGCGTCAACTGGCCTACTCTAGGCAATGAAGAGGTAACTAAATTCCTGTTTCAAGACTTTGAAGCTATATATGGTGGAATGTGGGCCTTTGAACCAGACCCAATTAAAGCCGCCCACCTCATGATTGGCCATATCGACAAGAAGCGCAAAGCCTTAGGCATTGACAAGGCTAGAGAAAGGATACTCTACGATATGGCAATGAGACGGGAACTGGAAGCAGCTTAAACCCCATAGTTATAATGCAAAAAGATAATGGAGGGCTTAAATAAAACATGTCTAAAATAATTGCCTCGGCAGCTATTAGAGGAGCACACAAAATTGTAGACCGAGCCGAGAAGAAGTGGCAGGAGGCAATGGATAGATGGGGACCAAATGAACCGGTGGGCTTCCCTAATACTGCCTATTATCTCCCGGTGATTTACGGGATTTTGGGAATTCCGGTGGAAAAACTGGGCGACATGGAGCAGATTCTAAAGAAGTGCAAATCACTGCTGCCACCCCCGGTGAGGGAGAACTGCCCTCTGCCCTACTTGGCACCAGCCCTTGACGCCGGTATGGCAACCTTCTTTGCTGAGGAAATCATCGAAGCCATAAGATATCTGGAAGAGCCTGACTTTTACACTAAGCAAGAAGAAATCACCGACAACAACATTTGGTTAGGTGCTGCCGATGATGTCATCCTGAGAAAGCGGGGAGTTGAATTTGTTGACGGCACTGCCCCCGGCTTTGCTGCCATTTGTGGGGCTGCGCCCACTCAACAGATAGCCAAGGAAATCGCTCAGGAACTCCAGCAGAAAAACCTTTACATCTTTATGGCCGCAGAGCATAACGGAAAAAGATTCTCCGAACAGCTAATTGAGGCTGGGGTGCAGATTGGCTGGCCAACCCGTTTGGTCTCCTACGGGCCTGATATTACCGCCGCGGTATTCGCTATGGGCTTCGCTACTAGAGTAGCCATGTCCTTTGGTGGCATTAAGCCTGGCGACTTCAGAAAAATCCTTATCTACAATAAAGACCGCGTCTTCTCCTTCGTCCTCCCCCTGGGCTATGTTACCGATGAGTGGTATGCTAATGCCGCTGGGGCAATCAATTGGGGCTTCCCGACTATTGCCGATACCCCGATACCTGAGATTTTACCTACCGGCATCTGCACCTACGAGCACGTTGTCTCCAACGTTCCTCACGACAAGATAGTCGCCAAAGCCGTAGAGGTGAGAGGGCTGAAGGTTACCGTAAGTGAGGTACCAATTCCAACCGGTTTTGGTCCTGCTTTTGAGGGCGAGAGGATACGAAAGGGAGAGTGGTATCTTGAGTGTGGCGGTGGGTTTACCCCCATGGTTGAGTGGGTCACCAGTAAGCGGATGGACGAGGTAGAGGATGGAAAATTTGAGGTGATTGGTCCCGATATAAGCGACTTGCCTCCCGAGTCCAGGTTGCCATTAGCTATAGCCGTTGAGGTTGCCGGAAGGGAGATGCAGCCAGACTATGAACCTATCTTGGAGCGGCAAATTCACCACCTAATAAACTACACTCAAGGGTGCTTTCACAATGGACAGAGGGATATTGGCTGGCTACGGATTTCCAAGGAGCTTTATGACAAGGGCTTCAGACTACACCATATCGGCGCTCTCCTTCACGCTGCCCTGCACCAAAATTTTGCCCGCATATTCGATAAACTGCAGGTAAAGCTTTATACCGAGGAGGATAAAGTGGTAGAGACACGCGCCAAGGCAAGGGAGGTATATGCGGCTAGAGATGCCCGAATTGAAGGCATGACCGACGAAGCGACCGATGTCTACTACTCATGCACCCTGTGTCAGTCCTTTGCCCCGTCTCACGTTTGTACCATTAGCCCGGAAAGAACCGGGCTCTGTGGTTCCTATAACTGGATGGACTGTAAAGCTGCTTATGAAATTAACCCCACCGGACCCAATCAACCAGTGCCCAAGGGTGAAATTATTGATGCCAAGCTGGGACAGTGGAAGGGGGTAAACGAGTTTCTCTATAAGGCTTCCCGTGGAAAGATAGACCATTATAACTTCTACAGCATAGTCCATGACCCCATGACCACCTGTGGCTGCTGTGAGTGTGTGGCTGCCGTCCTCCCCCTGTGCAACGGGATAATGACAGTAAATCGGGAATTTACCGAGATGACCCCCTGTGGGATGAAGTTCACTACCCTGGCTGGTACTATCGGTGGTGGATTGAGTACCCCCGGTTTCGTCGGTCATGGCAAGTATAATACCTGCCAGGGAAAATTCCTTATTGGCGATGGTGGTATAAAGAGGATGGTCTGGATGCCCAAGATGCTAAAGGAGGAGATTGCCGACCGGCTTAAGGCTAGAGCGATAGAGGTTGGTGTGCCTGACCTCCCCGATATGATTGCCGATGAGACGGTGGGCACCACCGAGGAGGAGATTCTCCCCTTCCTACAGGAGAAGGGGCACCCAGCCCTGACTATGGAGCCGATAATATAGAAAAGGAGTTTGCCAATGCCGCTTACCGGAATAGAGATATTTAAGCTTCTCCCTAAGACGAACTGTGGTGAATGCGGAGTGCCTACCTGCCTTGCCTTTGCCATGAGCTTAGCCGGAGGTAAGGCAGAACTGAGTGCCTGCCCCTATATCTCTGAGGAGGCAAAAACTAAATTGGCCGAGGCATCAGCACCCCCGATTAGACCGGTTACTATCGGCGTCGGCGACAGGGCACTAAAGATTGGTGGCGAGACGGTCTCGTTTCGCCATGAGAAAAGGTTTGAGAACCCTCCCGGTTTCGCCCTCCTTATTAGCGATGCCATGGATGATTCTGAGGTTAATGCCAGGCTGAAGAAGCTCAAGGAACTTCAATTTGAGAGGATAGGACTTACTCTTCGTCCCGACCTAGTAGCCATAAAGGATGACTCAGGAGATGCCAGCAAATTTGAGGCTCTGGTTAACAAAGTAAAGCAAAATAGCGATTATGGTATTATCCTAATGAGCAACAACCCTGAAATCTTGGCTGCCGGTTTAAAGGCTTGCGCTGAGCGCAAACCTCTAATATACGCCGCCACTAAAGACAACCTAGAGCCGGTGGCAGATTTAGCTAAGCAAAGTTCTTGCCCGGTAGCAGTAAAAGCCTCCGGTGTTGAACAGCTTGCCCAACTGACTACTAAATTAACCGAAGCTGGCATTAAAGATATTGTTCTTGATTCTGGCTCAAGAACTATTCGCCAGGCATTTGAAGACCAGATATTCATTAGGACGGCTGCTTTAGTCAAAAAGTTTCGTCCCTTAGGCTTCCCCACCATCGTTTTCCCTAGCGAGATGACGGATGATGCCATGAAGGAGGCAATGATCGCCTCCATTTTTGTGGCTAAATACGGCGGTATCATTGTTCTATCCGACTTTCACGCGGAGAGCCTGTTCCCCTTACTGGTAGAAAGGCTGAATATCTATACCGACCCCCAGCGACCATTGATGACCACAGAGGGAATCTACGAGATTGGTGGTCCTGACGAAAACTCCCCGGTGCTCATTACCACTAACTTCTCCCTTACCTACTTTATTGTCTCTGGTGAAATAGAAACCAGTCGAGTTCCTGCCTACCTTTTAGTCATGAACACTGACGGGCTTTCGGTTATGACTTCCTGGGCAGCTGGCACGTTTGTCAGCGATAATATTGCCGCCTTCGTCAAGAAGTGCGGGATTATGGATAAGGTCAAACATCACAAATTGATAATCCCAGGATATGCTGCCGCTGAAAGTGGAGGTATAGAGGACGAGCTAAAAGACTGGGAGGTTTTAGTTGGTCCCAGAGAAGGGGCTCATATTCCAGCCTATCTTAAAACATGGAAACCATAAGGAGGGGAGTGATGATCCTTATCGGAGAGAATATAAATATCACCACCAACATTGCCGGCACCGCCATGAAGGAGAGAAATCCCGAACCCATCCAAAAAATGGCCAAGGCTGAGGTTGAGGCCGGAATGGATTACCTTGACATCAACATCGGCCCTGCCCGAAAGAACGGGGAGGAGTTCATGACATGGATGGTTAACACCGTGCAGCAGGTTACCGACAAGCCACTGTCTCTGGACACAACCAACCCGCTGGCTATAGAGGCTGGGCTAAAGGTACACAAGGGTAATGCCTTAATTAATTCCATCTCCCTGACTAGAATGGAGACGGAACTACCCTTGGTCATAAAATACAATGCCGATATGATTGGTCTGTTATGGGGCAGAGAGGGAATGCCTCGAGATGCCGATGAAAGAGCAATTATAGCTGCTGAGCTCATGTATAAAGCCAATGAAGTGGGCATCCCTAATGATAAGATCTGGTTCGACCCTATAGCTACCCCAGTGGTTAATGTAGATACCAACCAGGTCAAACCCTGCCTGGAATTTATGAGTATGCTCCAAGACATTGCCCCTGGATGTAAATCCACTGTAGGCCTGTCTAACATCTCCAGCGGCGCCCCTACCCACCTCAGGCCTCATCTTAATCGGACTTACCTGATGATGCTGATGAAGTACGGACTTCATTCAGCGATAGTTGATGCCTTTGACCCTGAGCTGATAAAGATTGCCAGAGGTGAGACACCCGAACTTGTCAACCTAGTGCATCGGGTGATGGATGGTGAGAAACCTGACCTCTCCTCTTTGAGTGAAGAGGAAGTAAAATATGTGAAAACGGTAAGAGTCCTTACCGGCGAAACACTCTATTCTCACTCCTGGCTTGAGCTAT
This sequence comes from Dehalococcoidia bacterium, assembly GCA_020343755.1. Taxonomy (GTDB): domain Bacteria; phylum Chloroflexota; class Dehalococcoidia; order Dehalococcoidales; family E44-bin46; genus E44-bin46. The sequence goes on along the minus strand of CP070810.1, from coordinate 792,066 downwards.
AGGAGTTAGAAGGAGGAGGATAAATTGAGCCTAGAATCTCTCTTAGAAGCTGGGAAGTTTGTCATAACTGCCGAGGTTGGTCCACTGAAGGGAACTGACACCACTGAGATAACGGAGGTGGCTCAGCTTTTGCAGGGCAGGGTGGATGCCGCCAATGTTACCGACCAACAAAGCTCGGTGATGAGGTTAGGCTCATTGGCTACCTGCCATCTGCTAAAAGAAGAAGGGCTTGACCC
>CP070810.1:766040-791730 GCA_020343755.1 Dehalococcoidia bacterium | reverse complement strand
AGGATATGAAGGAACTTGGTGTTCCCATCTTTGTAACCTCTGACACGCTCCTCCATCTCTACCATATTCAGTTCAATGAGATTCTGAAGCGGATTGAAGAAGAGGAATTCTTTAATAAGCTCGTCGATATGAGCCAGGCTATGCTGGGAAGGTCTATCCAGGACTATGAAGCCTTTACTGATTCAGACCTCAAGGAAGCCGCCAGAAGAAACGTGGCTTACTTTGCTGTTGGGCTGGAGCTTCTCCAGACGCCCACCGAGGACTATGACGAGGCAAAATTGAAGGCAGAGATTGAGCAATGGAACCGTGAACACCCCTACGATAAGAAGGAATTCAAGCCAATAAAGAAGGTCAGCTTCACCGTACCTAGCTATGTGAAGGACGAAGTGAATGAGGAACTTAAGAACATTGAGGAGCACCAGGGCTTTAAGCCCAGCGCTATCTTTAATTCAAGCCCAGATTGCATGTGCCTCGTTCCCTGCTGCTACTGTGAAGATTACTCTCAGTATGTCCCTCGCGGGCACTATACCCGTAGCGAGACCTTAAAAAGATACTTCAAGGCGATGATGTGGTATGGCAGGATGGCATTCCTGTTGAAGGGTGGAGAAGCCAGTGAGTGTGCTTCTTTGGAAGGTCCTCTCATTACTGAAGAGGATGCCAAACTGGCTACCATCCAAGCCTCTTTAATTTCAGCCGAATTATCCGGCGTTGAGGCGGGTGAAAGTAGTGCTCAGGAAATATGGGACCGCATTTACTCGGTCACCTCATTCTTCGTTGGTACCGCCGATGACCTTACCCCTTATGAATACCTTAGTGCCATAGAGGAGGTCTTTGGCACCGAGTTTGATGCCAGTCTGCTTGCCAGTGATGAGAACCTTCTAGCCCTCAAGGCTGAGCTGGCTCAAATGAGAAGCCCGGAAATCTATGGCGGCTCAGGCATTTGTGTGGTCTTTCCACCGGTAACCAGGGAAAAGCTTTATCAGTGCTTGGATAAGACAAAGGGAATGCGGTTCATGGGGCAGCGGTTTGTCCCTGATTCCTACATGTTTCAGAACTTGGTCTTCCCCGCAGTCGGCATGTATGTTGGCAGTGGCGAGCCCTTTACTATGAAGATGACCCAGCTTGGTCCAACTAGGTGCTTCCCTCGAGGTCTGGATATAATGGCAGTCCTTGGCTCGGAGCGGGCCTATCAGATATTAAAGGCAGAGGGGGATACCGAATATCAAGGCAAAGACACCAGCTATGATAAACAGCTAAATGAACTAAAGGCTCAATTTGATGAATTTGATATTACCGACTGGAACCGTAATCTCTATTGGGCTTGGCTTTATGCGCTAAAGCCCTTGCTCAAGGAGTTTGGCAACGGCTATCCCACCTTCATGCAGACGCAGGCTTGGCAGGATAAGGAGCTACAGACAGCTCTGGCATCCTGGGCTGAATTACGGCACGATACCATCCTGTATGCTAAGCAGAGTTATACTCCGGCGGCTATGGCGGCACCACCACAGCCCAAACCGGTAGTTGGCTATGTTGAGCCTGTCCCTGAGTTCTACGCCCGAATGCTGGCACTTACCAGCATGACCAAAGAAGGACTGGCTCAGCTTGGTGCTCTAAGTAATGAGGAAAGGTCGCGGCTGGAAAGTCTTGAGGGCATCCTTACCAGGCTAATAGATATATCTAAGAATGAGCTAGAGAATAGGGAGCTGACTGAGGCCGATTACGAGTTTATCAGGAACTTTGGTGATGGGCTTGATTCCATCGTAGCCGGGGTCGAGGCAAAGGGGAAAGAAACGACCATAGTTGCTGATGTTCATACTGATACCAACCCACCGAGGCAGGTTTTAGAGGAGGGGGTTGGTTATGTTGACCTCATCCTAGCGGCTTACAAACTACCCGATGGCAGGATTCTGGTTGGGGCTGGACCTGGTTTTAGCTATTACGAATTCAAACAGCCCCTTGATGACAGGCTCACCGATGAAAAGTGGCGGGAGATGCTGGAGGAGGGAGCGCCTGATAGGCCTGGCTGGATAGCCAGTTTCTATGCCAAGTAGCCAATGGGCTACACCACTACATACTGCTGTGCCCTTTAACCTCTCTGGTTACCCCTGCTTTCTTTCTAACACACTAGCATTGAGTGTTAAGCTAGAGGCTCTGGGTAACTTCTGGCGATGCCTCGGGGTTAAGGGGATTAGTCCTTATTGCCAGGGAGTAAAAATAAGGATAGCTATCTCTCAAATGTTGTATGTAGGCTAACCATTCCGAGAAAAGCAGTGCGTATGCTCGTTTGATATCGTCGGCAAGGTGTTGACAATCAGTGCTACAAAGCTCTTTTACGTCAGCTCTATGAGCTAGTTCTTCAGTTAGGTGAAATATTGCCGAGAGTAAGTCGGTAAAGGATTCGTGCTCAAATAGATTGGGATTTTCCAGTAGCCTTAGTAGGAATGTCCTTTTGCCTAGAAGGAAATTTCGTAATTCCTCCAGCTTATCCTTTTGGATTTGAATTGAATAGTCATGGGTCATTACATATTTGCGTGCTTTAGAGAAGTCTTGGTTAGACCATTGACTGGTTAAGATAAGCTCTTGGCTAAATCTATCCCGGTTTGGGTCAAAGTCGGAAAAGGACTTTAGGAGAGCTGTCCCAACTTCGCTGAAAAAACTACCTATAACCATGTTCAGCTTTGCTAGCCTAATCCTCTTTTCTCTATTGGCAATTAACCGGTTTAAGAATAGAGTGATTAGTATCACCGAGATAGGGACGAAGCCAAGTTGCAGTGTTACCAGTCGTAGCATAAATGGCGGGTCTTTAAAAATTAGGTAATTTATACCGTAGAAACATGAGGACATCAGAATTAGGCCTATTATCAGCTTGGTTCTCCACCTAGTTTCCATCTCTCCACCTCCTTTTGGAGCTTGAATTTAATGCTGCTAGTTTTGAGTAACTTAAATTTGCCAGTATTTAATTATTAGCTTACATTAACCTATTCCCCCGTCAATTTGCTATTATACATTTCACGGATAGTAAATTATTGCTATTATTTGTTGTCTATGCAAGTAGTAAAATAGGGGCAACTGTGCTGATTGTCCTTAATGCTTGAAAAGCGTGGGCGATTGGGTAATAAAACCTAAAAAGGAGGCTTGAAAATGGCAGCCATTTTATCCCAGCAGGATATTCACCGATTGTTACAGCAAGAGCCACCTCTGGTAGAAAGCTATGTTAATCTTGATGAGCAGGTACAACCTAATGGCATTGACCTTACACTACGGGAGGTGGCAATGCTCCAGTCATCAGGTAGGATAGCGGTTAAAGATAGTCAAAGGCTGGTATCTAATTTAGCTCCATTGGTGTTTGACGGGCTGGATTTTGTCGACTTGATGCCAGGTGCCTATATTGTTACTTACAACGAGATTGTCCATCTACCTAAAAATGTTATGGCATTAGCCACACCCAGGTCGAGTCTGCTTCGTTGTGGGGTTACGGTAAACACTGCGGTGTGGGATGCTGGCTACTCCGGTCGTTCCCAATCTCTCCTGGTGGTCTATAATCCTCAGGGGTTTCGTTTGCAGAGGAATGCCAGAATTGTTCAGCTAGTTTTCTTATGGTTAACCGGGGAGACAGAAGGCTACCAAGGAGCCTATCAGCAAGAAAATATAGGTTGATTTTAACCTTACCCCGTTTCGACTCTACGACCTCTACCATAGCTGTTGACAGCTAACCTTTAGCTGTGGTAGACTAAAAAACTAGTGTTGGACACCATAGTTAAGTAAATGATAGGTTGAAATTTAGTACTTAATCTATCATTTAGCTTGAAATGGATGAGCCTAGGCTCATCCATTAAAATTGTTGGGGAATAGGAGGCAGCCAATTGCCTACGGTTAATCAGCTTGTCCGTAAAGGGCGTAAGCAGGTTATTAAGAAAACTAAAACGCCAGCCCTGCGCTTTAGCTATAACGCCTTAAAGAATAAGAGGGTGGCAGGGAGCTCTCCACAGAAGCGAGGGGTTTGTATTCATGTTAAGACTATTACCCCAAAGAAGCCTAATTCAGCCCTGCGTAAGATAGCTAGAGTGAGGCTGACCAATGGGGTGGAGGTCATTGCCTATATTCCCGGTGAGGGGCACGAGTTGCAAGAGCACTCCGTAGTCTTGCTTCGTGGCGGTCGAGTAAAGGATTTACCCGGTGTTCGTTATCATATCATCCGAGGTGCACTGGATGCTAGCGGTGTAGCTAATCGTCGTCAGGGTCGTAGTAAGTATGGAAGCAAGCGAGCTAAAGGCGCAGCTGGAGAGGTAGCTGAAGAGGTTGCTGGAGAGGTTGCTGGAGAGGTAGCTGGAGAGGTTGCTTAAATTAAGGAGGTAAGATGCCAAGGCGGGGTCGGGTTATAGAAAGAGAACTCTCTCCCGATGCTAAGTATCATAGTGTCATCGTGACCAGGTTGATTAACCGAGTAATGACGCAAGGTAAGAAAGCCACGGCAGAGGGGATTGTCTATGATGCTTTAGACATTATGGGGCGGCAGGAGTCAAAAGACCCGGTTAATGTTTTAGAACAGGCGGTAAAGAATGCCACGCCGCTACTTGAAGTTAAGCCCCGTCGGGTTGGGGGTGCTACCTATCAGGTGCCAGTGGAGGTTCGGCCTGACCGTGGTGCTTCTTTGGCTATACGCTGGCTGATACGATCGGCTAGAGCCAGAGCCGACAAATCAATGGCGAAGAAGCTGGCAGCTGAACTTGTTGACGCTTCGAAAGAACAGGGGGCGACTATTAAAAAGCGTGAGGACACTCATAAAATGGCTCAGGCCAATAGGGCCTTTGCCCATTATAGGTGGTGAGAGTTCAAGGTAAGGGACGGGACAGTGGTTAAGAGATTTCCATTAGAGCATATACGAAATATAGCTATTATCGCTCACATTGATGCTGGTAAGACTACCATCACTGAAAGGATACTATACTACACTGGTCGTACCTATAAGATTGGTGAGGTGGACGAAGGCACAGCCGTGATGGATTGGATGGCACAGGAGCGAGAACGTGGCATTACTATCACGGCTGCGGCTACTACTTGCTATTGGCAGAGCCACCGAATCAATATTATTGATACCCCAGGGCATGTGGACTTTACTGCTGAAGTAGAGCGCAGCCTTAGAGTATTGGATGGGGGAGTGGTGCTTTTCGATGCTGTGGCTGGGGTTGAGGCTCAATCAGAGACAGTATGGCGTCAGGCTGACCGGTATAACGTGCCTAGAATTTGTTTCATCAATAAGATGGATCGAATTGGTGCCAGCTTCAACCGCAGTTTGTCTATGATTGAAGAGCGACTGCAAGCCAGGCCCCTGCCCATACAGTTACCTCTAGGCAGTGAAGCCTCGTATGAAGGCGTTATTGACCTAATAGAAAACAAGGCCTGGCGCTTTGAAGCAAGCCCTGATGCCAAACCATTGGAGACGGCTATCCCTGAATCAGAGAAGGCAATATGTACTGAGTTTCGCCGGGCACTAGTTGAAAAATTGGCTGAGGGTGATGACCAGATTATGGCGGCTTATCTCGATGGTAAGAGCATTACTCCTAATGAGCTGAGAACAGCCTTAAGAAGGGTGACCCTAGCCAATAAAGGGGTGCTTATCCTTTGTGGCAGTGCGCTGAGAAATAAAGGTGTTCAACCGTTACTCGATGCTATTGTGAGCTATCTTCCGTCTCCTTTAGATATGCCACCGATAAGAGCCATTGATGCCAGGCTAAAGACTGAAGTCACCCGCCCGGCTCGAGATGATGCCCCCTTTTCTGCACTAGCCTTTAAGGTAGTGTCTGACCCCTTTGTGGGTAGGCTGGTCTATTTAAGAGTGTATTCGGGCAGAGTGAAGGCCAGGGCTCAGATATTTAACGCCACCCAAGGCAGGAAGGAGCGCATTGGACGGCTATTATTGATGCATGCCAACCGCCGTGAGGAGGTAAGTGAGGCCGATACCGGGGCTATTGTTGCTACCTTAGGTCTTAAGAATACCTTTACCGGTGATACCCTATGCGAATCCTCGCGACCTATCCTGCTTGAAGCTATTCGCTTCCCCGAGCCAGTGCTCTCAGTGGCTATTGAACCCAAAACCAAGGCTGACCAAGATAGAATAGGGGAAGCCCTGAGCAAATTGGTTGAAGAGGACCCTACCTTTAAGGTGGATTACAATCAAGACACTGGACAGACTGTTATCTCAGGTATGGGTGAGCTTCATCTGGAGGTCGTAGTAGGTAGACTATTCAGGGAATTTAAGGTAGGGGCAAAGGTAGGCAAGCCCCAGGTTGCCTATAAGGAGACGATAAGCATACCGGTGCGGGTTGAAGGGAAATTCGTTCGACAAACTGGAGGGCATGGCCAATATGGTCATGTCTGTCTTGAGCTTGAGCCTGTAGAGCGTGGCAACGGCTTTCAATTTGTAAGCCGGGTTAAAAATGGCGCTATACCCAAGCATTATATCCCAGCGGTGGAGATTGGGATTAAAGAGGCTATGGAGACCGGGGTGCTGGCTGGCTACCCTATTGTTGATATTAAAGCCACCCTCTATGACGGTAGTTATCATGAGGTTGACTCTTCAGATATAGCCTTTAGGCTAGCTGGCTCAGTGGCGCTAAAGGATGGTGTGGCTAAAGCCAAGCCTATTCTTCTGGAGCCAATTATGAAGTTGGAAGTGGTTACCCCAGAGCAGTTTGTTGGCGATATAATAGCTGCCCTCAATTCAAGGAGAGGACGTATTGAAGCTATAGAAACGCAAGGCGAAATGCGTGTCATCTATTCATCCATCCCCTTAGCTGAGACCTTTGGCTATGCCACCAGCCTCAGGTCACTAACTCAGGGCAGAGCCACCCATTCTATGGAATTTTATCGCTATGAGGAGTTACCACCTGAATTGGCGGATGAAATTAAAGCTGTGGGTAGAAGGTGAACTTTTATGCCTAAGCAAAAGATTCGCATTAAGCTAAAGGGTTATGACCACAAGATACTTGACCAATCAGCTCTACAGATTGTTGAGGCGGTGGAGCGGACTGGGGCTGTTGTTATTGGACCAATACCTCTGCCTACCCGTATCCAAAAGTTTAGTGTTATCCGCTCCCCGTTTATTGATAAGGATTCTCAGGAGCAGTTTGAAATTCGAACCCATAAGCGCCTTATTGACATTATAGACACCACTTCTAAAACAATAGACGCCTTGGCTAGCTTGAGCCTGCCTTCGGGCGTTAGTATCGATATTAAGTTGTAAAACTATAGAAGGTTAGGGATATGACCCAGGGGATTATTGGCAGAAAGTTGGGCATGACCCAGATATGCCGGGAGGACGGCAAAGCGGAGGCAGTAACTGCTATCGAGGCTGGGCCGTGCATTGTAATACAGGTTAAGACGGCAGCTAAGGAGGGATATAATGCTGTTCAGCTTGGATTTGGTCAGGCAAAACGGCTCAACTCTCCTCAGCAGGGACACCTCAAGGGGCTGGGTCAGTTTAAGTATCTTCGAGAATTCAGAACTGATGATGTTGATAATATTAAGTTAGGGGACAAGGTCGATGTTAGCCTGTTTAAGGCGGGTGACCTGGTGGATATTACCGGGGTGTCAAAGGGTAAGGGCTTTGCCGGTGTAGTAAAGCGGCATCATTTTGCCGGTGGACCCAAAACGCATGGGCAGTCTGACCGACACCGGGCCCCAGGCTCTATAGGAGCTACTACCTCTCCCGGTAGGGTACTTAAAGGGAGGCCCATGGCAGGACATATGGGGAATAGTCGAGTGACGGCGCGTCATTTAGAGGTGTTTGAAGCCGACCCTACCCGTAACCTATTGGTGGTTAAGGGAGCAGTGCCCGGGGCAACCAACGGATTATTACTAATACGGAAATCAGGCAGGAGGAAGTAGGGGGAGTGCAAGTTCCAGTTTATAGCCTTGACGGAGAGGTGATTAAACATATTGAGATAAGTGACCGAGTTTTTGCCGTGCCGTTTAATCAGGCAGTAGTGCACCAGGCAATGGTAAGGCAGCAGGCAAATGCTCGTCAGGGAACAGCTAGTACCAAAACTCGTAGTGAAGTTTCTGGTAGTACTAGGAAGTTGTTTCGGCAGAAACACACTGGTTTTGCCCGAGCCGGCAGCCGGAGGTCGCCACTGCGCCGAGGCGGAGGTATTGCCTTTGGACCTAAGCCCAGGAGCTACAGGCAAGCAGTGCCTAAAAAGATGCGTCAGTTAGCTTTAAGGTGTGTACTGTCGGCCAAGGCAAGAGACGGGGAGTTAATGGTTGTGGAGCAACTGAAATTTGATGAGCCTAGAACTAAGGATATGGCACAGATTCTGACAGCACTGGGGGCGGATTCTTCAGCGCTTATTGTTACCGGGGAACCGGAGAGTAATGTAGTTAAATCAGCCCGTAACCTGCCGAGGATTAAGACCACGCTAGCTAATCTACTTAATGTGGTTGACATCCTTTCCTATAGAACGCTATTGATGACTGAAGCTGCTGTGCGCAAAGTAGAAGAGTTATGGGGAGAGAAAGTATCTCAAGGAGGCAGCAATGCATCCCTATGAGGTATTGCGTCGCCCGGTAGTAACCGAGAAGAGTACCGAGCTTCAAGCTCAAGGCAAATATGCCTTTGAAGTAGCCAGAGGCGCTAACAAACCACAGATTAAACAGGCGGTGGAAAAGGCATTTAAGGTCAGGGTGACCGCAGTTAATGTGGTGACCGTACGTGGTAAACTACGGAGGGTAGGCAGGCGACAGGTGTTAACCCAACCCTGGAAAAAGGCAATAGTTACCCTCCAGCCGGGGGATAAGATTGAACTATTTGAAGGGGTTTAGAATTTATGAAGGGGGAAGTTAAGTGGCACTAAAGGCATATCGTCCAACCTCTCCTGGTAGGCGAGGTATGAGTGGTTCTACCTTTGAGGAAATAACTAAAAGCAAGCCAGAGAAATCGCTGCTCCTACCCCTTAAAAAGAAGGCTGGGCGTAACACTCGGGGGAAAATAACGGTTCGACACCGGGGCGGGGGTGCCAAACGAAGGCTCCGCATTATTGATTTTAAGCGTGATAAGGTTGGTGTTCCCGGTAGAGTGGCTGCTATCGAATACGATCCTAACCGTTCAGCAAATATTGCTCTCATTCATTATACTGATGGGGAAAAGCGCTACATTCTTGCCCCTTTAGGGCTTAACGTTGGGGATACGATAAAGTCAGGCAGTGAGGCTGAAATAAAACCTGGGAACGCTTTACCCTTGAAGCTAATCCCAAGCGGCACTATGATACATAATATTGAGTTAGAGAAGGGCAGGGGCGCACAGTTGGTACGCAGTGCTGGAGCCGCAGCTCAATTAATGGTGAAGGAGGGTGAATATGCCTTGGTTCGGTTACCATCTGGTGAGATGAGGCGAATTCGCAGTGATTGTTTAGCTACCATTGGGCAGGTGGGGAATATTGACCATCAGGGTATTAAATTGGGCAAGGCAGGCCGCAAGCGGTGGTTAGGTTGGCGACCTACGGTTAGGGGCTCGGCTATGAGCCCGCGTGACCACCCCCATGGTGGTGGGGAAGGTAGGTCGCCGATAGGCATGCCTGGACCTAAAACACCGTGGGGAAAGCCAGCTTTGGGTTATAGGACTCGTAAGCCAAAGCCGTCAGATAAGTTGATTGTTAAACGTCGGGGGAAATAGACGAGTAAAGGTGAAGCCAAATGTCAAGGTCAATTAAGAAGGGGCCAGCCATTGACCCCAAACTACTAAAGAAGGTAGAGGCTGTTAATCGCTCTGGCGAGAAGGCGGTGATAAGAACCTGGTCACGGTCATCTACTATTATGCCGGCGATGATAGGGCTTACTATCGCGGTGCATAATGGCCGGAGACATGTGCCTATTTTTATCACCGAGAATATGGTGGGGCATAAATTAGGCGAGTTTGCTTTAACCCGAACCTTTAGGGGGCACGTGGCTAAGGCAGAAAGGATTACTCAGGTAAGAAAGAGAAAGTAGTTACTTAGGTAGGTATACATGGAAGTGAGAGCAGTGGCTAAAGACATAGGTATACCGTCTCGTAAGGTGCGTCCGTTAGCAGATATGATACGAGGCAAGACGGTGGACGAAGCCTTGACCCTACTCAAGTTTGCCTCCTCACCCACAGCTCGAGTTGTGGCCAAGGTAGTGAAATCAGCGGCAGCTAATGCTGAGAACAATTTTCAGATGTCGCCGGATTTAAGGATTGTTAGCATTTTTGTTGACGAGGCACCAACCCTGAAGAGGTTCCGTCCACGGGCTCGAGGGCGAGTCAGCCCCATCCTTAAGCGGTCTAGTCATATTACAGTGGTTGTTGCCGAGCAGGAGGAAAAAGTTGGGGCGTAAGGTTCATCCTACCGGTTTTAGAATTGGCATCATACGGGATTGGCAAGCCAAGTGGTACGCCAGTAAGCGTTATGTAGAGTTTTTGCACGAAGACCTAAAACTTCGGCAGGCTATTAGGTCTGAGTATGCTAATGCTGGTATCTCCTTGGTTGAGATTGACCGTCAGGCAAACAGGGTGGTGATAACTATTCATACTGCCCGTCCTGGTGTTGTCATCGGGCGGGGAGGGCAAAGAGTTGATGAAATGAGGCAGCGCCTCGAGAGCCTTATTGGGAGTAGGGTTCAGTTAAATATTCAGGAGATCCGGCAGCCCGAACTCGATGCTTATTTGGTAGCCAAGGCGGTAGCTGAGCAGATTGAGCGTCGTATTGCTCACCGCAGGGCGATGAAACAAGCTATTTTTCGCACCCTTGAGGCTGGAGCTAAGGGGATAAGAATCAGCTGTGCTGGTAGATTAGGTGGTGCTGAGATAGCTCGTCGTGAAACGATGCATCAGGGGCAGGTACCCCTGCAGAAGCTACGGGCTGATATTGATTACGGCTTGGCTGAGGCACGTACCACTCTCGGTCGGATTGGGGTAAAGGTCTGGATATATAGAGGTGATATTCTTCCTCAGGTTGAGGTGGAGGAAGGTGAAGAGGTGCCAGCTGTGCCAGCTGTGCCAGCGGAAGAGGTAGCTGAGCCAGTGGCTGAAGTTGAAGAGGTGCCAGCTGCACCAGCGGAAGAGGTAGCTGAGCCAGTGGCTGAAGTTGAGGAGGTGCCAGCTGCACCAGCGGAAGAGATAGTTGAGCCGGTGGCCGAAGTTGAGGAGGTGCCAGCTGCACCAGCGGAAGAGGTAGCTGAGCCAGTGGCCGAAGTTGAGGAGGTGCCAGCTGCGCCAGCGGAAGAGATAGTTGAGCCGGTGGCCGAGGTTGAGGAGGTGCCAGCTGCGCCAGCGGGAGAGGTAGCTGAGCCAGTGGCCGAAGTTGAGGAGGTGCCAGCTGCACCAGCGGAAGAGGTAGCTGAAAAGACACCTGAGCCTGAGCCGGTAGAACCCGCCTCTGTAGAATTGAAGAAGAAACCTGCGAAGCCGACAAGAAGAGCGAAGAAGGTAAAGGATAAAGACTCTGCCTCCGTAAAATCAAAGGAGCAAGATGCTACAACCCAAACGAGTGAAATACCGCAAGACTCATAAAGGACGCCGCCGGGGTAAAGCCCAGGCCGGGAACACGATTGTTTTTGGCGACTTTGGTTTGCAGGCACTGGAGCCTGCCTGGCTTACTAGTCGGCAGATTGAAGCTGCCCGGCGGGCTATGACCCATTACATTCGGCGCGGTGGTAAAATCTGGATACGTATCTTTCCTGATAAACCAGTTACCCGAAAGCCAGCCGAGACCCGTATGGGTTCGGGCAAGGGTTCCCTAGACCATTGGGTAGCTGTGGTTAAACCGGGGAGAATCTTGTTTGAAATGGGAGGTGTTGGTGAGGAGGTAGCCAGGGGAGCAATGCGACTTGCATCATATAAGCTTCCTATTGGTACTAAATTTGTGGCAAAGGAAGCCAGTGCCGGTGTTAGCAGTGATTCAGTACATAAGGAGTTAGCCCAAGTTGAAGGTTGAGGAGATTCGAGCACTCAGTGATGAGGAATTGACAAAGCAATTAGAAGCAGCTCGTCAGGAGCTTTTCAACCTTCGCTTTCGCTTGGCTACTAAGCAGTTAGTAAACCACCGCGAAATTCCGAGGGTTAAAAAGAAGATTGCTAGGCTAGAGACTATAATAAGGGAGAGGAAGCTGGGTATAAAGCATCCGGCAAAAACTTAAGCCTATGGATGGAAAGCGCAAAATCAGGTTTGGGCGTGTGGTGAGTAATAGCATGGATAAGACGGTGGTGGTGGCAGTAGAAACACCCAAGCGCCATCCTCTATATAAGAAGACCATCAGGAGAGTGGTTAAATACAAAGCCCACGATGAAAAAAATAAGTGTGGGCTGGGAGATTTAGTTAAGATTATAGAGACTCGTCCCGTCTCTAGGCATAAGCGGTGGCGGGTAGCTGAGATAATAACCAAAGGAGAGGTAGTCAAGATTCAACCTGAGGAAATAACCTGAAATTAGTCTTAGGCAAGAATGGCATGATTCAACCGTATACCAGACTTAAGGTGGCAGATAATACCGGTGCCCGACAAATTATGTGCATTAATGTATTGGGTGGCACCAGGAAGAAATATGCCCGCGTGGGTGATGTTATCGTAGCTTCGGTCAAACGAGCCATTCCGGGAGCAGTAGTAAAGAAGGGAGACGTGGTCAGGGCGGTTATTATTCGTACCGCTCAGCCATATCGACGCTCCGATGGCTCTTATATTAGATTTGACGAAAATGCGGCTGTGATTCTTACCGATAGGAATAATCCTAAAGGAACTCGAATATTTGGACCAGTAGCCAGGGAGTTGAGGACGAAGAATTTTACCAAGATTATATCACTGGCACCTGAAGTTTTGTGAGGAGACAAGCTGTGAACATTAGGAAGAATGATACCGTGTTAGTTATTGCTGGTAAGGATAGGGGTAAGAAGGGCAAGGTTCGCTTTGCTTACCCCGAGGAGGAGAAAGTACTGGTAGAGGGTATCAACTTTATCAAGAGGCATACCAGGGCGGTACGTCAAGCTAGGCAGGCAGGCATAATAGAACGGGAGGCACCAATTCATGTGTCAAATGTTATGCTATTGTGTAGCCGGTGTAATCATCCTACCCGGGTTGGCTTCCACTCCTTGGAGGATGGTAGGAGGGTTCGTATTTGTCGCTCTTGTGGTGAGGTAATTGATTAAATGTCACGACTCAAGGAAAGGTATGGAAAAGAGGTTATCCCCAAGCTAATGGAGCTCTATGGGTATAAGAATATAATGCAGGTACCGCGTTTAGACAAGATAGTGCTTAATATTGGTTTGGGAGAGGCAATTCGGGATGCTAAGGCTCTGGAGGCAGCTGAAGGGGATTTGACGGCTATTTCGGGGCAGCATCCAGTGGTAACCCGTGCCAAGAAATCCATTGCTTCCTTCAGGTTGAGGACAGGGATGCCTATTGGGTTAAAGGTAACCCTGCGGGGGGAGCGCATGTATGACTTTTTTGACAAGCTGGTAAATGCTGTCTTACCTCGAGTGCGTGAATTTCAAGGGGTTCCCCAAAACTCCTTCGATGGCTGGGGAAACTATACATTGGGGCTAAAGGAGCAAATCGTCTTTCCCGAGGTAGATTACGATAGTATAGATAGGGTACGGGGACTGGAGGTGTCAGTTATCACTACGGCTAAGACAGATGATGAGGGTAGCCATCTGCTAGAGGCATTAGGTATGCCTTTCAGTGGGGAGGATTGAGGTAGGAATGGCTAAAAAGTCAAAGATTGCCAAGTCGGAACGTCCTGCCAAATATAAGGTGCAGCAGCACAATCGGTGTTATTTGTGTGGCCGGCCTCGTGCCTATATTCGTAGGTTCGGCTTGTGTCGTATTTGTTTTCGTCGGCTGGCTCTGGCTGGTCAGATTCCTGGGGTAAGGAAATCAAGCTGGTAACTAGATGTTCTAAAATAAGACTAAGGAGATGGGGGTGACTATTTCTGACCCAATAGCTGATATGCTAACCCGAATCCGAAATGCTATTATGGCGAGGCATGACTCGGTGCTGATACCAGCCTCAAGAATAAAGCTATCTATTACTAGAATCCTTAAAGCCGAAGGTTTCATTAATGACTATGAGGTGCTTAGGGGTAAGGCGCACCGGGTAATTAAGATTCACCTTAAATATGATGATAAAAATCAGCCAGTCCTTTCTGGATTGGAGCGAGTAAGTAAGCTTGGGTTAAGGGTATATACCGGGCGAAAGGAAATCCCCCGTGTCTATGCTGGTTTGGGTATTGCTATCCTGTCTACACCCAAGGGTGTGATGACAGGGCAGCAAGCTTGGCGCCAGGGAATTGGTGGTGAGATATTATGCTATGTGTGGTAAACCAATGTTGGGGTGATGTATATGTCTAGAGTGGGACGGATGCCGATAACTGTGCCAGAAGGCGTGGCAATAAGTATTAATAAAGATAACGAAGTTACTGTAACCGGATCTAAGGGGGAGCTTCGTCGTCGCTTTAACCCTGATATGTCAATTACCTTAGATAATAATAACTTGATAGTGTCGCGGCCTAGTGACAGCAAAGAGCACCGCTCCTTGCATGGACTGACACGGAGTCTGTTGGCTAACATGGTAGAGGGGGTAGCTAGTGGCTTTGAGAGAAATCTTGAGATAGTAGGCGTAGGTTATCGGGTTCAAAAGGCGGGGGATATGCTGATATTTCATGTTGGCTTTTCCCACCCGGTGGAAGTATCACCGTTGCCCGGTGTGTCTCTGGCTGCAGAGGGGACAAATCGGGTTAAGGTTACCGGAATTGATAAAGAAGCGGTTGGTCAGATGGCAGCCGAGATTAGGGCTATTCGCCCCCCCGATGCTTATAAAGGTAAGGGTATTAGATATGTTGGAGAGCTAGTTCACTTGAAGCCAGGTAAAGGCAGGCAGAGTGGCAGGTAGGATAATGAGCAAAATTGAGACCAGAACAGCGCGTCTTAGAAGACACAGCCGAGTTAGAGCCAAGGTGAGGGGCACTAGCTCTAGGCCGCGCCTATGTGTTTTCCGTAGCTTGAATCATATTTATGCCCAGGTTATTGATGATTCGCAGGGACATACCCTAGCTCACGTCTCAACCCTTGCCCCTGAGATAAGAGATAAGCTAGTTGGTAAGGCAAAGACGGGCGAGGCTGAGCTTGTTGGCAGTTTGGTGGCTAAGCGGGCCTTGGATAAAGGGATAACCCAGGTAGTTTTTGATCGTGGCGGATACAAGTATCATGGCCGAGTTAGGGCGTTGGCTGAGGCAGCTCGGGAAGAAGGGCTGAAATTCTAAGGAGGTCTTCTTAGGTAGGTGAAGGAGATAAGAAGCAAGATAGACCCAACAGAACTGACACTAAGTGACAAGTTAGTCTATATTAATCGGGTGACTAAGGTGATGATGGGTGGGAAGCGCCTCAATTTTAGCGCCTTGGTGGTAACCGGTGATGGCAATGGGCATGTAGGCATTGGCACCGGTAAGGCTAATGAAGTGCCAGCGGCAATCAGTAAGGCTAGTGCTATGGCTAAGAAGAATTTGATTAAAGTACCGCTGGCAGGGAATACTATTCCCCATGAAATAGGGGTTAAATTTAGTGCAGCCAAGGTGTTATTAAAACCAGCAGCACCAGGTACCGGTATCATCGCTGGTGGTAGTATCCGGGCTGTGGTTGAGGCAGCTGGAATCAAGGACATTTTGACTAAATCTTTGGGTAGCTCAAATAAGGTTAATGTGGCTAAGGCAACGATGCTTGCCCTTATGCAGCTTAGAGATCCGAAGGAGGCGTTAGCCAAGCGTAAGCCAGTGGTTAAGGTTGAGGAGGTAGTTTCTAGTGGCTAAGCTACACATCACTTGGGTTAAGAGTGGTATTGGCTATAATGAGGTTCAAAGGAGGACGTTAAAGGCTCTCGGTTTTCATCGACTAAATCAGAGCGTTACCCATAATGACTGTAGTTCAATTCGAGGTATGATTAATAAGGTGAAGCATCTAGTTAAGGTAGAGGAGGAAAGCTCGTGAGGCAGGATGAACTCTCCCCAGCCCTAGGCTCTAAGAAAAGCCGAAAGCGGGTGGGTCGGGGGGATGGTAGCGGACATGGCACCTATTCAGGGCGAGGTTGTAAAGGCCAGAAGTCTCGTTCTGGCGGTAAGATGGGCCGTGGATTTGAAGGTGGGCAGCTACCTTTAATCAAACGCTTGCCCCGGAAGCGTGGCTTTGTCAATATTTTTAGAACTGAGTATAGTGTGGTTAATATAGGTAAACTTAATATGTTTGAGGCTGGAAGTGAGGTAACCCCGGAAAGATTGGTAGCCGCCGGAGTGGTAAAATCTCTAAGGCACCCAATCAAGATTCTAGGCGATGGTGAGATTAATTATCCTCTTTTGGTAAAGGCAAACAAGTTCTCTGCTGCGGCTAAAGCTAAGATTGAGGCAGCAGGGGGCACGGTGGAGGAAGTTGAGTAGTGAGGCAAAGACAGGCTAGACCACGATTACTCCAGGCAATGTTTGACGCCATCCGTATACCCGATTTAAGGCGCCGGATTCTCTTTACCGTAGGCATGCTGGTGATATTCCGTTTTATAGCTCATGTGCCTCTTCCCGGAGTGGATCCAGCAGCATTGCAGGAGCTATTTCAGCGCAATGCATTACTGGGCATGCTAGACCTGTTTAGTGGCGGTGCCATGAGGTATTTCAGTGTGGTGGCGATGGGGGTTTATCCCTATATAACGGCTTCAATTGTTATGCAGTTAATGGTGCCCATCATCCCTCGACTGCAAGCCCTTTCCCAGGAGGGAGAGGCTGGCAGGAATAAGATTAATCAGTATACCCACTGGTTAACTGTGCCCATGGCCGGTGTTGCTGCTTACGGGCAGTTAATCTTGCTCCAGCGCGAAGGTGCTGTCTTTAGTGCTCCTGGTCTGCCGATGGCGGCTACGATTTTAGCCATGATAGCTGGTACTATGTTCTTAGTCTGGCTGGGTGAGCTTATTACTGAATATGGTATTGGTAATGGTATATCTATAATAATCTTTGGTGGCATCGTGGCTGCCCTACCTACCATGATAGGTCAGGGCTTTTTAGCTGCCGGAAACAGACTTGGTTTAGCAGTTTATGCTTTCATAGCCATAGCCACTATGGCGGTAATAGTCGTCTTTACCGAGGCACATCGTCGTATCCCGGTTCAATATGCTCGTAGTGTCTTTCGCGGTGGTCGTATGTATCGGCAGGCAGGCTCAACCCATATCCCACTGCGGGTAAACACAGCCGGAATGATACCTCTTATCTTTGGTATGTCACTGGTAATCTTCCCCGGTATGATAGCTAGCTACTTTGCGGCTCCAGCTGGGGCTGACCCTAATTTTGCTAACACTATTCAGAACCTGTTTAATCCCAATTCAATGTTTTACTGGGGGATTTATTTTGTGCTGGTGGTTGCCTTCACCTTCTTTTATACTACGGTAATCTTTCAGCAGCAGGATTTACCTGGCGTCTTACAGCGGCAGGGAGGATTTATCCCCGGGATTCGACCAGGAAAACATACCGCTGATTATCTTAACCAGGTCATTAGGCGTATTACCTGGGGGGGTGCCCTTTTCCTGGCGGTAGTGGCAATAGTGCCCTTCCTGGCTCGGGAGGTTACCAATATTCAGGTGATACAGCTATCAAGCATGGGCTTACTTATTATGGTTGGCGTTATCTTGGATACTATGAAGCAGATAGAAGCGCAACTGGTAATGCGACGCTATGAAGGCTTTATCAAGTAGGAGAAAGAGTGTATATTATTTTTCTGGGTGCTCCCGGGTCAGGCAAGGGAACACAAGCTGCTTATGTGGCTCAGGAGCTAAATTTGGTTCATATTGCTTCTGGCGATCTGTTTCGACAGGCAGTAGAGCAGGGAACCGAGCTAGGAATGCAGGTTAAGTCTTATATGGAAAAGGGGGTGCTTGTTCCTGACCAAGTAACGATACAGGTGGTTCTGGAGCGTATCTCGGCTCCAGATTGTGAACCTGGGGTGGTTTTTGACGGTTTTCCCAGGAATCTGAAGCAGGCTGAGGCATTGGATAAGGCTTTAGTCCAGAAGGCTAAGGCTATAGATAAGGTGGTATATATCAGGGTCCCTGAAGAGGAGCTTATAAAACGCTTGAGTGGACGCTGGGTTTGTCGTAATTGCCAGACGCCATATCACGCCATAGATTCGCCTCCCAAGGTTTGGGGTAGGTGTGATAAGTGCGGCGGTGAGCTATATCAACGCCCTGATGATACTGTTGAAGTTGTTAAAAAGCGGCTGGAGGTCTACTTTGCCCAGACAGCCCCCCTTATCGGTTATTATAACCGGCCTGGTAAGCTATTAGAGATGGATGGAAAGGGGAGTGTAGCTGAGGTAGGCGAGAGAATAATCGCTGCCCTTCAACAAGCGAGTGTGTAGCTAGATGGGAATAATTATCAAGTCTGACCGAGAGATTGCTGTTATGCGGCAGGCGGGTAGAATTGTGGCAACCATACTGGGGATATTGACTAAGCAGGTAAGACCAGGGATGAAAACCAAGGAGTTGGATATTATTGCTAGTAGAGAGTCAGAAAAGCTGGGGGCTAAGCCTTCGTTTAAGGGATACCGGGGATTTCCAGGTAACCTTTGTGTCTCAGTAAATGATGAGATAGTGCATGGGATTCCCGGGGAGCGAGTTTTAAGCGAGGGAGATATTGTATCTCTTGACTTTGGGGCCATTTTTGATGGTTTTCAGGGTGATGCTGCAGTGACAATAGGTGTAGGTGAGATTAGTCCAGAGGCTAGGCAGCTTCTAGAAACCACCAAAGCTGCGCTAAAGGCTGGTATCGCTGCTGCCTATTCAGGGGCGAGGTTGGGGGATATCTCGGCAGCTATTCAGAATTGTGCTGAGTCAAAGGGCTATTCGGTAGTCCGTGAATATACCGGACACGGTATTGGTCGGGAGATGCATGAGGAACCGCAGATACCCAATTTTGGTCAACCCAGAATCGGCTCAGTACTGAGAAAGGGCATGACCCTTGCCCTTGAACCTATGGTGAATATTGGCGATTGGCGTACCCGGCTTGGTAGCAATCGCTGGACGGTATTTACTGCTGATGGGAGTCTTTCCGCCCATTTTGAACACACCATTGTTATCACTGAGGCTGAACCAGAGGTGCTTACTATCTTATAGAGAGGGATTTTATGCCTAAGAAAGAGGCTATTGAGGTTGAGGGGACAGTAGTGGAACCATTGCCTAATGCTATGTTTCGCGTTGAGCTACCTAATGGGCATAAGGTGCTGGCTCACATTTCGGGTAAGATAAGATTGCATTATATTAAAATCTTGCCCGGTGACAAGGTATTGGTAGAACTTTCCCCCTATGACCTGAGTCGAGGTAGGATTACCTATCGTTTCAAGTAATAAGGACTTATCATGAAAGTTAGGGCTTCAGTTAAGGTTAGATGTGAAAAGTGTCGGGTGGTGAAGCGGCGAGGAGTAATCAGGGTTATTTGCCGCAACCCTAGGCATAAGCAGAGGCAGGGCTAAATGTCTGTTGAGGGAGGATTATAATGCCACGTATAGCTGGAGTGGATATACCTAAAAATAAGCAGATTTGGGTTTCGCTACAGTATATCTATGGCATTGGCCCTACCTTGAGCCGGAGGATTCTGGCTCAAATCGGTGTCAATGCTGAGACCAAGGCGGATAGCCTTACTGAAGACGAGGTTAATCGTCTCCGGGAGGTTATTGGCCGGGAGTATAAGGTTGAGGGTGAACTTAGAAAAGAGGTTGACCTAAATATCAAGCGTCTCATTGAGATTGGTAGCTACCGTGGTATCAGGCATCGGCATGGTCTGCCGGTCAGAGGGCAACGAACGCGAACCAACGCTCGTACCAGGCGTGGGGCTCGCAAAACGGTAGCTGGTAGGGGCAAGAGACGCGGTATGACTAAGAAGTAGCAAACCGTTATATATAGTCAGATAGGAGATTAGAATGCCGCAGAAGAAGCGAACTAGAAGAAGGCGAGAACGAAAATCCATTCCGGAGGGGAGAGCCTATATCCAGTCGACTTTTAATAATACCATCGTGACTCTCACCGACCCCCAAGGTAACGTTATTGCTTGGGGAAGCTCAGGGACAGCTGGGTTTAAGGGCTCGCGAAAAGGCACTCCCTACGCTGCTCAATTGGCAGCTCGTGATGCAGCTCGTAGAGGGATGGAACATGGCTTACGCCAAATAGAGGTTTATGTTAAAGGGCCGGGCAGCGGGCGTGAGGCAGCTATTCGTTCTCTCCAGAGTTCAGGCCTTTATATTACCAGTATTAGAGATGTGACTCATATCCCACATAATGGTTGTCGTTCTCCTAAGAGAAGGCGAGTGTAAGGGCAGAGAAATGGCAAGATATATAGCAGCGGTTTGTCGATTGTGTCGCCGTAGCGGCGAGAAATTAATGCTTAAAGGTAGTAGGTGCCTTACTGCTAAGTGTGCCATGGATAGGCGGGGGAAACCCCCAGGGCGACAGCTTGGTCGGCGGCGCCGACTTTCTGACCGTGGTTTGCAACTACGGGAGAAGCAAAAAGCCCGTCATACCTATGGAGTTATGGAGAGGCAGTTTAGACGGCTTTTTGCCCAGGCTGAGAAGCAGTCAGGCATCACCGGGGAAGACTTACTAGTGCTGCTGGAGAGACGACTTGATAATGTGGTCTATCGTTTAGGCTTCGCTGATTCTCGCCCTCAAGCTCGTCAGCTAGTTCAACATGGGCATATCCTGCTTAATGGGCGTAAAACCAATATACCCTCCTGCTTGGTTAAAGAGGATGACGTCATTAGTTGGAAGGAGAGTAGTACTAAAACTGGATATTATCAGCAGGTAGTTCAGAATATTCCGGCTAAGTTGGTTTTGGGTTGGTTAAGCTTGGATAAAGAGAACCTAGTTGGTCGAGTTGTATCACTGCCCACCCCTGATGACATTGATGCTAAATTTGAGGGGAAGACTATAGTTGAGTACTACTCGCGATAATATTAATTGATGAGGAGGTAGCACTTTGTCTCGCCTAGCAATACCGAATATCGAATGTGTTGAGAGTAAAGATAACTTTGGGCGATTCTTAGCCCAGCCACTGGAGAAGGGCTTCGGCGTTACTTTAGGGAATTCATTACGGAGGGTGCTGCTTAGCTATCTTCCGGGGGCAGCAGTAACTAGGATTAGCATTGAGGGAATTCAACATGAATTCTCCACTATTCCTCATGTTAAGGAAGACGTTACCGAGTTCTTACTTAATGTTAAGGAATTGAAGTTGATCCCCCTTTCTGGTCAACCAGGTAAGTTAACACTGGAGGTAGAAGGGGAGGGGCAAATTTGTGCTGCTGACATTAAGCCCTCGACTGACTTTGAAATTGTCAACCCTGAACTATATTTAGCTACCTTAGATTCGCCTGATGCCAGACTTTATGCGGAGTTTGATGTGGAATTGGGCGAAGGCTATAGGCAGGCTGAGTCTGTTGATACTCTACCTGTAGGAACAATTCCCGTGGATGCTATCTTTACCCCAATACGTAAGGTTAATTTTACCGTTGAGCCAACTCATGTTGGTCAAGAGAGTAGCCGTGAGCAGTTATATCTGGAGGTGTGGACTGATGGTACTATATTACCAGTCGATGCCATCAGCCGCAGTGCAGCCATTCTGGTAGAGCAGTTAACCCCGTTTGTTAATTATGCCAAGGTTTCTCTCATAAAGGAGGAGGAGGAACTTGTTGGCTTAGCTATCCCTGAGGAACTGTATAATATGCCGGTAGAGCAATTGAATCTTTCAGTGCGTACCATGAATTGCTTAAGACGCGCTGGCATCGCTACTGTGGGGCAAATTATAACTACTGGTGAGAAAGGGTTGCTTTCGCTGCGGAATTTTGGCCTGAAGTCTAAACAGGAAATAGAGGAGCGGCTCAATGAGTTAGGATTGTCCCTTACTCCCAAAGTTGAAGACTCAACTCCGCCAGATGAGGAGGGGATAGAGGGTGAGGCATAAAGTAGCTGGTAGGAAATTAGGTAGAGCCTCGGGACACAGAAGAGCAATGTATCGTAACTTAGTTACTGACCTTTTGGGCTACGAAAAAATTACCACCACTGAGGCCAAAGCCAAGGAGGTGCGTAGCCTGGCCGAGAAGATGATTACCTTGGGTAAGAAGGGCGGGCTTCACTCCCGTCGTCAGGCATTAGCCTTTATTATAGATAAAAAGGTAACCGACAAGGTATTTGCTGACCTTGCCCCAAGGTATGCCGAGCGCTCTGGTGGATATACCCGTATCACCAAGCTAGGACCAAGACTGGGTGATGGGGCACCTATGGTTCGGCTTGAGTTGGTGGAGTAAGGAAGGTCGTGGCTTGGCAACAACTACTAAGATTGTGTTAATTATGGAATATGATGGCACCCGTTACCACGGCTTTCAGTTACAGGATGGTTTTACCACTATTCAAGGCGAGACAGAGGAAGCACTGTGGAAGCTTACCGGGGAAAGACTTCGGGTGATGGCAGCTAGTCGAACTGACGCTGGAGTTCATGCTAAAGGACAGGTAGTTAGCTTCAGGACAAAGTCGTCTCTCCCCTTACCGGCTTTTATTAACGGGTTGAACTACTATTTACCGAGGGATATTGCAGTTAAGTCAGCCCATAGAGTAGGCGATTCTTTTAATGTCAGGCGTGATGCCATTAGCCGTGAATACAACTACTATATATTAAATAGCTTGACCCGGTCTCCAATCATGACGGGCTTTTCATATCTGGTTACTGGACACCTTGATATTGAAGCTATGAATTTGGCATGTCAGGCTCTTATTGGTGAGCATGACTTTACCTCGTTTGCTAGTTGTATTGGGGGCAGGGCAAAGAAAACGGTGCGAAGTGTGCATCGGGCAAAAATGGAAAAGGGCGGGGAATTAGCCGTTTTTAATATGGCGGCTAACTCCTTCCTACCCCATCAGGTGCGTAATACTGTAGGTGCTCTAATTAGAGTTGGCTTGGGTAAAATGAGTGTTGACCAGTTTCATAGTATAATTGAGGCCAAAAAGCCTGGACTAGCCGGTCCAGCAGCTCCCGCCTGCGGGCTGTGCCTTATGCGGATAAATTATTCCAGCCCCTTTGGAGGAGAGAGTGAAAACCTATAGCCCTAAGGTGTCTGAAATTAAGCGAGAATGGCATGTTATTGATGCTACCGACCAAGTTTTAGGTAGGCTAGCCACCCGGGTGGCGCGGTTGCTTATGGGCAAGCACAAGCCAACATTTAGTCGGAATTTGGATGTCGGCGATTATGTTGTTGTAATCAATGCTGAGAAGGTTCGGGTTACCGGTGATAAGGCTAAGCAGAAAGTCTATTATAGACATTCGGGGTATCCTGGAGGGCTTAAGAGCATCACTTATGACAAATTAATGCAGACTAATCCAACTCGGGCGATTGAACATGCGGTTAAGGGGATGTTGCCTCACACCCGACTAGGTGCTAGAATGATGAAGAAGCTCAGGGTCTATGTTGGTGATGCTCATCCTCACCCGACTCGGACAAAGAAGTAGGTTCAGATGGCAAAACAAACTTATTATTACGGAGTAGGCAAACGCAAGACGGCGGTAGCCCGGGTAAGGCTGCTGTCGGGGGATGGCTCTATTATTGTCAATAACGTGCCCTATGAGGAGCGTTTCCCCCGCCTTGAGCACCGCCGGATAATACTGCAACCGCTTTTGGTTACTGATAGCATAGGTAAGTATAATGCTGTGGTTAAGGTCGTCGGGAGTGGTATATCGGGGCAGGGTGGTGCTATCGCTCATGGTATTGCTCGAGCCCTGGTAAAGGCTGACGAAAGACTCAAACCGGTACTAAAGCAGAACGGACTGCTCACCCGGGACGCTCGAGTTAAAGAGCGAAAAAAGGCCGGGCTCAAGCGAGCCCGCAAAGCCCCTCAATACACCAAACGGTAAGGTCGCCAACCACGGTTGGTTAAACTTCTTAAAGTCTGACTAAGCTAGTTTGCAAGGAAAGAGAGGTGGTGCCTATGCGAAATAAACGGGGTGGAGGGAATAACCTAAAAAAGGAGCGGTGACAAGTATGGCTGTCGATAAGAATAAACCCACATACCAAATAAAAGTACTGGATATTGGCGACGTGGGAGGCCTTGACGGCAGTTTCTGGGTTAACAAATGGTGTCCAGGGACAAAAATCGTTATTGCCTGCTATGCTTACCTGATTACTGGGGAGAGTATTCCCCCAATCATTGTGGACACCGGGATAAAGGAAGATCAGTTGGATATTATGGAGCGATTGGGCATGACAGGCAGCCAAAGACCAGACCAGAAGCTGTCCTACCAACTAGGTAAATACGGACTGGATTTCAAAGATATTAAGGTCATCTTGCATACGCATCTTCACGTTGACCATGCCGGCAATGACTATCTCTTCCCGAACGCAAAAATCATTTTCCCCCGCAAAGAACTCATGTTCGCTGTGGCAGATTTGATGGATGCGCAGTATCCTCCGGAATACATTACCTACTTGGTGGAGCAAATTCATGTTCCGGGAAGAGTCCGTCTCATTGATGATGCTCTTGAATTATTTCCCGGCATTGATCTAGAGCCAGTCGAAGGGCACACGTGGGGAAGCATGAATATCAAAGTCAATACCAAAAAGGGGTTAGCAGTCATGTGTGGCGATGTCATTTATGATGAAAGGCTGCAGTGCCATAAGAATGAGTTCTTTCCCGAAATTGCTAAACATGCCGAACAACCCGCTTTCCC
Organism: Dehalococcoidia bacterium; assembly: GCA_020343755.1. GTDB lineage: Bacteria > Chloroflexota > Dehalococcoidia > Dehalococcoidales > E44-bin46 > E44-bin46. The sequence continues at coordinate 766,996 of CP070810.1, read as the reverse complement.
ATATGGTGATCGCTCTACAGGTAATTATTGGAACCTGTGGGCAGCTAAAGCCGGGGTACAGAAAGTAATGGCTGAAGCCGACATTGTATTACCCACTCACGATCGACTGGTAGAAGAAAAATACGGCTATGAGATAGGCTAAATAGGGACTTTCAAGAGAAGGGTTGGGAAAAGGTCACTCTGAAGCTGGCAAATCAGGGAAACTGAACTTTTATGAAGGCATGGTTTGTTCTCAGTAGAGCAATCCAACTTCAGCGATACACTTCCCAGCGGTGACCAACAGCAAAAATGGTAACTACCAATTTGTATCATCAATAGTATATAGAATTCTATAAGCCCCAACTCGGAGCCGATATTCTTCCATGCTAGTGAGTTTTCTGCTTCCACGGGGACGAGGGTTCTCTTCAAGGGAAATCAGTCTCTGGCTAAGGCGACGATGCAGTGAGGCGGGTAGTTTATTCATTTCTTTCTCAGCTGCTCTTTCAGATAGTCTATGGCTTTTACCGGGGAGGGGTCAATATTATTTCAGGATTGCCAGGTAGTAGCTGACATAGTCACCAAACAGCACCAGGCTCATCATCTGGCTTAACGGGCTTGAGCCTTCGGCGTCGGCAAAGTGGTAACCTACCTTGGCTCTTTCCAGGAGGTGGCTGGTCACCTGGTAGCGAAGCTGAAGGCGTTTCGGCAGCGGGGCTGACCGGAGGAGAACCACCGCTATCTTATCAGCTAGCTCCGGGGGAAACTGGTAGCCGACAACGGCATTGTGGTTGAGTTCGGGGAAGACCTCATGGAAAGACCATGCCTTGCTGTTTTCATTGAGCTGGGTCTTCCAGCGGTGAGCTACCTCAGCCAATATGCCGCCACCATATATCACTACCGCGCGGCGGTGTAGGTTGCTTGCCAGTTGTTTGGCTAAGTTGTGCGCCAGAGGCATTTCTTTACCTATCCCTTTTGAT
>CP070810.1:756404-765940 GCA_020343755.1 Dehalococcoidia bacterium | reverse complement strand
CTCGTAGAGCTTATCGTATAGCCCGGGACTATCATAGTACACCTCAGCTAGCTGCCATACCATCAGTGTCCGATAGCCACAAGGGTCCTGGTCAGGGTCGCTGCGACCATACCTCAGGCCATCACGCTGTAGAATTTCATACCAATTGTTGGGATTTATCTCATCAGCAAATTGTGATTGAGCAGTATAAGCAATACACATCTGGTTGGCGGCAAATATTATGTACCAATCAGCATACTCAGGAAACATAAGCTGAGGGATAAGAGTATAGTCTGCTGAACCGATAACCCCACATTCTTTTCCGAGTTCGGTAACCTTGCGAATGGCAGTAGCACTGCCTGCCGATTCGGCGAATATACCCACATCAGGATAGAGCCGGTTAAACTCTTGGTTAATTTGAGCGAAAGGTACGGTAAGACTACCAGCATGAAATATAGGCAGCCTGCCTGCCAATTCAGATGTCGGCGATGGCTTACGGCTACAGCTGACTATCAAGGTTAGAATTAGAATCAAAGTCAAGAACAAACTAATGGATAATCGTTTCATTTAAATCTCTTTTTCGAGATTAGTTGCCAACCCCTCACCCTTTATCCCTCTCCCCTTATGAAGGGGAGAGGGAAGAGAATTCTTAAAGGGGCTTTTTACCCCACACAAATTTAATTTTTGTGGAGACCCCGTATTCGCCCCTTTTAATCCCCTTACTAAACAACCTCCTTATTTTTACACTAGAAGATATGGACGGCTGAGGCTTTGAAGGTTATATAGACCTTCTGCCCCTCAGCCAGCCCCATGGCGTCAAAGGAATTACGCGTAACCAGGCAGGTAAAGTCCGGGGGTAAGGTAACTGTTAGATATAATGTTGACCCCTTATCGGCAATGCTGGTGATAGACCCGCAGAAGCAGTTGCGGGCACTGGAGGGAAAGGGGGCATGGGAAATGAGAATATCCTCAGGACGAATAGAAGCATGATACTTACCCCTCAGGTCAGTAACTACGGCTAACTTAGCCCCTTCGGTGCAAAAGACAGCGTTTTCACCATTGCCACCCACTACCTCGCCGGCAAAGATATTTCTTACCATGGCAAAGCGGGCAACAAACTCAGAATTAGGCTGGCGAAATATCTGCTCTGAGGTGCCTACTTGTTGGATGCACCCGTCACCAATAACGGCAATCCGGTCACCCAAGGCTATGGCTTCCTCAAAATCATGGGTAACATGGACGGTGGTTACCTTTACCTGGTTATGAAGCCGGCGTAGTTCCCGCTGCACGCCCTCTCGATTTTCAGGGTCAAGGGCACTAAGCGGCTCGTCGAGCAGTAATAGCTGTGGTTTGGTGCTTAATGCTCTAGCCAAGGCTACCTTTTGTTTTTCGCCCCCGCTCAGGGTATCGGGTTTGCGATGAAGCAGGTGGGATATACCCAATAACTCAACCAGCCAATCCAAGGTCTGCTCTATCTCTTGTTTACTTTTCCTGCGAAGCTTCAAACCAAAGGTAATATTATCCTTCACACTGAGATGGGGGAATAGTGCCTGGTCTTGATAGACAATGCTAATACCCCTCTTTTCCGGCTCAAGTCGTGTAACCTCCTTCCCCCCGAGCCATATCTGCCCGCCTTTAAGCTGATATAGACCAGCTATGGATTCAAGGAGCACCGTTTTGCCAGCCCCGGTTGGTCCTAGGATAATAAAATATTCGCCTGGCTTAACGTCGAGATTAACGTCATGGAGCACAAAATCTGCTAGTTTAACACAAAGGTTCCTAATCCGTATCATGCCTTCTCACCTCGGTGGACGAGAGTTCTAAGAACAACAAAGACAAAGAGACAGAGCAGGATAAGTAACACGGCTACTGGTTGAGAGTATGCTAGCCCGTAAGACTCAAATCGCTCAAAAATGAGTGTCGGGGCAATCATGGGATGATAGGCAAGGATGATGACGGCACCGAATTCGCTTATCCCTCTGGCCCACATCATTATGCTACCGGCAACGATGCTCCTCCAAGCCAGGGGAAAGGAAACCCTAAAGAACGTCTGCCACGGTGAAGCCCCGAGAGTGCGAGCTACCTTCTCCAGTCTGACATCTACCTTCTTAAATCCCTCTTTAGCCGAGTCTATCAGGAAGGGGATGCTAACAAAGAGCATAGCCACCACGATACCAGCCGTGGAGTCAACAAAATCAATTCCCATTACATGAAAGACCCTGCCAGCGAAAAAGTTACGACCGAAGACAAAAAGTAGGGCAATGCCGGCCGCAGTATGAGGTATTACGATAGGCACATCAATAAGCCCCTCGATTATTTTCTTACCTGGAAATTCATGGCGAGCCAATAGGTAGGCCAAGGGAACACCAAGGACAAAACCGGCACCAGTAGCTATGAGGGCAGCATATAGACTAAGCCAAATAGCCTGTCTAACCTCAGCGTCAAACAGGGTAACAAGCAGTGTATTAGGCTCAGAGGTGACTACCATCCTAATCAGCGGCACGATAATGAACAGAAATATCACCAGCCCCAGTAAGATAAAGGTAAACGTCATCTTATTAGTGGCAAACCATTTCTTGACCACGGCATACCTCCTAAGCGCTATTTAGCCTTTTAAGCACAAAAATAGGCACCTCTAAATAGAGGTGCCTAAAATAAAACTACTCACCAGCTAGCTCTCCTTTCCAAATACGGGAGGCATCACCGTTTCCAGTGATACCCTACCGGCCAATCTCCATAGGGCTACCTTTAGGAGAATAGGCTCGGAGAGAATATTTAATTCAATAAATTGAGCTATGATAATATCATACCTCCAATATAAGTGTCAAACTTCCTTGATAGTGACCTCCCGTTTTACCTTGACGGTAGTATAGCCAGTTGATAGAATTCGCAATGGTGCTCCTCATTTGAGTCCAGCTACTGAATAAGATGGTTATCGCTGGCTGGGAAGCAAGACAGCAAGGGGGGTCTACGAATATAAATAAAATCGTTATTTACTACTTCATAGCCGTGCTTAAGATTCAGCTTGATATTAGGAATAAGTAGTTAAGCTAAAAAGAGGGGGGAGTTTATGACACAGGTTGTTATTGTTAGTGGGGTAAGAACAGCTATAGGTAATTATGGTGGAGCGCTGAGAGATACCCCAGCGACAAAATTGGGTAGCATTGTTATAAAGGAAGCACTAAAAAGGGCTGGCCTACGACCCAAGAGAGACCCCGAGGTATTGAGCTACGCACCTGAGATATTTAAGGATATCGGTTTGATTGAGCTGGAGAAAAGATACCACGATTGGGATGATTCCCTAAAAGAGGTAAGCATAGATGAGGTCATAATGGGGCATGTTCTCCAGGGGGGTCAAGGGCAAAACACTGCCCGCCAGTCGGCAATCTACTCCGGCATTCCCAAAGAGGTGCCTGCCTTTACGGTAAACAAGATTTGTGCTTCGGGGACGAAATCTGTCGCCCTAGCTGCTCAATCAATACAGATTGGCGATGCTGAAGTTATTGTCGCCGGTGGCATGGAAAACATGAGCGCCGTCCCCTACTATGTGCCTAAAGCCAGATGGGGTGCCAGAATGTTCAACACCGAGATGATTGATGGCATGGTCTACGATGGATTGTGGGAAATATTCTACGATTGTCATATGGGTGTAACCGCTGAAAACATAGCCGAAAAGTATGGCATAACCAGAAAGGAGCAGGACGTACTCGCCCTGATGAGCCACCAAAGAGCCCTGGCGGCGATAAGGGACGGCACATTTGAACAGGAGATAGTCCCGGTTGAAGTCAGGCAGAAGCGAGAGGTTAAACTATTTGATACTGATGAACACCCGAGGGAAACCTCTATGGAAGCCTTAGCCCAACTGCCCCCGGTATTTAAACCGGGTGGAAGCGTGACCGCAGGCAATGCCTCAGGAATAACCGATGCTGCCGCTGCCCTAGTGATAATGTCAGCAGAAAAGGCAAAGGAGCTCGGGCTAAAGCCAATGGCTACTATCAGGTCTTATGCCTCTGGCGCTGTTGACCCAGCCTATATGGGTCTAGGCCCGGTTCCAGCAACCAAGAAAGCACTCAAGCTAGCTGGGCTTAGCCTAAAGGATATTGACCTGGTTGAATTAAATGAAGCCTTTGCCTCTCAAGCGATTGGTGTGATTAGAGAATTAGGGCTAGATTTGGCAAAAACAAACCCCCACGGGAGTGGAATTTCATTAGGACATCCCATAGGTTGTACCGGGGCTAGACTTATAGTCACCCTTATCCATGAAATGATACGCAAAGACTTCCAACTCGGTCTGGCAACACTGTGTATTGGAGGTGGTCAGGGAATGGCAACGATTATTGAGAGGAAGTAATACTACCCCCCTCGTTTTTTATAGTCAGGGCACCAGGTAGCATTGGGACGGGCTGGGTCATGACATGCCCCACGCCAATTCCACTTACAGCTATCACACAGGAAAACATTCATTCCCAGTGCCTTTTTAATTCTGAGGCTAATCCTGTGTCTCCAGGGGGGCTTTGTAGACTTCATCTAAACCTTAACCAATTTGAAGTAAAAATGCCTTTTTAGTATATCAGGTTGGATACCTAGCTAACAAGAATTGTGATAGTACGGATAAAGTGGAGGGCATTAGGATGAAGAAATATGGACAAAGATGGTTAGTAACGTTAGTTATTTTGTTGAGTGCAGCTCTAGCTGTATCCTGTCAGGGCCTAGGGCCGGTTATTGAGCAACCACCGACCGAAGAGCCTACTACCGACCTTTCCTACTTGGTTGATATGCACCCGGCTAATGTAGACAATTCAGAACTCCCGATAACACCAGTAGATGAACTACACACCACCCAGCCAGAATCGGTAGAGGTAGACATTGAACAGTACCGGCTTATCATAGACGGTCTTGTCGAAAACCAACTCACACTGACTTATCAGGAGATTTTAACCTATCCCACCTTCACCGAGGTAGTGTTGCTTATCTGCCCTGGTTTCTTTGCCGACAATGCCGAGTGGACTGGAGTCCCGGTAAAAACGTTATTAGCGGAAGCAAACGTCAAGCCTGAAGCAACTGAGCTCATCTTCCACGGTGTTGACGGATACCGCATTTCAATTTCTCTGGAGACTGCTCAAGAGAACGGCGTTTTTCTAGCACACACGGTTAACGGTCAGGTATTACCGGCAGAGCATGGCTACCCTCTACGTCTGGTGGTAAAACACCATTTTGGATCTGAATGGGTGAAGTGGGTGGAGCGCATCAGTGTCCAGTAGAGTCAGGGCATATGTTTCTTCTACGAGGGTAATTGTGATAAAATAGGGTTGTTCAATTAACTTTACTATCTTGAGCAAAGACTTACGATAAACTAAATCTCTAGTTAATAATTTTAATCAACTGAAAGGTTAACCGGCAATGACTATTCCTAAGGTCAAAAAAGAAGAACAGTTAAACTTGGAGTCTCTTACCTGGGGTGACCTAACCTGGGTCAACATCGAGCGACCCACGGAACGGGAGACAAAATATCTGGCTGAGAACTACCCCTTCCATCCTCTAGATTTAGATGACTGCCTCAGCCGAATACAGCGCCCTAAAATAGATGAGTATAAAGACTACCTGTTTTTAGTCTTCCACTTCCCGGTATTCAGCAAAGAGGCACGGGTAACTACACCCGGTCAGTTATCGGTATTTATTGGCCAAAATTATCTAATTACCCTGCATAAAGGGGAGCTTAAGCCGCTAGTAAAGCTGTTCAAGGAGTGCCAAATTGACGAGGAATCACGGCAAGAGAATTTTAGTCAGGGCTCTAGCTACCTCCTCTACCGTATAATTGATAGGCTGGTTGACTACTGCCTGCCAATCTTGAATAAGATTGGTAACAACATAGAGCAGGTTGAGGATAATATCTTCTCAAGTCGCCGATTGCCCAGGGCAATTGAGGAAATCTCCACACTTCGGCGTGATGTTATTGCCTTTCGTCGTATCATCTGGCCAATGAGGGCAGTTATCGGTAGTCTGGAACCTAAGGTTCGCCGCTTTACCAAGACCGATTTGGCAGTTTACTTCGGTGATATGGTTGACCATGTGGATAGGATTTGGGATGGCTTAGATGAATATAAAGAGATAATTGAAGGGCTAAATGACACCCATGATTCTCTGGCTAACAATCGCACCAATGAAGTTATGCGAATACTGACTATCGTGGCTACCATCTTCTTTCCCATTACTCTAGTGGCCAGTATTTGGGGGATGAACATTCCGTTACCATTCCAACGTTCAAGCTACTCCCTCCTCTATATAATCCTTATTATGGCAGGCATCATTGGTGGTATGCTCTACTTCTTCCGTCGCCGGCGCTGGATTTAATAATGAATATTCAAGTCCTGGGTGCCCATAACTGTGAATCACAAAGTTCAAAGTTCATCAGCCTGCTAATCGATGACATCTTGGCCATAGATGCCGGTGGGCTTACCTCCAGCCTATCCTTCCAGGCTCAACAAAAACTCAAAGCCATCCTGCTCACCCACCAACACTACGACCATATTAGAGATATCCCAGCGCTGGGCATGACCTTTTACCTTCACAAAGCTACTATCAATATCTACTCTACACAATCTGTATATGATGCGCTTACTACTCACCTACTTAATGGCAAGCTTTATCCTAATTTCCTAGAACAGCCTCAACAGAATCCAACAATTAAGTTCACCATAATAGAACCATACCGGACTGAGCAAATTGAAGGCTACAGTATCCTAGCCACCGAAGTAAATCACTCCGTCCCAACCATCGCCTATCAGGTTACCTCCCCAGAGGGTAAAACAGTATTTTATACTGGGGATACCGGGCCAGGTTTAGCCGACTGCTGGAAGTATGTATCACCTCAACTACTCATTATCGAAGTTATTGGGTCGAATAGATATGAGGAGCCGACTAAAGAGTCAGGGCATCTCACTCCCAGTCTGCTCAAACAGGAGCTAATTACCTTTCAACAGCTTAAGGGGTACCTGCCCCAGGTAGTCACGGTTCATATGAGCCCTACTCTAGAGAAGGAGATAGAGACTGAAATAGCCGTAGTGGGCAAAGCCCTAAATAATTCAATCACCTTAGCCTATGAGGGGATGCAGCTTCAGTTATAATAACCAACTTACAGTGACTATAAGAGAAGGCAGAAGGGGTGAGACCGATAGACAATATGAAATTTATAGTCGACAACAATGTGGGCAAGCTAGCCAAGTGGCTGAGGGTAATGGGATACGATGCCGTGTTCTTCAATGGCAGCAATGATTCCCGTATGGTAGCTATTGCTCTGGCTGAGGAAAGAGTAATACTAACCAGAGATACCCAGATTATGAAAAGGCGGGTAGTAACCAGCGGACGGCTCAAAGCCATCCTTATCCAGAGTGATAAACCCGAGCCACAAATGCATCAGGTAATAGACAGTCTACACCTAGATTGTCGGTTTAAGCCGTTTGCTATCTGTTTGGAATGCAACCAGCCCCTAGTTGAAAAGAGTAAACAGCAGGTGAAAGATTTGGTGCCACCTTATGTCTTCCAAACCCAAAACCAGTATATGGAGTGTCCTAACTGCCACCGAATCTACTGGAGAGGAACGCACTGGCAGAGGATGAACAAAAAACTGAGGAAATGGTCAACAGGAGAATAGTGGATGGTAGCCCAAAGCCACTACGGGGAAGTGACTGATGGCATTCTAGCATTACTAACTGAGATAGTTGGGGCTAGAAACGTTCTAACCGGAGATGAACGAGAGAACTATGCTCGGGATGAGATGCCGATACCAAAACCGGCTCTTCCCGATGTGGTAGTAAAGCCTAAAGATACTGATTCAGTAGTCAAAATACTAAAGCTGGCTAATGAGAAAAATATCCCAGTCACCCCACGGGGTGGGGGAACCGGTCTTTCCGGTGGTGCCGTGCCCATTTATGAAGGCATCGTTCTCTCAGTGGAACGGATGAACCGAATTCTAGAGATAGACGAGGATAACTTTGTGGCTACTGTTGAGCCAGGAGCTACTCTTTCCGACCTTTATCAGGCTGTGGAAGAGCATGGACTCTACTACCCACTCTACCCCGGTGAGATGAGCGCTACCATAGGTGGAAATGTAGCCACCAATGCCGGCGGGATGAAAGCAGTGAAATATGGAGTAACCAGACACTTCGTCGTAGGATTAGAAGCAGTGCTACCTACCGGGGAAACGATACAAACCGGAGGCAAGTTCGTCAAGTGCTCCACTGGCTATGACCTAACCCAGCTAATTATTGGTTCGGAAGGAACCCTGGCAGTGATAACCAAGGTCATGCTGAGGCTTATTCCCCCTCCGGGAAGGAGAGAAATACTTTTTGTTCCATTTAATAGTCTTCACGACGCTATTAAATCTGTCCCCGATATATTTAAGGAGAGGGTACTCCCCGTGGGTATAGAGTTTATGGAGAGGGATATTATCAACATGGTTGAGCAATACACGGGTAAAGAAATCCCTCTACACGGCTATGAGGCCTTTCTCATGATAATTGTAGAGGCAGATAGTGAAGACGAGATTCACCAGATTTCCAGCCAAATCGGCGAAGTCTGCCTGAATCACGGTGCTGTTGATGTTTTTATCCCTGGTAGTGAGAGAGCCAAGAGAAGGCTTCTGGAGTCCAGGGAGAAGTTTTACCATGTCATCCAGCATTTTGGCATGACAGATATTGCTGATGTGGTTGTCCCCTGCAGCCGGATAGCTGATTTTGTGGAGCTGGCAAAGGGAATAGCCAATGAATATAGGATACCCCTTGTCGCCTACGGACATGCCGGGGATGGAAATGTACACCTACACCACATGAGCCAGGAAACAGACAAAGCTGAGGATAAGATAAAAGAAATCCTTACCAAAATCTATGAGGTGGGAGTATCATTAGGCGGGACAATCTCAGGGGAGCATGGTCTTGGCTTTGCCAAGAAAGGTTACCTTCATATGGCTGCAGATAAGGATAAACTGGAGTTGATGAAAAGAGTTAAGCGGGCTTTCGACCCCAATAATATTATGAATCCGGGCAAGATCTTTGACCTGGAATAATCAGGAGCCATGTTATTAGCCATTGATATTGGAAATACTGACACCACTTTAGGCGTTTTTGAAGACAAGGAGCTTCGTGCTACCTGGCATATGGCGACTAATATTCACCGTATGGCAGATGAGTATGCTGCCCTATTGCTTAACCTGCTGCACCACCAAGGTCTAGACTCATCGGCTATCAAAGAAGCAGCCTTGTGCAGCGTCGTCCCACCACTGATAGCCACCTATGAGGACTTATTTCGGCGATACTTCCACATCTCGCCGCTGGTGGTAGGTGCTGGGGCTAAGACCGGGGTACGCATCCGCATGGACAACCCACGAGAAGTTGGCGCTGACCGCATCGTGAATGCAGCTGCTGCCCATCACCTCTATGGCGGTCCGGTAATCATCACTGACCTGGGAACAGCCACTACCTTTGATGCGGTATCCAAAGAAGGTGATTACCTGGGCGGGGCTATTGCCCCAGGCATAAATACCGCTACCGAGGCTCTGTTTC
>CP070810.1:744903-756304 GCA_020343755.1 Dehalococcoidia bacterium | reverse complement strand
CCATTAGTGCCAAGTAAGCACATTTTTGCCTATTAAGTACGGGTAGGAAGTATCTTTCCCTTTGTTGGGCATTGCAGTCAAAAAGAATAGGGGTGACATCCCCAAAATTGAAAGGAATAATCGTCTGAGCTAGCTCTTCCTCAACCAGGCAACTACATAAAGTGCCCAAGCCGACGCCACCAAGCTCCTCCGGTATATTTATCCCCCATAGCCCTATGTCATTAGCCAGCTTAACCAGTTTTTCCTCGGTCTCCTCAGGCAGAGACATTCGGGCATCACTCAGGTCAGCAGCTCGTCCCAGGATATCTCTCTCCAGGGGCTTTAATTGGTCGTTAACAAAGTCTCTTACCAGGCTTTGCACCATTTTTAGTTCTTGTGGTATCTCAAAATCCATTTAGTGCCTCTCCTTGAGTAAGTTAAGCTTGGCTTAAGGCTTCTTCCAGGAACAGGTCTAAATCAGGCTCATCTTCATCGCCTATTCGTTGCTCTAGGCGAGACATAACTTCTACCATACGGCGGTTGACGACATAGTTCTTAATAGTGGTATCTACCTGAGGACAGACCAGAATGCAAGCATCACATTGGTCACAGTCCTCGCCGACTATGCTTTCTAGCGCCATTGATGTCCGCTGCTCTGTCTTCTCGCGGCGTGAGGGCTCACGAAACAAAAAGGGGCAGATATCTATGCAATTGCCACAGCCTAAGCATTCCTTGTGCTCACTAATGTCTTCAGTTATATTCAGCGCATGTCCAGGGTTGAACCCGCTGGAAAGGAGACGACACCGAGCCACCGGCGGGCTTTTGGTATTCAGTATTTCATTCAAAATACCTTCAATTTCCCTGACATCTCGTTGAATACGTAGTGGCATATTGCCCTCCCAAATTTTAGGCTACTTTTATCTGACCAACAGTTAATATCTGTTTAGTGTAATCGGGTAAGTAATCATATGGCTGTCTGGCATAATTAGGTAATAGCAATGGTGAGATTGGTCGCAATTCAGCTAAACCAGCCTGTTTAAGCTCCGCCTGCCACTGGCGCACATGGTCTAGCGTCAGCGTGCCTAGCTTTACCTCTTTAGCATATTGAGCTGCTGCTCTACCTGCCCTCCTGCCAAAGACAAATATGTCCAGCGTTGAGTTGCCAATGAGCCTATTCCTACCGTGCACTCCTCCCTCGCATTCACCAGCAGCAAACAGGCCTGGCACTATAGTCGCTCCGTTAGTATTAATCTTAATCCCTCCATTTTGGTAGTGCAGCGTAGGGTAGACCAGCATTGGCTCCTTGATTATATCAATGTTGAAGCGGCTAAACTGGCGAACCATGGCTGGCAGTTGCCGGGCGATAGTTCCCTCCCCCCCTATGATGTCAATCATTGGTGAGTCTAGCCACACACCAACCTCCCCGGATGGTGTCTCTATACCCTTGTGACGCTCCTGGCATTCTCGAATATTAGCTGAGGCGACAACATCTCGTGGCTCTAAAGGCATGATAAATTGCTCTCCATCAACGTTGACCAGCTGTGCCCCGAGGGTTCTCACCTTCTCGGTAACCAATTGCCCCAGAATCTGCAAGGGATAGGCGGCACCGGTGGGGTGGTATTGCATAGTATCCATAAAAATTAACTTGGCGCCTACCCGATAAGCCAATACCAGTCCATCGGCGGTAGCCCCGTAGTGATTTGTGGTGGGGAAGCCCTGAATATGAAGGCGCCCCGTGCCCCCTGTAGCCATGACCACCGCTTTGGCTCGCACCAAGCTTAATTCGTTGGTCTCTAGATTCACCAGTATGGCACCGCCTATTTGCCCCTTGTTATCCATTATTAGCTCTATTGTCGGTGAGAATTCTAGATAATCTATCTTCCTATTCTTGACCTCATCCCGCAGGACGCGCATTTCCTCTAAACCAGTATAATCTCGGGCTGAGTGCAACCTTAACCTTGACGCACCACCGCCGGATAGTTCATGCATTGAACCGTCTGGATTCTTGTCCCAGTTGACTCCCAATGTTTCCAGCCACTTAATCACTGAAGGAGCGTCTTTTACCAATACCTCTACCAATTCGGGTATATTGGTAAAGCGCCCCCCACCCATTGTATCCAAGTAATGAATAGCCAGGGAATCATTAGGTCTATCGGCTGCCTGGGTTCCGGCTTGAGCTCCTACGGTGTTGGCATCACCTAGGCGTAGCTTGGTTGTTAATAGGACAGTGGCTCCGTTTTCCTGAGCCAGGAGCGCTGCTGATGCCCCAGCCCCCCCACCACCAATCACGAGAACATCTACATCATAATCAATCTTATCAAGGTCAATCTTATCAGGGTTAATACGGCTGTTTCCCTCTAGCACGTCAGCCATCTCATTGGGTGTACGCTCACCTTTGTTTGATCCTACTAGTAGCTCACGCATACCTTCTTTGATAAAGTCAGGGTGAAATTTCTGCAACAGAGATGTTTTTTCTTCCTCAGTGATGCGAGGGAATGTCTCTTTTAGCCGTCTTTCCCTGGTAGCCTCTACTTTTCTGATACTTTCTTTCATATAAGTGGGATACATTTTGTCCACCTTCCATCCCAATATTTTTAGTAAGCCGGCTCTATATCACGCTCAGCATATCGACGGCGTAGCTTGTCTTGGCTCATATTTTTTAATTCTTCTAACTCGGCATCAAATTTACCCGTCTCTATCTCAGCTAGCCTGTCTTCCAAGTGCTTGGATGTAGGAGCCAAATAGCGGCCATACAGACGCCGACATAGTAGGGCTATATTATAGGGTACTAACCCTTGTGGGCACCGAGCTGCACATAAGCCGCACATCACACAGTCAAAGGACTTATTAGCCACCTCACGAATATCACCTCTTAGGGCATCAGACATAAACCACATCACCTCAAGCTCCTGAGGGCATGTTTTAGTGCAGGTATTGCAGCCAAAACACTTAACCAAGTCAGGATAAAGGGTTAGCACCTGCTCACCAGTGGCTTCAACCTCTTCCAGATTGTAAAGCGCCTTGGCCGATGGGAAGAATGGTATCTGCACTAGGTACATATCCTGTTCAATAGTTTTCTGACAAGCAAGGTCATATCTTAGCTGAGGGTCATTTTTAAAGTTGAAAACGGTAGCGCAGGCACCACAAAATCCGGCGCGGCACCCGCAGCCGCGAATCATCCTGTAGCCACAATACTCCAGCGCCGTCATGATGGTAAGCCCTTCAGGAACCTGATAATGCCTACCCATAATGTAGATGTCAACCATTCGAACTTGTTCAGCCATCTTCTTACCGCAATATAATTACTCCTTTACATTGAGTACCCTGAAGTCTATAGCCTGCTCCCTTAATCTAAACTGAAATCGTTATATTATAATCATAGCCCCAAATAGCAGTCAAGAACACAGATTTTTGCGCCAAGAGATTGTTTCCAGGTTAAAAAGCCGCTAGAGGGATGGCTAAGAATATGGTCTTCGTTGTATAAAAGTAGTGTAGGACCAGGCCAAGGGATACTCCAGACTATTGACATTCCCTGTAGACCACTGTCCAGCATGAACAAGAAAGGGGCAAGATGCGAATTTCCACATTATTGTACAATCAGCCAAATTGTTAGATTTTCTCAGTAGCCCCCTCCCTAATCCCGTGTGAGCCCCAGGTTCATGTAGGATTATTCCCAGTAGCAGGTCACGGGACCAGTGAGCCCAAGCCCACGCTGATGGCCACAGCAGCAAATATCGACCCAATCACGGTCACTAACACAATAAGCATGAAGTCCCGAGAGAAAAGGACTCTCCTTACCAATTTGGGCAGCAGGACTTCTTCTGTTTTCTCGAAGGATTCCGCAGCCCTAGTGGCTGCCTCTTCGGCTCTCCCTACTAATTGGTCCAAAGCTCCAATAGCTGCCGTGATAGCTTCATCTCCAGCTATATCAGCTAGCTCGGCTTTCTTGCGTGTCTTCTCCGCTACATCAAAACCGGTAGCTGCTGCCTCTTTGGCTGCCCTACCTGCCTCATCAACCCTCTCGGCAATTACTCCTGATACTTTAGCCGCTGCCGTGATAGCTTCATCTCCAGCTATATCAGCTAGCTCGGCTTTCCTACTGGCCTCCTCAGCTGCTCGGAAAGCAACCGCTGCCGCCCTTTTGGTTTCTCTCCCTACCTCATCAGCTTTTCTAGCTGTCTCTGTGGTCAAGTTTGCAGTCAATTCAGCAGCTGCAGCCTTAACTGCTGTGCTCTTTTTGTCAGCCTGACTGGCAGCGGCATTGGCTGCTTCGATGGCTTCCCCAACTGCCTCCTTGGCCGCAATGGCTTTGCCTTCGGCCCTGCCAGCGGCCTCCTCATCTGCTCTGGCAACGGCAATAGCCGCTTCCCTAGCTGTTAGACTTAGCTCCTCAGCCCTAGTGGCAGCCTCAGCAGCTCCCTTGGCCCCTTTGGCTGTCTCCTCGGCCACCTTCATTGCCGCTTCAGCAGCCTCTCTGGCAGCAGTGCTTGCCTCTTCAGCCCTCCTGGCAGCCTCGTTTGACACTGTCTTGCCAGCCTCAGCAGCTTCCCTAGCCCCTTTGGCAGCTTCTTCAGCCTTATTGACCGCTTGAGCAGCTGCCTCCTCAGCTGCCTTCATTGCCACTTCAGCAGCCTCTCTGGCAGCAGTACTTGCCTCTTCAGCCCTCCTGGCAGCCTCATCAGCCGTCAGCTTGAACAATTGCGCGGCTTCTCTGGTTCCTTTGCCCGCCTCCTCAGCTTTCCTAGCTGCTTCCTCAGCGGCTTCTCGGGCTGACTGGGCTGTGTCCTCAGCCTTGGCTGCAGCCTCAGTAGCTGCCCTGGTAGCCGTCTGGGCAGCCTCTTCGCCCGCTTGCCGGGCCTCTTCAGCCCTCTTGGCTGCTTCCGCAGATGCTTCGGTAGCTGCGTCAGCAGCGCCTGTAGCTGCCTTAGCTGCTTCCTCAGCCTTCCTCGCAGCCTCAGCAGCTGCTCTAATGTTGGCCTCCAGTTCATCAAGGATTTGAGGAAGTGGTTTTGTTAGTATTTTGGGAGGTGTCTCTGGTCTACTCACTTCAGATGGCTCAGTATTTTCTTTGACCATTCTTTTCACTCCTTTCATGGAAGTATTCGCTAACTGGGTAACGATAGCTTGCAACGCTTTAAAAGACACACATTAATCGGTATCGCTCGCGAGTTCAAAGGCCTTGCTTATCCCCAGCTTCTCCAAACCAATTTATACTGTTTCCAGATGTCTTTGGAATGCTGGGATACCAGTTTACCCTTGGTTCGTGTACTTGTCAATAGATCAAAAACCAGAGGGCAACCGCCCGCGCCCAGCCTCCACAGTGTCTGCCAAAAATCACTCTACCTATTAATGCTACGGTTAAACAAAACATCGGTTTGTTACGTGGTAGTTGAATATACGGCGTCCTATTGTTACAATTACTGGGGATGGGGGCAACGGGGTCAGATGCTGAAACTGAAAACCAGTTTAAAAGTTCTGTCTATTGTAACCCCAGCTCCACATTCTATCAAGAATAAAACCATGTCCATTTCTTGTGCCTTATTTATACCACTTCTGGCAGCAGTGGTGAAGGATGAGACCAGCAGTTTGACTTTTCCCCCTCATCACAACACCGCCGACACCAGTAATATAGTAAAATTGCTGAATATCTGTCTAATAAGGAGGTAGTGATGTCTCAGAAGGTAACTAAGGAGGAGCTTCTGGCTAAAGCACGTAAGCCAGCAGAGGACGCAATAAAACTGCATCCCTTTTATCGAGGCAAGATGCAAACCATGGCTAAATGTGTAATTCGTGATTTTAATGACTTTGCCATCTGGTATACCCCAGGTGTAGCTGAGCCCTGCAGGGCAATAAAAGCGGATAAGGAAAAGGTCTATGAATATACCAACAAGTGGAACACCGTAGCCGTAGTCTCCGACGGCACCAGGGTTCTGGGATTAGGTGATATTGGCCCCGAGGCTGGTATGCCAGTAATGGAGGGTAAGGCACTTCTATTTAAATACCTGGGCGGCGTGGACGCAGTACCTATTTGCCTAGACACCAAAGACCCAGATGAGATAATCCAAGCAGTAAAGTGGCTTCAGCCATCCTTTGGCGGTATCAACCTGGAAGATATCTCCAACCCCAAGTGCTTCTATATTCTCGACACTCTGCGAAAGGAAATGGCTATCCCAGTGTGGCACGACGACCAACAGGGAACAGCTGCGGTTACCCTAGCCGGGGTGGCCAATGCCCTTAAGGTTGTGGGCAAGAAAAAGGAGGAGGTAAGTATTACCCTCATCGGGGTCGGGGCAGCCAATGTCGCCATTGCCAGAGTTCTTTTTGCCGATGGCTTCAAGCCGGAAAATACCATCTTTGTTGATAGCAAGGGTATTTTACACACTGCTAGGACTGATCTTCAGCAGAAACAAAAAGAGAACCCCTACAAATGGGACCTGTGTCAGAGAACCAACCCAGAGAAGAGGACTGGCGGAATTGCCGAGGCTCTAAGCGGAGCCGATATCTGTATCTCACTCTCAAAATCAGGACCGGATACCATCAAGCCAGAATGGATGAAGGCTATGGCTAAAGATGCTATCGCCTTTATCTGTGCCAACCCTATTCCTGAAATCTGGCCATGGGAAGCTAAAGAGGCTGGCGTCAGGATCGTGGCTACAGGAAGGTCAGATTTCCCCAACCAGGTGAATAATTCCATTGGTTTCCCTGGCATCTTCCGAGGTACTTTGGATGTCAAAGCCAAAACTATTACCGATGAAATGTGCATTGCTGCCGCTTACGAGCTTGCTAAATGTGCCGAGGATCGAGGAATAAGCGAGGATAATATTATCCCCACTATGGGAGAATGGGAGGTCTTTATCAGGGAAGCGGTAGCGGTAGGAATGAAAGCTATAGAGCAAGGCGTGGCTCGGGAAACACCAAGTGGTGAAGAGCTGACCAAACGGGCAGAAAAGATGATTAAAGAGTCAAGAGAGGCTACTGCCCTCCTGATGAAGTCGGCGTTGATACCACCCGTGCCAGAGGGGTAATATAGTTCGGATTTACTAAAAGGAGTGGAATCACCATGAGAGCTATTGATGCTGAGGAAGTAACCAAGACGGTATCTCGCCTTTTCCAAGAGGCCTGCTACTATCTTCCTGAGGATGTGTTGAATGCCCTCAAGCAGGCACGGGAGGCGGAAGAATCGCCGGTTGGGCGTAAGGTATTGGGTAGGATGTTAGACAATGCTGAAATCTCAGCTAAGGATAAAATCCCCCTATGCCAGGATACTGGAGACGCAGTAGTCTTCTTAGAGCTAGGGCAGGATGTCCATATAGTCGGCGGTGACATCTACTCGGCGATAAATGAAGGAGTGCGCCAAGGATACAATGAAGGTTATCTACGCAAGTCTATGGTGAGTCGACCTTTTTCCGCCAGAATCAATACCAAAGATAATACACCGGCTATCATCTATACCGACATCATTCCTGGCGATAGGCTTAAAATTATCGCCATGCCCAAGGGCGGTGGTGCCGAAAATATGTCTCGCCTGGCTATGCTACTCCCGGCTATGGGTCGTCAAGGGGTCATAGACTTTGTCGTCAACGCTGTTGATGAGGCAGGTAGCAATCCTTGCCCTCCGCTGATAATTGGTGTCGGCATAGGCGGAACGGTAGAAAAGACGGTTATGCTGGCCAAGAGAGCGTTATCCCGAAAAGTAGGCGAGCCCAACCCTGACCCTGAGATTGCCGAACTGGAAAAGGAAATCCTCAACCGAGTCAATAATCTGGGCATCGGACCAATGGGATATGGCGGCCGAATTACCGCTCTAGCCGTTCATGCTGAAGTTTTCCCCACCCATATCGCCAGCCTACCAGTAGCGGTTAACCTGCAGTGTTGGTGTGCCCGACACAAAGAAGCAATTCTTTGAGGATGATATAAAAAAGGCATTATATCAACTCTCAATCTCTTTCAGGAAGGAGCTAAGTAAGAATGTTTCTGGCCAAAGAAGAGGAGGGGATGCTTAATGGAGAATACGGGCCGGGTATAAAAAGGTCAATGGAGCTATTAGTAAAGCTCGGTGAGGCATTTGATGCCGAAAGAATGACCCCAGCGCAAAGTGCTCATATTCATTGTGGCGTATCACTTGACCTGCTCTCGGAGCTAACCGAAGGCGCTACTCAGTGCCAGGTAATTACCACCACCCACCCTAATGCTTACCCCGATGTACTCGACCCCATGGGCTGTAAGCGAATAGGACTTCCTCAGAATTACGATATATATGAGTTTATCCATGGAGGACCTTGGAACCAAATAGAAGATATATTTAAAAGACTTGGTTATCTCCTTACCTATACCTGCGTCCCCTTTTACGTTGGCAATTTACCCAAGATGGGTGATGTGATTTCCTGGGGTGGTACCTCAGGGGCGGTTGCTGCTACCTCAATGTTCGCTGCTTGTGGCAGCCGTGACAGTGTGCCCGCCAATGTGGCCACTAGCGTCACCGGCAGGGCTCCCTACATTGGTATGGCAATTAAGCAGAACCGGTATGCTCAAATTTTGGCCGAATTAGACCGACTTGATTTAGAAAATTTCACCAATGCCGACTACGGGGCTCTAGGTTACTATATTGGTGGCAAAACAGGAAGCAAGAATGTGGTTATTAATGGTCTGCCCAAGTCTCTTACCTTGGAACAATTTAGATATCTGGTATCACCCATGCCGGTTTCTGGAGCTACCAACATATGCCATGTGGTAGGAGTCACCCCCGAGGCTCGTACTTTAGATGAGGCTTTGGGTGGAGGCAAACCTGAAGAGGTAATAACCATAGGCAAAGACCAGATTAAAGAAGCGGTGAATAATTTAACTACCGCCCACAGTGATAAGGTCGACCTAGTTAAATTTGGTTGCCCCCATTTCTCAATTACTGAACTCAGGGACATTGCCTCACTTCTGGCAGGGAAGAAAGTCCATCCTAATGTCCGACTGTTTGTGGCTACAGCCAAGCAAATATATGTTTTGGCTGAAGCCATGGGATATGTAGATATTATTAAACAAGCTGGAGGTGTTTTCACTAATACTTGCCTAGGTTCACAGGACCCGTTTAACTTTATTGGCCCAAAGTTGGGGGTAGAGATTGTTGCTACCAACTCAGCCAGGAGTGCTCATTATTCCGCAAGAACCAGTGGGGGTAAAATCAAACTTCTGTATGGGAGTATGAAGCAATGTATAGATTCAGCAATAACCGGGAGATGGAGGACTACTTAGATGAAGCTCAAAGGACACAAAATAAATGGCGGTAAAGTAGAGGGTGAGGCAATAGTATGTAACGACGCATTCTCATTTTTGGGCGATTTCGACCCAACCACCGGGAACTGCCTTATAAAGGCCCCTGAACTTGAGGGGAAAAGTATGATTGATAAGATTTTGGTATGTCCCACCGGGAAGGGGTCATCACGTGGTCCGCTAAATACCTATAGGGCAATGAAACTCAATAAAAGCCCTAAGGGGATAGTCTGTATACAGGCTGAACCTGTTCTGGCGGCTGCGGCAATGGTGGCTAATATGCCCATGGTGGATAGGCTGGATAAAAATCCGCTGGAGGTCATTAAAACTGGGGATTGGGTAAAGGTTGACGGTGATAACAGGCTAGTCGAAGTAATACACTCGGGTAACTAGAGTAACTTGAGACTAGTCCAGGCTCTACCAGGCAATAGACCAACACCGCAAAAACTGTTAAAATCAGGCAGGAAGGAGAATCTAAAAATGATTTATCAGATTATGCTACCGGGAAAAATTCGTTTTGGTGTGGGCTCTCTGGATACTCTTGGCGATGAAGCTACTAAGCTAGCAGCTAAGCAGGTTCTTATTGTTACCGACCCTGGAGTTTACCAGGCTGGACTAGCCGACTCAGTAAAGGAACGATTGTCTAAGGCTAAGCTTTCAGTGGATATTTTCTCTGAAGCCGAGCCAGAACCCACCTTCCCTAGGCTGAATGCAGCCGCTGAGCAGTTCGGCAAAGAAAGCTATGACCTCCTGGTGGGCGTTGGTGGTGGCTCAAGCATGGATACAGCTAAAGGACTCTCCATCCTCTTAGCTCATGGTGGAAAGGGACAGGATTATGGCGGTGTTGATAAGGTCCCTGGATCCGGTATCCCTATTTTCACATTGCCGACAACCGCCGGAACCGGAAGCGAGGTGACCAAGATTGCCATCTTCGGTGACCCAGAGAAAGGGCGTAAACTAGGCATAGTAAGCCCGTACTTGTTTGCCCGATTGGCTCTTGTCGACCCTACTCTTACCTACAGGTGTCCGCCAAAGGTTACCGCAGCCTCAGGAATAGATGCCCTTACCCACGCTATTGAATGCTATACCGGCAACAAGGCTAACACCTTTAGCGATGCCCTAGCTGTTGAGGCGATACGACTCATTGTAGGCAACCTTAGGACTGCGGTCAAAAATGGTTCAGATAAAGAAGCACGTAACCGTATGTCTGAAGGAGCACTCATAGCTGGGATAGCCTTCGGCAACTCTGGTGTAGCCGCTGTTCACGCCCTTGCCTATCCGCTTGGTTCTCGCTTTCACGTTCCCCACGGCGTAGCTAATGGTCTGTTATTACCCTATGTTATGGAGTGTAATCTGTCGGGTAACCTGCCTAAATATGCCACCGTGGCCCAGATGCTGGGAGTAGAGATGGAGGGGCTTTCCCTTCAAGAGGCAGCACAAAAGGGGGTAGAGGCAGCCAAGGCTCTGGCTGACGATATTGGCATTCCTCTCCATCTGCGGGACTTGGGAGTACCCAAGGAAGCCTTGGAGGAGATGGCAGTAGCTACCATGGATGTGACTCGGCTCTTAGGTAATAACCCTAAGGAGCTCACCCTGGATGACGTTAGGCGCATCTGGCAAAATGCCTGGTAAGATAGTAAGATAATGCAGATGCTGCCCCCAATAAAATATGTCTATCAGTGCTCAATGGGCTCAGTTGATTAATGAATAACACAATCTGACTATTAACGAAGGAGGACCAAATGTCAAAGGTAAAAGTTGGAGTTGTTGGATATGGGTGTATAGGCCAACGATTGGCTGACGGAGTGGCACTACAGGGAGACATGGAGTTGGTGGGAGTGGTTGATGCTGCGCTTACCCTGGCCGTAAGAGCCCTAAAAGAAAGAGGGATGCCTTATAAACTCTTCTGTGCTCTTCCCGATAAAATAGCCGACATAGAACGCGCCGGCATTCCGGTTTCCGGGACGATGGATGACCTCTTAGAAGAAATTGATGTCGTTCTGGATGCCACGCCCGCCGGCATCGGGGCGAAGAACAAGGAAGCTTACATCAGGCACGGCAAGAAGGCTATCTTTCAGGCGGGGGAAAAAGCCGAAGTCGCTGATGTGTTCTTCCACGGCTACGCCAACTACGAAAAGGGTATCGGTCAGAGATTCCTCAA
>CP070810.1:731348-744803 GCA_020343755.1 Dehalococcoidia bacterium | reverse complement strand
CCGCTTCCAGAGAGAGCTTAGGTCGCCAGGAGGTAATGGCACGTATTGAGCCACTATCCAAGCCCGAGTGCTTTAAGTCAGCGGCAGCGGCATGCCAGGCAGCCTCAAGACTGCCGAAGTAGTTTTCCAGCTGGGTTAGCCTGACACGACCAATGCCTGGTATCAAGCTGAAGCCCACCCAATATTTAATGTCTTTATTGCCCACTTCAAAAGCAATTCTAGCATAGGGGCAGGCTAATGACAATTAGATATGTTATCTACCTCACCCCCTGTATTCCCCTCTCCTTTGAAGGAGATTGGGAAGACTGTTTTAAGAGGGACTGCGTCCCTCTAATAATCCTTCACTACTAAAATAGAGGAAGGTTACTAAAGAGGATAAGGGGAGCTAAAGAGGGGCGTTAGCCCCTCTTATAAAAGCTATTTCCCCCT
Source organism: Dehalococcoidia bacterium (assembly GCA_020343755.1). Classification (GTDB taxonomy): domain Bacteria; phylum Chloroflexota; class Dehalococcoidia; order Dehalococcoidales; family E44-bin46; genus E44-bin46. The sequence goes on along the minus strand of CP070810.1, from coordinate 744,374 downwards.
CCCTTGATAAGGGAGGGGGATAAAGGGGGAGGGTTTCCAAATTATTAAATAAAGGAGCGGAGAGGGTGGGATTCGAACCCACGGTAGCCAAAGGCTACACGCGCTCTCCAGGCGCGCCTGTTAGACCACTCCAGCACCTCTCCACAATAGTGAAAGGTCAGATTATTTTAAATAGTGGCGGAGAGGGTGGGATTCGAACCCACGCTCCGCTTTAAGCGGAGACCGCTTTTCGAGAGCGGCACCTTAAACCACTCGGACACCTCTCCTAGCTTCGATTGTATCGCAAAACCAGTCCCGTGGCAATTTTGTTGATATCTTGCCGTCGGACGTCAGCAGGTCACCTTGCAATTGAGGCTGGGATAAAAGTGATAGAGAAGGAAGAGCGGCAGTTTGAAGAGAAAAAGCAAAGACGGTGATGCTGGTACCGCCTCTCAATAATAGCCGTCACCGTCTTTATCTTAATGACTTACAGCGAAGCTAGCGCGAAGAACGCTAGCTTCGCTACAAGCCTACACTTGGCAATACCTCGTTATTGCCCCCAAGTATAAACCCACAGTGTGGGACACTACTGCACCACTGGGCCCGGCATTACGCCGACGAAGTTCAGGGTAAAGGTTATCGAGCCACCGGCATCCAGGTACTGCGATGGTGACGGTGTAATATTGTATAAATGCATATCTTCGGGACCGCCAGAACGATAGTTAACGGTATAATTTCCAGACGGGCAGTTGTCAAAAGTGTAGGATACAGAGTCGTGGGAATCCATGTATGGTCCGACCAAGGTATAGCTGACAGGCCCTTCCCAATCTGCGCCATTAGCGGTAGCGGTGACGGTGACGGTGCCCCTGACCTCAGAAGTGAAGTTTAGGGTAAAGGTTATCATGCCGCCAGAATGCAAGGTCTGTCTTGCAGATGGCGATATGCCGACGAATGTCGCCCCGATTGGGCCACCAGACTGATAGTTGCAGGTGTAGTGCCCCGGTGGCATATTATTAAAGGTATCGGGCATATGACTGCTGCAATCTGATGTTGGTCCGCTGACGCAGTAGCTAATTGGGCCGGAACCAGGCACAGTTTGCCAGGGCTTACCATCGAGGAGGGCATTGAACGCTATCGTACCAGTTACCTCCTGGGAATGGAATTCCAGGGTAAAGGTTATTGTCTGACCGTGACCTAGCGTCTGGGTGGCCGATGGGCTGATATGATACAGGGTTGCTCCTGAAGGCCCACCTGACCGATAGGTAAGCGTGTAAGTCCCGTCAGGCAAGTTGGTAAGCGTCTGAGGTACCGAAGACTCAGCATCTTGGTATGGGCCACTGATGAGATAGCTAACAGACCCACTCCATGGCGAATTATCAAGGGTTGCCTGGATTCTTATCGCACTGGTAGCTTCCGAATCAAAGTTCATGGTGAAGGTTATCGTTTGATCAGCCGATACAGTCTGTGTTGGCTGTGGTGTAATACTGATGAGCCTTGCCCCGGACGGACCACGGGAGTTATAGCTTAAGGTATAGGTTCCAGCCGGCATGTTGCTAAAGGTGGCACTTACTGAGCTGTGAGAATCCGTAAGTGGCCCGCTTATAGTATAGTTAACCTTGCCTGTCCATCTTCGGCCGTCCAGAGTTGCCTTAACCCTTATCGTACTGGTATTTTCCGAATGGAAGTTCAGGGTGAACGTCGTCGTCTGACCAGCCACTACGGATTGTGTCGATCGTGGTGTAATACTAGCCAGTGTTGATCCCCCGGGACCGCCTGAATTATAGCCTACGGTGTAACTTCCTTCAGGTACGTTGCTAAACGTTTCGGATACGGAAGACCCGGAATATCTCTGTGGCCCGGTTATGGTATAGTTGACATTCCCTGTCCACGAGGCTCCGTCAAGAATAGCCTCAACCCTTATCGCAGCAGCCGCCTTTGTCTGGAAGTTCAAGGTAAAGGTTATCGTGCCCCCGGCGGATAAGGTCTGAGTTGAGCTTGGTGAAATATCGGAGAAGGTTGCTCCCGAAGGCCCACCTGAGCTATAGCCTACAGTATAACTTCCTTCAGGTACATTGCTAAAGCTCTGGGTTACCGAAGAGCCGGAGTAGGTCTGTGGGCCACTTATGGTGTAGTTAACCCCTCCTGTCCAGGGGACACCGTCAAGGGTAGCGTTGATCGCGATGGTACCGGCTTCAGGCGGTGGAGGAGGTGGAGGTGGTGGGGCACCCGGCGTCTGAAAAGACCAAGCGGCTGACCAATTTGATATCTGACCGCCCTTAGCGGCGTTTACTTTCCAGTAATAGGTCTGGCCCTCGCTTAGCTTACCCTGAGGTATGGAGTAGCTTGGACTGCTGAGGCCTGATGCATCCAGTATCAGCTCTTGGAAATTACTTTGATCTGACACCTGAAGTCGAAACGTAGCATCGGCATAATTGGAGGTCCAGGCCAGTATTGGCGTCAGCGATGAAACCGAACTGCCGTTTGGTGGTGACTGTGGAGTAACCGTTGGCGCTACTATCGGCGCAGCACAGCTCAATAGAATGACCACGCCCACTAGCAGGAATACAGCATACTTCCTATATTTCTTCATTTTTACCTCCTAAGTTCTATTTTTGTTTTGGCTCTTTGCCAAGTAAGCGAGCATATCCTCTAATTTGGTATTTCCGGCTATGGCGCATTAGATTAAATAATAAACCCGAGGCTAATTTTTGTCAATAGTACTTATTTCTACCAATTTGAGCCAATAAAACATAGAATGCCTCGGGAGGAGCGTTTAGAGTACCCCCTCTTTAGTTAATTATTATATCACCTTTGCCAAATCAAAGCATCTGCGGACCTGATTGACAGCCTCCAGCACGGGTGATATAGTTGGCTAAAAGTGTGGCCGAGGATAATATGAAACGGAGAACAGCCAAGGAGAGCAAGGAACACCTTAAAACTATAAAGTTCTTAATGGTGGCTAACTTTCCTATTATCTATATAACCTCGTGGGAGGAAGACCGGGTTGGAGCTGCCATAAGTGAACTATCGGCAGCCTTAAATAAGCAGGTGATATCATGGTCGTGTACCGAAGGACTCATTAAGGATGGTAAAAGGATAGCATCCAGCACCGTTGACCCACTTATGGCTCTGGATTATATTTTACAGGAACGGGAAGCCACCTCGTTTATATTCTACGACTTCCATCACTATCTGAAGCCGGGGGCGGATATTAGATACACTCGTAAAGTTCGGGAGGTGGCAGCGGCTAATAGGGTAAATCCGCACACCCTCTTTTTTGTCTGCCCAGTTTTATATATCCCAGATGAACTGCAAAAGGATATCACCTATGTTGACTTTCCACTACCTGACCTCTCAGATATTCTGGCTCTCCTGAATTCAATGATTGAAGAATACGGCAAGCCGCCGGTTGTGGTCAGCTTAACCGATGCTGAGAAGGAGGAGTTAGTCAAGGCAACGTTAGGCTTAACCTTAAGCGAGGCCGAGAGAGCTTTTTCTAAATCTTTGGTCAATGACATGAGGCTAACTATAGATGACATCCAGGAGATACTGGATGAAAAGGCGCAGGTGATCAAAAAAACGCAGATTCTAGAGTATTTTCCCCCGGTGGAGACCTTCGGCGATGTAGGCGGTCTGGAGCTTCTGCTGGAGTGGCTGAGGCGTAGAAAGGAGGCCTTCTCACAGTCAGCCATTACCTATGGATTACCGGCACCAAAGGGGTTGCTGGTCGCTGGAATGCCGGGGTGTGGGAAAAGCCTTTGTGCTAAGGCAGTTTCAGCCCAGTGGCACTTTCCGCTACTTCGTCTTGATATGGGTAGGATATTTAGTTTCGTTGATATAACCCCTGAGGAGAATCTCCGCAAGGCAATAAAGACGGCGGAGACAATTGCCCCGTGCATATTCTGGGTTGATGAGATTGAGAAGGGCTTCCCTAAGAGTGCCGCTGCTGGCAGTGATACTTCTGCCCGGCTTTTAGGACATTTTTTGACCTGGTTACAAGAGAAAATGGCGCCCGTTTTTGTCTTTGCTACGGCTAATGATATCGCTAATGTAGCTCCGGAGCTGATGCGACGGGGTCGATTTGACGAGATATTCTTTGTTGACTTCCCAAATCCAAAAGAGCGTGAATCAATCTGGCGGGTCCAGTTTAGAAGACATAGGCAAGCAATCCCTGAAGAAGGACTCGATGAACTTGTCAGATTAACCAAAGGGTTTAGCGGGGCTGAAATTGAGCAAGCACTGGTTGATGCCATGTTCCTCGCCTTTTCTGATAATAGGCGCTCTTGCCAGATGAGTGATTTAACTGATGCCATTAGGGGAATAAAGCCCTTATCTGAGAGCCGGCGTGATGAGCTGACTAAGATGGCAGAAATTGCCGAGAGGAGCGCCACACAGGCTTCGAGCTATGTACCTGAGGAAATAACCAGAGCTGAGGTAGGATTAGCCAGAGAGCTGAAGCATGTTAAGAAAAGGCCTGGCCGCTAACGTCACTATTGGTTAATCTCTAGGAGCCCCAAAGTTTGGTCTGGTTAAAGTTTACTCTGTGCCTCATTATCATCCTATTTGCCGGGACAAGGCTAGCCCGATATGGGGATGCCATTGCTGAGAAGACAGGTTTAGGAGGGATATGGATAGGTCTGGTGCTCCTGGCTGCCATTACCTCCGTGCCTGAGCTGGTTACTGGAATCAGTTCTGTTGCCTTAGTTAAACTTCCCGATCTAGCCTTGGGTGACCTGTTAGGCAGTTGCATATTTAATCTTACCCTGATTGCCTTGCTTGATATCTTATACCGCCGTGGACCAGTCTTGAGCCAAGCCAGCTCAAGGCATGTGATGTCGGCAGGTCTTGGCATACTACTTAGCGCTGTTGTTGTTGGCGGCATACTAGCTGGGGGGAGGTTTCCTGGATTAACCCTAGGTTGGGTGAGTGTCCCGAGCATCTTGCCTCTCGTCTTGTATATAGCTGGCGTGTGGTGGATATTCCGCTCTGAGCGCAGTTACCGGTTGCAGCCAATAGAGGCTATTTCCCCTCAATATAAAGATATTCCTATTAGAACGGTGTACCTGAGATTCGCTCTAGCCGCCATATCCGTTATTGGTGCCGGGATATGGTTATCATTTATCGGGGATGAGATTGCCAGTACTTACGCTTGGCAAGCCAGCTTTGTTGGCAGTTTATTTCTGGCAATTACTACTTCGGTACCTGAATTAGTGGTTACTATCGCTGCTCTCCGTTTGGGAGCTATAGATATGGCAATTGCCGATATATTAGGCAGTAACATGTTTAACATTGCTATTGTCACCCCCGTTGACCTCGCCTACAGGCCAGGGTCCCTGCTCTCCCGAGTGTCAAGTGTCCATCTGATGACGGCGGTAGTGACAATAGTAATGAGCCTCCTAGTTATTGTTGGGCTTCGATTCCGCCAGAAGCGCAAGGCTTTTGGCATCATTAGTTGGTATACTCCCGTTTTAATCGGGCTCTATATTTTTGGCATCTATGCTTTATTCAAAGGCATAAGTTTGGGCTGAGCCCTTGTTTAAATGGTTGTCTTTTCTTTACTACAGAGAGAAGTTTTGCTATAATCTCAAAGATTAATTAGATAAAATTACTATTTTTATAATTAATCTTGACTGGCAACACAGTCTTTCTGGTAGCGTCCCGAAAGTAGTGGAAAATATAAACGGTATCTTCTACCCCTCTGAAAAGCAAATCAAACGTCCAGAGTACGACTTCTGGGAATTTTGGGAAAGAGGTGAGCCATGTGTGCTGAAGAAATCACAAGTAGTGTAGAAACTATTGAGATTAAAGCTGAAAAGATGCTTGAAGAGGCTAGAAGCCGAGCCAATGAAATCATCCTTAAAGCCAAGGAGGAGGCGGGTAGAATTCTTTCCGCTGAGATGCCTGTGGATGAAGTCAAGAAGGAACGTGAGCATGTTCTAAGCGAGGCTAGGCAAAAGGCTAACCAGGAGGTTGAAGCATCCAAAAAGAAAGCCTCTAAGATTAGAACCAATGCCACCAAAAAGATAGGAAAAATTACCGAGCGGATAGTGAATATTGTCACTGGGACAGAGTTGAGATGACACCTCTAATCCTCAATTCCCCCGAGTCCATGGTTAAAGTGAGAGTAATTACGTTAAAGGATTACTCTGAGCCGACTTTTAAGACCTTGCATAAACTCGGGGTTCTTCACGTTGAGCAAAGTAAAGAGTTACAGCCCGTAGATAAAGCTGCTGTTGAACGTCAACAAAAAGAGGCTAGTGAGCTATTAACTTTTGTTGGTAACATGCTAGGTTATATAGGCGAGAAGCAGCAGGTATCAATAGGGGAAGATGCTGAAGTAATATACACTAAGCCCTTTGATGAGCTTGGCAAAGAAGTGAGGTCATTGTATACCAGGTTTGCCGAGCTGCACGAACAGACAGTTAAAATTGATAGGGAAGTTGAACAACTAACAGAACAAAAGAAATATCTTGGAGCCTTTGCCCGGCAGCACGACCTTAAATTAAGAGACCTGAGTTTCTCGGGGGATTACCTTTCTTCTACAGTTTTTATCCTTCCTACTGAGGCATATGAGACTTTACATAATCAACTAAAGAGTTACTTGCTTGGCGGCATTGTTGGCACGGTAGAGAATGAAACTGTTCTATATGCAATTAGTAAGGTTGAAAACCGAGAAGCTTTAGAGTCTGTGGTTACTAATGCTGGCGGCAAAATTCTGCTGATACCAGACGAGGATTTGACTCTGAGGGAATTCTTGAAAAGGGCTGAAGATAAACTGCGTAGGCTTGAAGAGAAATTAACTAAGCTCAATAACGAGCTCGAAAGTAAGGCTGGACAGGAATTAAGAAGTATTGCTCTTCTAAGATTAGCGTTAATTGCTGAAAACCAGAGGTTATCAGTTCTAGCCAAAGCCTGTGAAGCCAAATATGTAACCTTAATTGAAGGCTGGGTTCCAGAGAACAATATCGAGTCAGCAATCCTTGAGCTTAAGGAGAACATAGACTACGTGTTTATTGATACTAGAAAGCCAGAGTCATCAGAAGAACCGCCTACCAAGTTAAAGAACCCGGTCGGGCTTAAACCATTTCAGATTGTGGTAAGCCTATTTGGTGACCCCAGATATAGAGAATGGGATCCAACGCCCATAATAGCTTACTCCTTTGCCACCTTCTTTGGCCTTATGGTAGCCGATGTTGTTTACGCTCTTGGTCTTATACTGGTTGGCAGATTTCTACTGGCTAGACTCCTCGGTGGCTCTAAATCAGAGGAAATGAAGCTGTTTCAGCGGTTGATTTATATATGTGGTGGGGTTGCTCTGGTTATGGGCTTGCTTACTGGGAACTACTTGGGTGATATTTATACCTTCTTTGGATTTGAAAATTTAGCTATCGTCGCTGTAGTTCAACACGCACTTCAAAATCCGCTAACCTTCGTAATGCTGGCACTAATGATAGGTTTTATCCATGTTAATATCGCTCATGTAATAGCTCTAATCAAAGGGGTCAAGGAAAGAAATCAGGGGATAATAATTGGTAAGATCGGTCTGTTTGCACTTCAATTTGGGATACCTTTTATTCTCCACACTATGATGAGAATTGACATCCCATTGTTTCCTCCCCAGCTATATGCTATCTCTCCATATGTCATGGGCGCTGGAGTAGTACTGGTAGTGGTAGGAAGTCTTAGGCAGAGCGGTGGCATCGGGGCTATCCTCTGGCTCTTTGACATAACCGGGCTCTTGGGAGATATCATGTCATATACTCGGATAGCCGGAGTAGGGCTAGCTACATTTTATCTGGCTTCAGCTTTCAATATGCTGGCGCGTTTGTTCTCCGGATTTATACCTATTCCTGGTATAGCTGGAGTTGTTGGTGGTGCTATTTTAGCCATTGTAATTTTGCTCATTGGACACATAATCAACTTGCTTCTTAGTTTGATTACCGGTTTTGTACACTCTCTTAGACTATGCTTTGTGGAATTCCTGATCAAGTTCTACGAAGGAGGGGGTGTACGATATAGTCCATTTAGATTAAGGAAACGGCCAGCTGTATTAGTCGGAGCAAAATCTTAGAAAGGAGAAGTGTAAAGATGTTAATTGCGCCGAGTTCATTAGCTACCCTTGGCGGTGCTCTTGCCCTAGCTGGAGGTTTGTTAGGCTCATCCATAGGCATAGCTACCGCAGCCTCTGCCGGAGTTGCCACCTTAGCTGAGGATCGGGGACAATTCCGGAATGTCATAGTGCTAGCGTCTCTGCCGATGACGCAAAGCTTCTACGGGCTCATAGTGCTGATATTTATTATAACCGGAGTAGTGCCTAAATTGCCGGAGACGGGCGGTGCTGGTTTTATGGTATTTGGTATTGGGCTTATGGTAGCCGCTGCTGAATGCTTTTCGGCAATACACCAGGGCAACGTTTGTGCTTCAGGTATATCATTACTGCCTAAGACTAAAGGAGGCATATTTACCCACTCCATGATGTTAGCTGTGTTTGTCGAGTTGCTAGGAGTCTTGGGACTGGTGTTCGCTATAATGGCATTAACCATGTTAGGACTTATGTAGGGGTGTGGCATGAAAGAAATGGAAAAAATTGGCGAAGCTATCTTAGATAAAGTAAAAGCCGAGGCCGAGGATATAATAAAGGAAGCCGAGAGTAAAGCAGCAAAAGAAGTAGCGCAAGCCAAAAAGCAGCAAGCAGCCAAGCTAGAGGAAGAGAAGGGTAAAATGCTCCAGGGAGCTAAGGAGGAGGCGGCTCGAATAGCGGCTCAGGCTTCGGTGAAAGCCCGCCAGGAGTTATCAAAGGCTAAAGCCGATGTAATTAATGACATAATCAGCAGAGTGAAAAAGGAGCTATCTGGAGTTTCAAGCGATAAAAGCTTGCTCATTGACCTGATTAAGGAAGCCACCCAGGTGCTTGGTTTTGACAAAGGCAGGGTTTACGCTGCACCTAAAGATGTAAGCACGGTACAAAAGCTCCTTGAGAAAGATAAGGGATTATCCAGTAAGATAGTGGAAGTTAAGGAGCATGATTGCCTGGGGGGAGTTATAGTTGAGGACATTGATGGAAGGACTAGAATAGACAATACTTACGAGACTAGGCTTGAGATGTTACTACCAAGATTATTGCCTGAAATAGGCAGGGAACTATTTTAAGGTTGATAGGAGCTGACCTTGACCAATGCCAAATATGCATTTATGTCGGCCTACCTAAAAGGTGCCGAGGCTAAAATTGTGACCTCTGAGCATATAGATAGGATATCAAAGACGCCCAGCCTCCAGGATGTACTGGAAATCATTAAGGATACTGATATCGGAGGCTACCTTGAAGAGGCAGTTATTAAAACCTTTGATGACTCAGATAAGTACTTGTGGAAGTATTTTGGCGAGTGCCTTGAGCGTCTGAAGGGGCTAAAGCTGGTGCCGGCTGACATACTTAAAGTGCTGGAGGCTTACATAGTTAAATACGACGTCTTAAATATCAAAGCCGCTTGGCAAGGCATTTCAATAGGCAAGAAGGCTAGCCTGATACCGGTGGGCGTTATTTATGGTCATGGATTGATAGATGAGCTTTCCGGTGCCGAGGAGGTTGATGCTGTTAAAAAGGTACTGGTTGAAAGCAAGCTAGGGGCTTATGCTTCTGTCCTTGATGAATATACAGAGGGGACGAAGTCAAAGTTCCTGGGTGAAGCTAGATTAGACCGGGAATATTATGCCAATTTGCTAAACATAGCTAAAAGTATCCACGATGGCTCTTTACTTGCCAAAGCCTTTAGCATAATGATAGACATGGCAAACTTGCAGCTTATAAATAGAGTAATAATTGAGGGTATAGGTTCTGAAGCCGATGAATTTGCAATCAGCGGTGGATATATGATTTCTGATAAAGTGGCTAGGGATTTGCTCTCGCACAAGATAGCTGATATACCCGGCGCATTAAAGGGCACTCAATATCAGAGTATAGCTGAAGAAGTAGTAGCTAGCTATAGTAGAACTAAGAGTATTACTGCTGTAGAGGAAGTTATTGACAAACACAAGTTCCGGCTGCTCAAGGAGATGCTATCACCGAGGGTACTAACTCCTTTAGTGGTAGCTTGGTATTTAATCGTTAAAGAGATTGAAATAAGAAACTTAAGGCTGGTGTTAAAAGCAACATTTGATAACATACCTGTGGAAGAGATAAAGGATTATCTGGTATTCTCATCATGATGCAGATTCAACGCTTAGACATAGCTGTTATCGGGGATGAAGACCTGGTCAACGGACTGCGGTTAGCGGGTGTACGTAGATATCACATAGTAAAAAATGACCACGATATCGGTGAAGCGGTTAGGAAAGCTCTAACTGAGATGATGGATGAGTCTAATGTCGGTGTAATAGTGATATTGGAAGACTATATGAAGCATGTCGAAGACTTGATGGCTGAAGTTAAAGAGAGGAGAGTATCGCCTCCTATAATCATCGAGGTTCCATCGAAATATGGCACACGGTATAAAGATATCACTAAGTATTACAAATCTTATATCAGAAAATTTATTGGGTTTGAGATAGAAATATAAGTATGCTTACGGAGGTGGTAAGGTATGGGTAAAATATGGCGAATCTCGGGTCCTTTGGTTATCGGCGAGGACATGAAAGGGTCTCAGGTCTATGAGATTGTTGAGATAGGCAGTGAGAGGCTTGTCGGAGAGATAATAGGCCTAGAGGAAGATAAGGCAATAATCCAGTCTCATGAGGATACCCTGGAGCTGAAGGTTGGTGAAACGATCAGAGGGACAGGGACGATTTTAACTGCCGAATTAGGTCCAGGGATTGTGGGCTCCATTTATGACGGGCTTCAAAAATCCTTAACTGTTTTAGTGGAAAAGGATGCATTTATAAAACGGGGGGCCAAAGTATTTTCCCTGCCACGCGACAAGAAATGGCAGTTCTCACCTAAAGTTAAGGTTGGAGATGTAGTTGGTGAAGGGGATATAGTAGGTACTGTTCCTGAAACCCATCTTTTGGAACACAGGATAATGGTGCCGGTTGGAATTAAAGGTGTGGTAAAGGAGATACGTAAGGGCGAGTTTACAATTGAGGAACCTATAGCCCGGTTAGAAGCTAATGGCGAGGTAAAAGAACTCACCATGATGCAAAGGTGGCCGGTAAGAAAGCCTAGACCCTACAGGCAAAGGTTTGCCCCATCAAGATTACTCATTACTGGCATGAGGATTATTGATTATATGTTTCCTCTAGCTCTGGGTGGTAAGGCAGCGATACCTGGTGGCTTTGGAACCGGTAAAACGGTTGCCTTACAGCAGCTTGCCAGATGGGCTCAGACACACCTTAATATTTATGTTGGCTGTGGTGAAAGAGGCAATGAGATGGCTGATGTACTTTATAGCTTTAGAAAGCTTAAAGACCCAGCCACCGGCAGATTACTACAGGAGAAGGAAGTATTTATCGCTAATACCTCTAATATGCCCGTTGTAGCTCGTGAAGCCAGCATCTTTGTTGGCATTACCCTAGCTGAGTACTTCAGGGATATGGGTTATGATGTTCTGCTGGTTGCTGACTCGACTTCAAGGTGGGCTGAAGCGATGAGGGAAATAGGGGGAAGACTTGAAGAGATGCCTGGTGAGGAGGGCTTCCCCGCCTACTTGGGTTCGCGGCTTTCTTCATTCTACGAAAGGTCAGGTCTGGTTGAATGTTTAGGTAGCCCGGAAAGAGAAGGTTCGGTAACTGTAGCCGGTGCGGTTAGCCCCCCTGGAGCTGACTTCAGCGAACCGGTAACTCAAAATACACTGAGAATAGTAGACGCTTTGCTTTCTCTGGATGTTGCGCTGGCAAACAAAAGGCATTTCCCGGCAATAAATTGGCTCACTAGTTATAGCCTTTATGTTGATGCTGTTAAAGGCTGGTGGTCTGACATTAGTCCTGAATGGGATGTTACCCGAGCCACTGCCTTGAAGCTCCTTCAGCAAGAGGCTGAGCTCGAAGAGATTGTAAGGCTGGTAGGCCCTGAAGCCTTGCCCGAAGAGGACAAGCTGGTGCTTCTGGTAACCAGGATGATACGTGAGGATTTCCTGATGCAAAGTGCCTACCATGAAATTGATACCTACTGCATACCGGCAAAAGCGCAACTGATGCTTAAAACTATAATCAAGTTTTATGAACTGGCGCAGCAATTGTTGGATGCCGGGGTGATTGTGGCCGAAATTCGCTCGTCGCCAATAGTGCCTAGAATATCCAGAATGAAAGATATACCCAATGACGTCTTTGAACAGAAGATTAAGGAGTTGTGGTCAGAGATGGAAGGGAGCTTGGTGGCCCAGAAAGGAGGAGCATCATGACTTCATTCTATGTAAAAGAAACCCAGGCAATCAGCCGAACTAAAGGTTCCTTGCTAGTAGCTGAAAGTATACCAGATATAAAATTTGGGGAGATAGTCGATGTCTTGCTGTCTAGCGGTGAGGTAAAACGCGGTCAAGCCATAGACATCAGTAAAGAAGTAACTATTGTCCAGGTGTTTGGCGGAGTCAGCGAAGTCGACCTTATTGGCAGCAAGGTGAGATGCAAAGGCGAGACTTTAAAGCTAGCGGTGTCTGAAGACATCTTGGGCAGGATCTTCAATGGAACCGGGGAGCCTATAGATGGAGGGCCGTCGGTAATCCCTGAGGATTATTTGGATGTTAATGGCGCGCCGATTAACCCTGCCGGTCGTGAGCCTCCAGCTGAATTTATTGAAACTGGTATCTCAGCCATAGACGGTCTAAATTCTCTAGTCAGGGGGCAGAAACTACCCATATTTAGTGGCTCCGGGCTGCCCCATAACCGAATTGTGGCTCAAATAATCAGGCAGGCTTCAGTTAAAGGCAAAGAGGAGCAGTTCGCCATAGTGTTTGCTGCTATTGGGGTAAGTTATGATGATGCTGCCTTTTTCATGAAAAACCTCGAGCAGACCGGCGCTCGAGAAAGAACCATAGCCTTCATCAATACCGCCTCTGACCCGGTTATAGAACGAATATCAACACCCAGATTGGCATTGACTGCTGGTGAGTACTTGGCTTG
>CP070810.1:723442-731248 GCA_020343755.1 Dehalococcoidia bacterium | reverse complement strand
ATATCCTTAACTTCTATAGTATCGCCCTTATCAGATGTCAAAAGGCTATCCTCAAAGTTAAGCATGCAATAAGGACAAGCTACAGCTAGTACCTCAGCGCCCATTTCTATAGCCTGATTAAGCCTTATATCAGCCAATCTTTCCCCTTTCTTGGTCTCCATCCAAATCCCTCCTCCTCCACCCCCACAGCAAATAGCTTCCTCACGAGAATCTTGCATCTCAACCAACTCCAAACCCGGTATGCTCTCCAAGACCTGCCGTGGCTCCTCATATATGCCACTATGCCGCCCCAGATAGCATGGGTCCTGATAGGCGACTCTTTTATTCAGCCCTTTGCTGAACTTGACCTTCCCTTGCCTGATGAGCTCTGAAAGATACTGAGTGAAATGGATAACCTCAAAATTGCCTCCAAGCTCAGGATATTCATTCCTAAATGTGTAATAGCAATGAGGAGAGCTGACAAGGATTTTCTGGACTCCTCTCTCAGTAAAAGTCCTGATGTTGCCTTGGGCTAAAGCCTGGAACAAGGACTCGTTTCCCGCTTTGCGCACACTTTCACCACAGCAGCTTTCTTCGGGGCCTAGAATCCCGAAGTCCACCCCCAGCCTAGTGAGGACATTGCTTGTAGCCTGGGCTATCCTTTGAGTATTGGGGTCATATGCGGGGACACAACATAGGAAATATAAGAACTCCATTCCCTTGGTAAAGCTCTTTACATCCTTCCCTTTTGCCCACTCTGCCCGTTTCTCCCTTGCCTCCCCGAAGGGGTTGCCTGCCCCAGCGATATTTTTTAAGGCTAATTGAAGCGAATGTGGAACGCGACCAAACCCCAGTCCCACCATAGCCCGGCGCAAGGCCCTCATAACATCGATTATCTCAACGCCGCGAGGACACCGGTCAACACAGGCATGACAGGTAGAACATACCCAGTTCTCCTCAGCCTCAAAGTCAACCAGCCCCAGTTGTGACTGGAGCATGAGTTGACGGACACCGAAGCTCTTAACCAGGTTCCACGGACAGACAGCAGTACATAGTCCACACTGATAACAAAGCCTCAGAGGCTCGCCTCCGGCTTCCAATATGATGTCTACTGCTTCCTCGAAGGGAGCTAACGTTGTCATATTTAAATAATTAGCAGCCTTTCCTCAAATTGTTGGCAACGAACTCGGTGAAATCCATTATCTTGATATCAGGCACACCCTCTGTTTTATCGGGCTCTTCCATAAGGCAGCGAAAATGTGCCAGACATTTGGAACAGGCAGTCACCAATATATCTGCTACCTCCGACGCCTCTTTCAACCTATCCAATCTTATCTGTTTGGAGTATTTATTACAATTTATCCAGGCTCCAACGCCACAGCACAAAGCATCTCTACCGTGTCTGGCCATCTCCTTGTAATCGCCAACCGCCTTCAGCACTTCTCTGGGTGCGTTGTACTCACCCATATGCCTTCCCAATCGGCAGGGGTCATGAAAGGTTATCCTTTCTCCCCCATTATTCAATTCCAACTTACCTTCCCTTACTAGATCTCTTACAAATTGCGATATATGGTATACCTCAGCCTCAAGAGAATATTCATTTTTCAAGGTTCGGTAGCTCTCGGCACAACTGGTTACTATCACCTTCGCCCCATTTAGAATCTTGGAATTCTTTTGCCTCAAAGCATTGAAAAGAGGATACTGCCCCGACCAGAAGGCATCGTGACCACAGCATGCCAGTTCCTTGATTATGGCGGGCTGAATTCCAGCCCAGTTAAGGATCTTTACTGCCCCCGAGATAATCCTCTCCGCTCCCAAGTCGAAATCGAGGATAGGTTCCACATAAGGGAGGCAGCCTGGAAAATAGACAATTTCTCCTTCTTCCTGATAATCCCCTTTGATTAAATCCACCCAGTCTCGATTCAAGCCATCTCTGAGGGTTATCCGCGCCACCACATCAAAAGCTGCTTTGTGTGAAAAGGGGACTGATGCACCCTTTTCAACGACAAGCGCCCTTGCTTCCCTTATTATTTCAGTTACCTTGGCCCCAGCGGTGCACTCCTGTTCACATAGCATGCAGGTTGGACACTGATAGAGTGCCTCAACCAGTTTATCATCTACCTCCAGCTCTCCTCGCGCCAAACCCCAGGCAAGCAGTATCCTGCCCCTAGCAACGCCGGTATCCCAGCCCCTAGTCTTTTCGAACATAGGGCAAACCGCAGTGCACTTTCCACATCGAGAGCACTTGGTTATGTCCAGAAGCAGTTGTTTGTTTATCATGAAGTTTGGAAAATTACGCTCGGGGCTGTCATCAGGTTTCGAACAGCTTGCCTGGGTTCATAATATTGAGAGGATCAAACAGCTTTTTTATAGCCAACATCAAAGGATAAGAGCTCTTGTTTTCCTCTTTTATCCATCTTAGCTTTGACGCTCCGACTCCATGTTCTGGTGCTGTCGTACCCTCTAGTTTCAGGACGGCTTCATAAATTGCGTCGCCTGCTCTTTCTGCCCCTTCTAGTTCCTTTTCATCCAAGAGATTAACTGCCATCCCGGTATGCAGATTACCATCACCTACGTGGCCATAAGTGATAATGGTTATGCCACTCTCCTTGCTAATCCTTCTAACCTCCCTTAACACCTCGGGAATCCGCTTCAGGGGAACGCCATAATCACCAGCAATGTTAGGCGCAGCCTTTTTTGCATCCAGCCTGTATATTGATGACAACACAGACCTCCTTCCTGCCCAGAGCGCATCCGTCTCCTCTTTTGTAGATGCTGTCCTAACATCTAGGGCGCCAACCTTTTTGCAACAATTGACGACCCCAGCTACTTCCTCCGCCACTGTGGCTGCGCTTCCTTCTAGGTTGAGGATGAGCATACCGTCAACATCAGGCAGGGCTATTTCCGGTTTATACTGGTTAACGGCCTTTATTGCCGACCTATCCATTAGCTCGCAGGCAGCGGGGATAATCCCACTGGCGAATATAGCTACAACCGTTTCCCCTGTTTTCCCAATCTCGTCGAAATAGGCAGCAACCGTAGCTCTCGCTTGAGGTTGCGGAAGGACTTTTAGGATTGCCTTGGTAATTACCCCCAGCGTGCCCTCTGAGCCAACAAACAGGGCGGTCAAATCATAGCCGCTAACGCTCTTCAAAGTCTTCGAGCCAGTATTGATAACCGTTCCATCCGGTAGCACTACTTCCAAGCCAAGAACGGAGTTCCTTGTGTCTCCATATTTTAAGCAGGTCATGCCGCTGGCATTGGTTCCTATCATCCCCCCGATACTGCAAAAGTCTGTGGAAGCAGGGTCCGGGGCAAAGAAGAAGCCGTGTTCTGCCAATCTGGCGTTTAGGTTAGCGTGAGTGACTCCTGGCTCTACAATGGCGTATAGGCTGTCAGTATCAATGTCTATGATCTTGTCCATATTACGCATATCAAGGACAATGCCACCATGTACTGGAACACAACCCCCTTCCAATCCACTGCCAATACCCCGGGGCACAATTGGGATCCTATGCTTGGCGGCGAGTGACACGATCTCAGCCACCTCTTCTGTAGTCACTGGCCGGACTACGTAGTCTGGCATACCCGTAATAAGGGAAGCGTCTCTAGAGTAAGTGTAGAGCACTGTTTTGTCGTGTGAAGCTCTTTCTTGACCCACAATCTGAACAAGTTCATCTATGATGTTCACTTGTTTTCCATTTCCCCAGCGGCGCTTATTATAGCACACGGGGAGGCTTGGGACAAATGCCTTGATGAGTATCACCACAGCTGCGACTGTAACTTCCGCCTGACGCGTAACTTTCCCGACATACGCTATCTAGCACCTAATGAGTTGAGGATCATAGATTAAGCAGGGTCTTCGAGGAAGTAAACCGGATCGTCCCCTCAAAGCAAGTCCGTTATCTATAGGAAAGACCTGCTCAGCTCATACCGGCTGGAAGCTTTAATAGAATACTACTAGAGTCCCTGCGAGGGTAACATTGTTCAGACTCGTCGCTAGGCCGTTTATTCTTAGACTTTAACGCTCTTTGGGAGCAAAGGAAAATTCCGAAGAAATCTGAGATTCCATACCCCGTGATTTTATGCAGGCTAGGGGTTGTCACTTCAATTGTAAACTGAGGTTATCTTATTATCACCCCACCCTTTGGCATAGGCACGAATACAGTACATCAATGAAGCAACAAAGCCAAACTCCGCCATCTTAGCCTATCCTACTTACTATTTTCATGGTCCTATCCCCTCCATCTTCGCAGTGACAGCAAAGCCCACCCACTTGCAGATATTAGTTATCCTGTCGGTAGTGCGCTTCAAGTTGTGAGCTACCCAGATGAGCCGAGTGCCTCTCGTAATAGTTTGGAGTTGATGAACGCTACTTTACCCTGGCAAATTAAGTGACAAATTGCACATTTCATCATGATGTTACCCCCTTTGCCATTCGGAGTCCCAAAGCTTATAATCTCACATGGAAAGGATGGCTATACCTCGATCAGCTTTTGGAGACCACCAAGACCCACATGATGTACAGGCCTGTGCATAATAAAAACATGGGCAAGGTGTGGCTATTGCGGCAAGGCTCTTGTGGGACAGGATGCTAAAGGAGGCAAGTTTAAATATTACGTGTGTGGGACCTTGCTTAAAAAAGGGTCTGGCTCCTGTCAGGCTCACTATATTAATAGCCAGAGATTTGAGCGGCTCGTTATCGATAAGATAAAGGAGCACATTTTGACTGAAGAGAATCTTACGGAACTGGTGTGCCTAGTCAACGAGGAGGTGGACGCCTCGACCAGCAAGCACCGCCAGCAGCTGGATGCTATCTTTACCGAAATCAGTAGGGTTAACCAGCGTTTAGAAAGACTGTATGATGCCCTAGAAACGGGCTTATTGCAGCTTGCAGACTTAGCACCACGCATCCAGCGACTGAGGCAGCGGCAGGAACAACTGGAGACCAGAAGGCTCGAACTAGAGTATCTATTATCAGATACAAAGGTGGAATTAGCGGACATGAAAACCGTGGCTGGTTACGTGGCCGACCTGCGTAATCTGCTCAGTGAGAGTCCCCTGGCAGAGAGGAAGTCGTTTATCAAGAGCTTTGTCAAAGAGGTGAAAGTCATCGGGGCAGAAGTAAGGTTAATCTATACTATACCGATGCCACCTAAAGGCATATCTCAGGAAACAGTTGGAGTTCCCCCTATTGTACACTATGGTGGAGCTGAGGGGACTCGAACCCCTGACCTCCTCCGTGCAAAGGAGGCGCTCTCCCAGCTGAGCTACAGCCCCATTTGTTCGAGATATTATAGCAATAAACGGTCTTATTCGCAATTTGACCTAATGGTTTGCAAAATGCCCGTTATTATCTCCGTGGCTTTAGAGAGGGAAAAAGCCAAATGACAATGGCCCATATTATTGCTCTGTTGGCAACTGGTATAGGTACTGGTTTCGCCAGCGGTTTTCTGGGTGTGGGTGGCGGCTTCATTATGACCCCGGTTCAGTACTGGATATTTACCGCTATGGGTGTGCCGACAGATATGGCAATAAAGCTGGCTTTTGGCACAAGTTTGCTGGCAATTTTACCCACCGCCGCCAGCGGCGCCTGGAGACATCATAAGAAGGGGGCAGTGTGGTGGCGAGCAGCTATTATCATGGGTTGCTCTGGGCTAGCCGGCGGTTTTGCCGGGGCTACTCTAGCTACCCACCTCCCTGGGGCAGGGCTAAAGATAGCCTTTGGTATTGCTACCCTAGCTGCTGGTATTGGAATGCTTGTCAGCGCACCGGTGGAGGTTGAGGAGGAGCCTAAGGATAAGCCCTGGCTATGGGCAGCCTGGGCAATACCAATAAATATTGTCACTACTATGATCGGTGTTGGCGGTGGTGTGTTAATGGTCCCGGTAATGGTGCTGGTGCTTAAGTTCAAAATGCACAATGCCGTGGCTACATCTCTAGCTTTTGTCATGATTACCAACGTTGGCGGCATTATCGGTTATATTGTAAACGGTCTTGGTGTTCCCAATCTGCCACCCTATTCTATAGGCTATGTTAATCTGTTGTCATGGCTTCTATTGGCAGCCACTAGCGTTGGTATGGCACAGGTCGGGGCGATAACCGCTCATCGGCTTCCAGCCAAGCAATTAAGGTATGTATTTATCGGGGTAATGTTCTATATGGGGCTCAGGATGCTTGGTGCCTTTGCCTAACTGGGCTGGCCAGTATAGGCAGCGCCAGAGAAGAGTGGATTATTATAAGGCTAGGTTCAATATCCCTCCCACAAGCAAAGCAGCGGTAATCATTATTCCTGCCGACTTGAACATATTCCTAACTCCAAGCTCCCTGAGAAGAACCACAAAAGTAGCAATACAAGGGAAAAACATAGCTAAAACTACACTGCCAGTGATTAGTTGCTTAGTGCTTAATGCTAACGGAGCCAGCATACCTAGGGCTACATCCTTTCGTAGGAAACCAACAGCTAAAGCCGTTACTGCCTCCCTAGGTAATCCGAGAAAGTTGGTCACCACTGGTGTGGCAAAATTGGTAACAGTATTAAATACGCCCACGGCGTAAAGGATATTTATTACCGCGACGGCGCCTAGAATTATAGGAATAGCCTCGACTAAGAAGCCGCGGACCCTCATCCACAGTTTTTGTAACACAGTTCGCCACGATGGCAGCCGATACCGGGGTATTTCTATCAACAACTCCGGGCTAAATCCCTTAACGGCACGGTTAAGTATAGTCCCCAAAATAATCCAGACTACGAATAGTGTTCCGTAGACAATAGCCACATACTGCCAACCACGCTGACCGACCAATCCGAAAATCATCGCCTGTAAGGCAGCGCAGGGGATAGCGATAGATATCAATGTCGCGGCAATAAACCTCTCCCGCTTACTTTCCAGAATGCGGGTAGCCAGAATGGCTGGCACATTACAGCCAAGCCCCAGCAGGGTAGGGATGATAGCATAGCCGTGCAAGCCCAGACGGTGCATAATGGTGTCCATCAAGACTGCCAGTCGTGGTAGATAACCTCCATCCTCAAGCAGCCCCAGTACTAAGTAGAAAGGGATAATATAAGGCAAAACCATAGCGAAAGGGACGTAGAGTCCGGTGGTCAATAGCCCGAATGATTCAATAAAATTTACCTCTCCACCGACTATCTTACCTATGAGGATATTGTGGAGAAAACCGCTCCCTCCCAGGAAATTACTTAATCTAAGAATCACCGGTGCCCACAGATTGTTAAATAAGGGGTTGAGCGCATAGCCAATTAAGCTTTCACCAATGAAACGAACTGCCAGGAATGAGCCAGCCAGAACCCCTATAGCTAGAATTGCGCCTATCGGCTTTGTGCTAGCGTCCTCCATACGTTCTAGCCAGGTATGGTGACGGTGGGTAATAAGCTGAACCTGGTCTATGATATCGCCGATAGTAGCCCAGCGCTCATCACGACTACGGAGGGGAACATCAGGCGAGGTTGCCTTGGGAGTAGATTCCACTAACTCTTTTATGCCCTGTCCGGTTGTTGCTACAGTAGGAATAACCGGCACCCCTAAAAATCCCCTTAGTTTGTCCAAATCAATATGTATTCCACGATGCTCAGTATCATCCCACATATTCAGGGCAACTAATACCGGGATATTTCTTTCCAATAGTTGTAAGGTCAAGTAGAGATTCCGTTCCAAGTTGGTGGCATCAATCACATTTATGACTATGTCTCCAGTGTCGAGCATCTGTAGAGCTACTTCCTCGGCTTCAGTGGTCGGTTCTAGAGTGTAGGTGCCGGGGACATCGATAACCTCAACCCTCTCCTCTCCCAGTTTCATAAAACCCCGA
>CP070810.1:712922-723342 GCA_020343755.1 Dehalococcoidia bacterium | reverse complement strand
GGCAGAGGCAACAACTAATGAGCTTTGCCCCTTACATCATCGTCGGGTTAATCCTTCTCATAATTCCTCCTTTCGTGCACGCCGACATTCAGCTGATGCTAGCAAAATTCCTAGCTTTTGCCGTCTTTGCTATAGGTTATAACCTTGTCTTTGGCTATTTGGGGCTTCTTTCCCTGGGGCATGGAGTCTACTTCGGAGCTGGAGGTTATACCGTTGCTCTCTTACAATATCACTTAGACATTGACTCCTTTTGGATAGCCATGCCTCTTGCTATCGTGATTGCTGCACTTCTGGCTGCTGCTTTGGGACCTATAGTACTTCGTTCAACAGGGATGTACTTTCTACTACTGACCTTTGCTCTAGGAGAATTGTTTTATAGCATTGCTTGGCATTGGCCATTCATGAATGTTATCGGTGTCGGTGGGGAAATGGGCATGCGGGGTATTACTGGTATAATGTACCCAGATTTGAACATCCCTGGGCTTACCTTGACTAGTACTAGTTTCTATTATTTCATTTTCGTAGGCTTTGTCATCTGCTACATTCTATTATATCGGATTACGAATTCTCCTTTCGGACACGCTCTGGTAGGCATTCGTGAAAGCGAACCTAGAATGCAAGCTCTGGGTTATAATACCTGGCGCTATAAATATATTGCCTTTATTATTAGCGCAGGATTCTCCGGGGTTGGCGGTGCGATGTTTGCCTGGAATAATACGATTATAGACCCTTCACACTTCGCGGTTGGAACTTCCTTCCTACCAATGGTCATGTCAATCATAGGTGGTAGTAAAATCCTTTTTGGACCTGTTATTGGGGCTCTGATAGTAATATTTGCCGAGTACTTTGCCAGTATAACTGTGCGGGCGCGCTGGCCCTTAATACTGGGCGGTATTTTTGTTGCGTCGGTTATGTTTGCCCGAGCCGGAATCGGCGTTTACTTAGCTAGACTTTGGGAAAAGGTGAGGGTGCGCTATGGAAATACTAAGGGTTGAGAATTTGTCTAAATCATTCGGGGGCGTTCATGCTGTAAATGATGTCTCCTTCAGTGTGGAAGTTGGTGAGCGCTTAGCGGTTATTGGCCCCAATGGGGCAGGGAAGACCACACTGTTTAACCTGATCAATGGACAGCTACGACCGACAGCTGGGCGAATATATTTCTGTGGACAAGATATTACTAAAATGCTTACACATCAACGTGCTCATGCTGGCCAGGGTCGCTCTTTTCAGCTAACAAGCCTTTTTCTTGATCTTACGGTATTTGAAAATGCTTTGTTAGCCCTTAACGGGACCAAACCCTCTCGGTATCAGGTGCTTCGTCCAATTACTGGCTATGAGGATTTGATGGCTAAAGCTGAAGAGACACTAAAAGCAGCAGCTTTGTGGGAACAGAAAGACGAACTGGTGAAGAATATATCTTACGGAGAGCAACGGAGATTGGAAATCGCTCTTACCACTGTACTCTCAGACCTAAGGCTGCTGTTGCTCGACGAGCCCAGTTGTGGGCTAACCGGTGCCGAAAGTGCTGATATCATAGAAATGATTCGCAAGCTAGGGAGAGATATTACAGTGCTCTTGGTGGCTCATGACATGGACCTAGTATTTGGTGTGGCTGAGCGGATTATGGTACTTCACTACGGGGAGATTATAGCTGATGGAGAGCCTGAGGAAATTCAGGCTAGTCCAATGGTTAAGGAAATCTACATGGGAAGCGAGGAGGACACAGGAAGTGCTAGAGCTAGTTGATATCCACACCTACTACGGGGAGAGCTACATCCTCCAGGGCATTTCGCTAGAGGTTAAGGAAGGCTCTGTAGTAGCCCTCTTAGGCCGCAATGGAATGGGCAAAACAACTACTATTCGCTCAATTATTGGCTTTACCCCTCCGCGCCGGGGCGTGGTGCGTTTCAAGGGAAAGGACATCACTGGTCTCCAGTCCTACCAGATTGCCCAGATGGGTATGGGCTTGGTTCCCCAAGGGCGGCATATTTTCCCCTCATTGAGCGTAGAGGAAAACCTGACTATGGCAGCAACGACCAGGGGCAAAACTGGAGCCTGGACTTTAGATACAGTGTATTCGCGTTTTCCTCTTCTAAAGGAGCGAGCTAAACTAGGTAGTAGGCGCCTTAGCGGTGGGGAACAGCAGATGTTGGCCATTGGCCGGGCTTTAATGACCAATCCCGATCTGCTTTTGATGGATGAGCCTTCAGAGGGGTTGGCCCCCGTGATTGTTCGGGAGGTTGGTCACATTATTGACCAGCTTAAGGAGAGTGGCTTTTCTATCCTATTGGTGGAACAGCATTTCCCCATGGCATTGGCCGTGGCCGATTATTGCTATATAATAAGTAAGGGCATAATAGTATATGAGTCTACACCTGAGGAGCTTAGAGACAATGAGGAGGTGAAAGCCAAGTACCTTGGGTTGGCGAAGTAAATATAGAATGGAAGAATAAAGGAACAGAATATTAAATTGGCGCAAGAAACTGTAAAAGTTCCCATAGCGGGTAAGATTATTAGTGTTGAGGTCAAACTAGGAGATGAGGTTAAGGAGGGAGACACAATCTGCATACTAGAGTCAATGAAAATGGAAAACCCCATATTGGCTCCGGTAGATGGCACCATTACCCAGATAGGGGTTACTGCTGAGCAGATAGTCAAGCCCGGCGATTTGATATCCATCATCGACTACTAAAAAAGTGAGGAGGAGAGAAAATGCTAACAAACAAAAGCAAGTGGGGAGAAGGCGCAGTTCATATTCTTATTGGTATCTTAGTCTTTGGCTCTATTTGGGGTTTTTTTGAAGCCACGCTTGGTGGATTTCTGCACATGATTATATTCCCCAACAAGGGGGCCATTATGGCTGGTATTGGCATGGCGATTATGGGCTCGGCACTGGCTATCTACAAAAAGCCAAGCATGCTACCAGGTATAGGAGCTGTCGCTGCTGCATTTAAGCTGCTCAGTGTTGTTTTCTACGGTTGGCCGCCTGCAAGCATCCATATCATAAATCCGGCTATGGCTATCTTTCTTGAGTCTCTTGCTTTCGGTATCGCCGCAATATTCTTGCTGAATAAACTAGCAGCGAAGAATACCCTTGCTCGTGTCGGGACAGGGGTTCTAGCTGGCTTTATCGGCGCTACTACCTGGGTCTATTTTGCTATCTATGTGATGAATGCCCCTGCCTACGCGCGTGTGGTGTTTACCGCCCAGGAGTTTATCGCAAATCAAGGCATAGCTCAAGCAGTGTTCTGTGGTGTATTCTTGCCCTTGGGCTATATGATAGGAGAGAGACTAGCAGCAAGAACAACTCCACTGCTAATGAGCAGACGTCATCACTATGCCACTTCAGCTGCTATCATCTGTCTTTGCTGGGGAATCAGTGCCATAGCCATTATGGCTGGACTTTAGCGAGACCATGGTAATTATTGTTACTGGCGCCATAGGTATTGGCAAGACGACAGTTTGTGAAAAGGTTATAAAGATAACTAAAAGCTTGGGGTGCACTTGCGGCGGCATCCTTACTTATAAAACTCTGGATAAGCTTATTGTTGTAGATATTCAAACTGAGGAAAGGGAAGCCCTGGCCAGCATCAATAATATATATAAGGGCCCTCATGTTGGGAAATACTTTTTTAACCCTGAGGGCATTGAGTTTGGGATTAGGGCGATAGACAGAGGGAGCTCCTCCGATATTCTATTTGGAGACGAGATCGGCTACCTAGAACTTAGAGGAGGTGGATTTGTCGAAATATTGGAGTTAATCAAGGCTGAAAAAGTGAAAGACTCTATTTTGGTTATCCGTAAAGAGCTCCTCTCAGACTTTTCAGCTCGGTTAGGCTCTAGGCCATTGATTCTGGAGACAACCAGCAACAATCGCAATGAGTTACCTGGGAAGATATGTTCATTATTATCCCGTTCTTTTAAAAAACAGGATAAAATTCTAAAGGGCTAAAAATGACAAACCTAAGTGACATAGTAATTATGATTAAGGGCGGTGGGGAAATAGCCTTCAGTATCCTAGCTGAGATAATGAAGATTCATCGGACACATAATGGTTAATGTCATCTGTAGAAAAAAAGGCGCTATGGTATCAGCAATAGTCCTAGCTGCCGGTGAATCAAAGCGGCTGGGTAAGCCAAAGTTGCTGATGCCCCTTGGTAATAGTACCATTTTGGAACAGACTATTGATAATCTGCTCAGCTCTAAAGTAAGTGAGGTTGTTGTGGTAGTGGGCTATAGGTCTGAAGAGATGACGCGGATTATAGCCGATAGACCAGTTAAGATTGCTGTAAATCCAATCTACAAACGGGGGATGAGCACATCCATAATAACTGGATTGAACCTCGTTAATAATAAAGCAGATGCAATTATGATCATGCTAGCTGACCAACCATTCATAGGTAGCAGGATAATCAATAAGCTAATAAGGGAATTTATTGACAATAATAAAGGTATTGTTTTCCCAACATACCAGAGTAACCAGGGGCACCCGGTTATTTTTGCTACTAAATATAAAGCGGAATTACTGAAGTTAGAGGGTGATGTAGGGGCAAGGGAGATAATTAAGAAGCATGCCAATGACATCTTGGAGATAGCAGTCAATTCCGAAAGTGTTTATGTGGACATCGATACTGTGAGTGATTATTACCGCGCTCTTAAGTCCTTAAGCAAATAGAGGGCAAGGAGCGTTGAGTTGGGGGTATCTGGAAAATGGACGGAGAAACCTTCGAAGTTATTGAGGGCGGACTACAGACAACAGTTCAAGACCTAGGACGTCCCGGCTATCTTGCTATTGGCATGCCAACTGCTGGAGCCCAAGACCCCTTTAGCCTTCGGATGGGGAATCTACTAGTGGGCAACGGAGCCGGAAAACCTTTCCTTGTCGGCGATGAGCCTGGAGAAGCAGGGTTAGAAATTCTTCTTCTAGGACCCACTTTGAAGGTGTTGCGTTCAACGGTAGTAGCTGTAACTGGTGCCGACCTTTCTTATAAACTGAATGGTAAGCCTTTTCCAATGTGGACAGCGGTAAGAGTAAGCAAGGGGAGCACAATTTCCTTCGGACGCCCTATAGCGGGGGCGAGAGCGTATCTATGTGTTGCCGGGGGGGTAGAGATGCCACTTTTTCTGGGTAGTAAAGCTACTTACGTTAGAGGCGCTGTGGGTGGCATAGAAGGTAGAGCACTTGCCAAGGGCGATATATTAAAGACAGGTATCCCCAAACTATCGCTTGAAGAAATCGAGGGTAGGACATTGTTGCCCAAGTTGATACCTCAGTATACGAACAAATGGGACGTTCGAGTTGTGCTTGGTCCCCAGGACTACTTATTTACTGAAGAAGCAATCAAACTTTTCCTCACCTACGAGTGGCAATTTTCCTCAACGTCAGACCGCATGGGTTGTAGATTTATTGGGCCAAAATTGATTTTTAAACCTCGGCCAGATTACCTGGTGAACCAGGCGGGTTCCGACCCTTCGAATATTGTTGACGATACCATTCCTGTGGGTGGGATTCAGGTGCCTGGTGGCCTAGAGCCAATTGTTTTAACAGTGGAGGGGCCTAGTCTTGGCGGGTATGCCAAGGTAGCTACTGTAATTATCTCTGACATGTCGAGGGTGGGGCAAATGAATGCAGGCGATCTAACTAGATTCAGAGCAGTTACAGTTGATGAAGCGACTAAAATTCTGAGAGAGACTGAGAAAATATTGAGTGAAGACAGCATAGTCAAGAAGTCTAAGACAAGGTAGAAAGGGGGGAGCTATCATGATTGAGATTGACTTGAATAGTGATGTGGGTGAAGGTTTCGGCAACTACACAATAGGCAATGATGAAGAGGTTATGAAGTACATTACCACTGCTAACGTTGCTTGTGGGTTTCATGCTGGAGACCCTTGTGTTATGAGAAAAACGGTTGGGCTGGCTAAGGCCAATGGTGTCGTGGTTGGAGCGCATCCTGGCTTTCCTGACCTTATGGGTTTCGGACGCCGTGCAATGCGAATTTCAGATGATGATGCTTGGAGTTACATTATTTACCAGGTAGGAGCATTGAAGGCTTTCGTTGAGGTAGCCGGGTTAACATTGCATCATGTAAAGCCGCACGGTGCACTATACTCTGTGTTAACCACTGATGAACAGCTCTCACGGGTTGTTGCTGACGCGATACTCAAAATAGACCCTGGCCTCCCCGTCTATTTCCCAGCTCCCTTAAGTCAGGCGTTTCCCAGGATAGCCAAGGAGATGGGACTTAGAGTAGTCGGTGAGGTCAATGCCGACACGGATTATACTCCGGATGGTGCTGTGGTGGTGCAACGTGCAAAGCACGCATTAGACCCAGAAGTAGCGCGTAAGAAAGTCAGAAAGTTCATTGCTGAGGGAACAGTCACAGCAATAAACGGTAAGGATATTAGGATGGAAGCTGAGAGTATCTGTATACATGGTGACACTCCCAATGCTATTGATGTCGTGAAAGCGGTTAGGGACGAGTTGAAGAAAGCCAAGGTTGCCATCGCACCATTTAAAAGGTCTTCTAGCCCGGCGAAGCCCAAAAGCAAAAGTTAGGGATTTTGTTAGGGTGTCTTTACAATAATTAAGGAGAAGGTAGTTAGTAATCGTGATATACAAAGAGCCCGTTTTCAAGCCTGCTGGAGATGTGTACGTTATAGTTGAATATGGGGATGAGTTAAACCTGTTGCTCAACTTTCGTGTGATTGCTCTGAATGAAGCTATCAAGAAGGCAGGCCTGGGTGGCGTAACCGAGACGATACCTACTCATCGCTCTTTAGGGATCGTTTATAACCCGTTTAAGATTAGCTATAAAGATCTGGTCAGCAAAATTAAACGCTTAGATAAGCAACTTGGTAAGGTTGGTGAACTACCATCTAGAATCCTCACTATACCTATCTGGTATAACGATCCTTGGTCCCAGGAGTGTGCCAAAGCACACGGGGCTCCGGACAATATGGAGTTTATTGCTGAGAAAAACAAGATAACTGTTGAAAAAGTTATTGAAGTCCACTCAGGAACACTTCACTGGGTTGGCGCGGTCGGCTTCACTCCTGGTTGTTATCAGGCGGTTCCACTTAAACCTAGCTTTGTTTTGAGCGCGCCCAAGTACCCACGACCGAGGAAGTGGACTCCAGAACGTATTATCTGTTTGGCTGGGCAGTTAACATCAGCTTATCCAGTGAACAGCCCGGGTGGTTACCAATTAATCGGACGGACACCGCTTGACTTGTATGACCCAATGCAACGGGATCCCGTATTCGCCGATAGCCCGGTCCTCACCAAGGTTAGTGACCGTCATAAATATGTCCCGATAACCGGGGATGAGTACAAGGAAATACGCAAACAAGTGGAAGAAGGGCGCTATAAATATCAAGTTGAGGAGGGTATTTTTCGTTTAGATAGTATTTAGTGCGTTTTGTGATAGTAAAGGCAAGCAATTGAATATGGATTGAGCTAAGCGATTGGTTAATATTCTTAAACTGAAACCGATTATTGGAAAAACTGTAAGCGTCAAGATGGCAAAGGAAATCTACGCTTCTTTGCCAGCGAGAATTTCTAAAAAGTAGAAGGAGGTAGAAATGAAATTGCAAGGTAAGGTGGCTATTGTTACCGGATGTGCGACTGGAATCGGTCGAGCTATCGCACTGAGATTTGCTCAGGAAGGAGCAGACGTATTTTGCTGTGACATCTCAGACGTGGTCAAGAACACAGCCGAAGAGATTCAGAAAATGGGGCGCAAGTCAGCTTGGCAGATAATTGATGTGACAAAGCTGTCAGATATTGATAAAATGGTTGCTTCAACAATCGACAATTTTGGTAGGATTGATATTCTGGTTAACAATGCCGGCGTATACATAAAGGCTCCGATATTGGAATTGACCGAAGCTCAGTGGGACACTATGACCGACGTTATGTTGAAGGGGACGTTCTTTTGTACCCAGCGTGCATTGCCCTATATGCTCAAGCAGGGAAAGGGTAAGGTTATCAACCTTGCTTCTACATTCGGCGCGGTAGGTTTTTATGAAGCAACTGCATACTGTGCCGCCAAAGGTGGCATAATTAATATGACAAGGCAAATGGCGTTTGACCTGGCACCAAAGAAAATCAATGTTAATGCTATCGGTCCTGGCCCCACTGATACTCCCTTAATGAGGCCTGATCTCGACAAACCGGAAAGAGCTCGTCTATATCTCGATAGGACCCCATACGGTAGAGTAGCCCAGCCAGAGGAAATTGCTGCGGCAGCTGCATATCTGGCTTCGGATGAGGCTGATTTCGTGAATGGCCATACTTTGTTTGTAGATGGAGGGTGGCTAACCCAGTGAAACTTAGGCCTTGATGGCAGCTATCCAATCAAAATTCGGGTAGTGCAAATATTTTGTGGCAATTCTCTGGAGAGCATGAGGATTCTGTAGAATAGGGACAAATCCCAAAGGCTAACCTGCTGAATGCTACGTATAAATATCTCACTTGAAACAGTGGATTTTACTAAGCACACTGCATGACTCTTTTGCAACCGAATAATCGCTAAGGACTGTCAATGTAGTTCACACCACGGTTGCTTAGATATGTACCATTGTTCTCTATATTTCGTATTTTAATTTATTAATTCAAGCCTGATGCCTTTTTATTTCCCTAAAAACCTTTTCTGAAACTTCTAGAATCTTGCCTATATCTGCATCATTATGTGCTCCGCATGTAAATGCTACATGATGCTCTGGTACATAAACACCGTTGGCAACCAATCCCATATAGAAAGCGCCTGCCGTCTCTCTATCGCTGTTGAGTATGTCACGTATGTTCCTCACAGGATGGTTGCTAAAATGTACACTAAATAGCGACCTGAGCCCAACTACTTGAATTTGGAGTCCTATATCCATTGCCATCTTCCTCAAACCACTTCGTATCCGTTCTCCATAGCCGTCAATACGCTCATAGAAACCAGGCTTCTCCAGCTCCCTTAACGTAGCCACTCCAGCGGCCACTGAAACAGGATTGCCTGAGAAGGTCCCCGATGAAAATATCTTTTGTCTCCGGAGTGCTATATCTTTAGCTTCGGCAGGGCCAGGCGGGGTAACAACCTTTTCCATAATATCCTTTCGTCCTCCATAGGCACCAATAGGGAAACCACCGCCTATCACTTTCCCTAGAACGCGTAGGTCAGGAATTACTCCTAATATGGAATAGCTTCCACTGAGGCCAAGCCTGAAGCCAGTGATTACCTCATCAAATATCAAAACGATGCCCTCCTGCTCGGTTACCTTCCTCAACGCTTCAACAAAGGCCCTCTCGGCCGGCATACCTCCTAAGTATATGCCTCCCACAGGCTCAATAATCACCGCTGCTAGTTCCTTAGCGTGCTTTCTAATTAATGCCACGGATGCATCAGCATTGTTCCAGGGTAAGATAATAGTGTCATTAAGAATACTTTTGGGAATGCCAGCACACCCAAGAACTGGCTCCGGGTTATCCCCCGGACCTGCAAAAACGGCTCCACTTACAAGCTCATTGTCCAATTGACCGTGGTAGCAGCCCTCAAACTTGGCATACTTTTCCCTTCCAGTATACGCTCGGGCTGCTCGTAGCGCTATATGAACTCCCTCAGAACCAGAGCTGACAAATCTAATTAATTCCATACCGGCCATGTGCTGTGTTATTTTCTTAGCAAGTTCAATCACAAACTCACCAGTAACCTGAATAATAGTTCCACGGTCAAGCTGCTGCCTTACTGTATCCATAACTGAGGCAGGTGAATGCCCCAAAATAGCCGCCCCAGCACCGCAAAGAATGTCAATATATTCATTTCCGTCAACATCCCAGAATTTGGACCCCTTGGCCTCTTTCACATACAACGGATAGGGTCTCCTGTATCTAGCGCCACCTGGAACCCCACCGGCTAGGTAGTGCCTTGCCTCCTCATACATCTGCCTCGATTTTCTTGTTCTGGACACGTATTGTTTTTCAAATACTTCACGGGCTGTAGTCATCGTGCCTTCCTCCTAACTTTTATATTCTCGATTTATAATCATACAACTCTTCTCACTATGCTTGCATTTCATTTACCTCCTTTTCTGCTTGAAGCGTAAATCATCTACCCCTGTAATGTCAATAACCCAATGGTTGCAGACAAGCTCAGTATGAAGGTAATAATAGCTTGTTTTGTTACCTGTGGTATGTTTGTTCGGGTTGCGTTTTCTGTTCAGGGGGTAGTCTTCGTCATACATTCCGATGGATTGGGTAGCTTCAAAGGCAACGGATTGTTGGGTGGAGGGCCTGAAATTCTGTTTTTGCTAGATCCAACGAGGCTCTCCAAGCGACCGTTGTTGTCCGGTCGAATCAGATTTCTTACCTGTAGTAAAAACTGAACACATTCTTAAATTACTGGTTTATATCTTTAGCAAGGCGACTTTGCATCCT
>CP070810.1:695909-712822 GCA_020343755.1 Dehalococcoidia bacterium | reverse complement strand
TTGCCACCACTTAGCTCTTCAGCTGGTGTGCCGATAACCAGAATGCTACCCCCAAACTGGTCAATGGCTAGCTTGGAAGCTATTCCAGCGCCAACAGCACTGGCGGCGATTAGATTATGGCCACAGGCATGCCCAAGCTTAGGCAGGGCATCATATTCAGCCAGAATAGCCATAGCTGGTTTTCCCTGCCCGTAACTTCCTTTAAAAGCGGTTGGTAGCTCACAGATGCCCCGTTCTATAGAAAAGCCATTTTCCTTCAGGTATTGATTTAACCAGGCTACTGCCTTATTTTCCTGGAAACCTAGCTCGGGGTTGGAGTGAATCATTAGGCTCAGCTCATTAAGCTGGTGGTGTCGAGCGTCTATTTCGCTTCTAACTGCAGCCTTTAATTTTGTTATATCCACGCTCTATTCCTGCTCTGAGAATGGCTTCCAGCTATTACAGCTAGTGCTTATTATAGCTTAACGGGGCTAGGATTTCTAGGTATTGATACCAGTTTGTCTATATAGTGTGTCATGGCGGCTAAAAGTATTGCATTCTAAAACCTGATTATGGTATACTTTACTAAATGAGATTGATTATGAAGTGGGTTAATTCCCACTTTTTTGTTGTATGGAGAATAATAAAATTGGAGGTTCTAGTCTGAGATGAAGAGCGACTTTCTGCTCGCCATTACGCAGCTATCGGCTGAGAAGAATCTGCCTAAGGAGGTAGTTATTGGCGCGGTAGAGGCAGCGCTGGTATCAGCTTATAGGAAGGATAACTTTGCTGCTACCCAGAATATCTCGGTCAAGATTGATCCTAATACCGGTAAGGTTCGAGTGTGGGCTGAGAAAGATGTAGTCGAGCAGCCGTCAGATAGTCGCCGTGAAATATCACTAGATGAGGCACGTCAAGTTAAGCCAGATGTGCAGATTGGTGATACTATCGAGGTGGAAGCTACCCCCCGTAATGCTGGGCGCATTGCTGCTCAAACGGCAAAGCAGGTTATTCTCCAGCGGCTTCATGAAGCTGAGCATAGCGCCATATTCGAGGAGTACGCTGGCAAGGAAAGCGATATTGTCACTGGATTAGTGCGTCGTATTGAGCCCAGGCAGATATTTATTGATTTGGGCAGAACCGAGGCAATACTGCCTGCGGTTGAGCAGGTGCCCACTGAGAGATATAGAATGGGTCAAAGACTTAAGGTTTACCTCTTAGAGGTAACCCGGACTAACAAAGGGCCTCGGGTGGCGGTGTCACGGTCGCATCCAAACATGCTGCGTCGGCTCTTTGAGCTGGAGATTCCTGAGGTTTATAACGGAGCAGTGGAGTTGAAGTCAGTTGCTCGCGAAGCTGGCTATCGGAGTAAAGTAGCTGTCGCCGCAAGCCAGGAGGGCATTGACCCAGTTGGTTGCTGTGTTGGATTGCGTGGGATCAGAATACAAAATATTGTTAATGAGCTAAATGGTGAGAAGATAGACGTCGTTATGTGGAGCCCAGATATCTCTGTTTTTATTACTAATGCTCTTAGTCCAGCCCAGGTATTAAGTGTTGAGCTGGACGGTGAGCAGGAAGCAGCTACTGTGATTGTTCCTGATAAGCAACTTTCATTAGCCATTGGTAAAGAGGGGCAGAACGTTAGACTGGCAGCTAAACTCACCGGGTGGCGAATTGATATTAAGAGTGCTTCGGAGGCTGAGGCAGAAAGGGTGGCGGAGGCTAAGCATGTAATCACCGGGGCAGAAGAAGTGGCGATAGGTGGTGAGGAGCTTCCTACCGAAGAACCAACCGTTGTCGAGCCAGCTTTAGCCTCTGAAGAGGCGCCAGAAGAGACGGCTGAACCGGTACCAGCTCTTGATACTACTTTTACTCCTCCGGTTTCCATTGAACCGCAGGTAACGGCAGAAAAGGTTCAGCTTAGGTTTGCTGAGGATATTTTAGTACCGACACCGATTAAGCCCGGAGCTAGATCGAGGAAGAGGAAAAAGAAAGGCGTTCAAGGCAAGGGGAGTGCTGAGGACGGCATTAAGATTAAGAAACGACGTCGAGTCTCAGAGACCTTAGAAACTGATGAGGAGGGTGAAGAGTATTAGTAAGCACATACCGCAGCGAACTTGCGTGGCTTGTCGTCAGGTAAGACCTAAACTGGAGCTAATCCGCTTGGTGCGTATTATTGATGGCAGTGTAGAGGTAGATACTGGCGGGAAGAGGGCAGGACGCGGTGCTTATTTATGTCAGTCACCACAGTGTTGGGAGACTGGGCTAAAGGGTGGTCGGCTAGAGTATGCTCTACGGACTACTCTTACCCCGGATAATCGAGAGCAGCTTATTAGATATGGTAAAGACCTTCTAAAGGAGTCAATTAGTGGCAGGGGTAAGTAAGTCAGGCAATGTTTTAGATCCCTCGGGAGAGGGGCTCAGTGGCAGTTCTTCTTCACCAAAGGCACGTTTAATTGAGATTAATCCTACCTTAAGTGTGAGGCAACTCGCTGACCTTTTGCAGGTTAGTGCCATAGAGGTCATTAAACAACTGATGAGAAATGGCATTATGGCTAATATTAATCAGGTTATTGATTATGAGGCGGCGGCGGCTGTAGTCGCAGCCTTTGGTTACCAAGCACGGCTGAAGCCTCGAGCCACCAGTGCTATTAGTGAAATCAAGAGGCGTCAACGTGTCCAGGATGAGGTACTTAGTAGTTTACGGCCACGACCTCCGGTAGTTACTATCATGGGGCATGTTAATCACGGTAAGACTAGACTTTTGGATGCTATTCGACAAACCAATGTAATGGCTACTGAAGCTGGGGGCATTACTCAGCATATTGGTGCCTACCAAGTAGAGGTCGATGGGCGAAAGATTACCTTTTTGGATACCCCGGGTCATGAAGCCTTTACTGCTATGCGAGCTCGTGGAGCCCAAGTAACTGACATCGTTATTTTAGTGGTGGCTGCTGATGATGGAGTAATGCCGCAGACTTTAGAAGCTATAGACCATGCTCGGGCGGCTGGGGTGCCTATAGTAGTGGCGATTAATAAAATTGATAAGCCCAATATTAACCTTCAGGCTGTTAAGCAGCAGCTATCTGATGCCGGTTTGCTTATTGAAGAGTGGGGAGGCGATACCGTCTCTGTTTCCGTTTCAGCTAAGGAGAAGATAGGCATCCAAGAGCTATTGGAAAACCTCTTGGTCGTAGCTGAGATGGAGGAGCTTAGGGCAAACCCGCTTCAGCCGGTGGTTGGGGTAGTCATTGAAGCTAAAATGGACAAGACTAAGGGACCACTAGCTACGGTGTTAGTTCAAACAGGGACATTAAGGCTTGGCGATACCATAGTAGTTGGCACTACCTGGGGCAGGGTAAAGGCTATGTTTAATGATATGGGTAAGCGGGTGAGGAAGGCTGAGCCAGCTACCCCGGTTGAAATCTTGGGCTTAAGTAGTGTACCTCAGGTGGGAGACGGGCTGAAGGCTGTGGCTAGCGAGCGCCAAGCCCAGGCTTTAATCCAAAAGCGTTTAGAGGAGACGGAGCAACAGCCAAAATCAGTGACCCTCACTAATCTCTATGACCAAATAAGCGCCGGCCGAGTAAAAGAGCTTAATATTATCCTCAAGGCTGATGTTCAGGGCAGTATCGAACCAATAAGAAGTTCTTTAGAACAGTTGGCAACGGAGGAAGTCCGGGTTAGAGTTATCCACAGCGGCACTGGTAATATTACTGAGAGTGATGTTATGTTAGCTATCGCTTCTAAGGGAATTATTATTGGTTTTGGTGTTGGTTGTCAGCCAGGAGCGAGGCGATTGGCTGATGTAGAAGGAGTAAGCATCCGTTCTTACGATGTAATTTACGATTTGATAGACGAGGTGAGTAAAGCACTCAAAGGTATGTTAGAACCGTCCTATGTTGAGGTTGTTGAGGGGCGGGCTGAGGTACGAGCTATATTCCCTACCAGTAAGAAGGGGAAGGTAGCTGGTGTTTATGTTACCGAAGGTAAGGTGAGTCGGGGTGTCTCGGTCAGACTGTGGCGTCAGGGACAGGTAGGATGTGAATCTAGTGTTAGCAGTCTCAGGCGCTTTAAGGATGATGTTAAGGAAGTGGCTGCTGGCTATGAGTGTGGGATAGGCATTGCTGATTTTAGCGAGTTTCAGGTCGGTGATATACTGGAGTTCTTCAGGCAGGAAGTTAAGTAATAGTACTCCTTAATTGAGGGAGTAATAGTGACACATCGTATTGAACAGGTGAATAAACTCATTCGCCGGGAAATTAGTGAATTACTTCAGCGGCACGTCAAAGACCCTCGACTTGGCAATTTTGTTGCCGTGACCGAGGTCTCTACCTCCCCTGACCTAAGATATGCTAAGATATTCGTCAGCCGTATAGCTAGCGAGGAAGAAAAGCAAGAGACGTTAAGCGTATTGGCTGCCGCTGCTGGTTTCTTGCGTAATGAGCTAGCTAGGCGTCTGAGGTTACGGCGTATTCCTAAGCTAAGCTTTGAGTGGGACGATTCTATTAGGCGGGGGGACCACCTCTTACAGCTAATCGACCAGGTTGCTCCATATAACACTTCTGACCAGCATAAAGGTTAAGGTGTGGATGGCATACTAAATATTAATAAGCCTCGGGGTAAGACCTCTTTTAGCGTGGTAGCTATGGTGAAACGTCTAAGTGGGGAGCGGCGTGTGGGGCATGCCGGTACTCTTGACCCAGAGGCTACCGGTGTTTTGCCGGTTTGTCTTGGTGAAGGGACACGTATTATCGAGTTTCTGGTGGAAGCGACTAAGGCTTATCGGGCTCAGATTGAATTTGGTGTAGCTACAGATACCTATGATGCCAGTGGCAAGATTACTCATAAGGGAGACCCTTCTGGTATTAGCCAGGAGCAATTGAAGTTGGCGCTTACCTCTTTTTGCGGTTTAATACAGCAGACCCCTCCAATGTATAGTGCCGTGAAGTATCATGGTAAGCGACTTTATGAATTGGCACGAGCTGGTATTGAGGTCGAGAGGAAAAGTAGGCTGGCTAGAATTTATCATTTAGAGCTTATAGATTGGCAGCCGCCAGTAGCCACTGTAGAAGTGGTATGTGGTAAAGGTACTTATATCCGTTCACTAGCTCACGATTTGGGGCAAGCCCTGGATTGTGGTGCTAATTTAAAGAACCTAATCCGTTTGAGGTATGGTCTTTTCGATGTAGCCGATGCCGTTTCACTACTCCAACTTGAGGATGCCTTTCATTATGGCTACTGGCAGCGCTTTGTTTACCCCGTGGACGTTGTGCTCTTACATTGGGCAGCTATTGTTGTCAATGATGATACCGGATGGCTTATACGCAATGGACGCCCCTTAGTTTTAGGCAAAGATGCCGGCGGTGAAGAAACTGATTATCCCAAACAATACCCCGTAGCTCGGTCTGCTTTTGGAGGCCATTGCCGTGTTTACACCCTTGACGGTTGCTTCTTAGGAGTGCTACGCTTCAATTCAGAAAGAGGGCAGTGGCAACCCAAAAAAGTCTTTTTGTAGTTTGCCTGTAATTGAGTCTGGTTTTGGTAAAAATAAGTTAAAAAATTTTGAAAAAAGCCTTGACAGCTTGCATATAATAGAAATATAGTTCAACCAGCGCTAAAAAGGAGGTAGTAAGAAGTGCAAGCCTATTGTTTTAA
This sequence comes from Dehalococcoidia bacterium, assembly GCA_020343755.1. GTDB lineage: Bacteria > Chloroflexota > Dehalococcoidia > Dehalococcoidales > E44-bin46 > E44-bin46. Next base: position 707,185 of record CP070810.1, on the reverse strand, counting down.
GTGCAGAAGGAAAGTAGAAATAAAAAATCCCGAGCGTGTTACCCTGAAGAATAGGAGACCGGCTACTCGGGGAGTTTGCCCTGCCTGTGGGACCAAAGTATTTAGAATTGGTCGAGGTTAATTAGCAGCTGATTTCTCAGCGCTAAAGGTATCAGGGGGTGAAGGGGGGCATACTTTAATATACCCGTATTAAGGCAGTGTATTGTTTGTGTCTTTTATAATAAGCGTGTAGGGTATATGAAGGTAATTATTAACTAAAGTGCACCTTTTTGCACTGTAGGAAGTTGTAGTATTATCTTTAGACTTTCTACAGTTAGAAAGGGGAGAAGCCGAACTTTGGCAAATATAAATGTAGCTATAATAGGAGTGGGCAACTGTGCCTCATCGTTGGTTCAGGGTGTTTACTACTATAACAAGGCGAAAGAGACTGAATTCGTGCCTGGTCTCATGCATGTTAACCTCGGGGGTTACCATATAAGCGATATCAAATTTGTCGCTGCCTTTGATATTGATAAGAACAAGGTTGGAAAGGGCTTAGCTCAGGCAATTTTTACTTTACCCAATAATACCTTTAAATTTACTGAGGTACCGTCTACCGGGGTTAAAGTTCAGCGGGGCATGACCCATGATGGTTTGGGTAAGTACCTATCTCAAAAGATAGAAAAGGCACCCGGCTCAACAGTTGATATTGTCAAAATTCTTAAAGAGACTAAAACTGATGTGGTGCTTAATTACTTGCCCGTGGGTAGTGAGGAAGCGACTAAGTGGTATATTGAGCAGGTGCTGGCAGCTGGTTGCGGCTTTGTCAACTGTATCCCAGTTTTTATCGCTCGAGAAAAGTATTGGCAGAAGCGCTTTGAGGAAAAGGGGCTTCCAGTTATAGGTGATGATATAAAATCTCAGGTTGGGGCTACCATTGTTCATCGTGTGCTTACTAGGCTGTTTAGAGACCGTGGAGTTAAGCTGGAGCGAACCTATCAATTGAACTTTGGTGGTAACACCGACTTCTTAAATATGTTAGAGCGGGAGCGCCTTGAGTCTAAGAAAATATCTAAGACTACCTCGGTCACCTCCCAATTAGATTATCAGCTTGACCCCGATGATATTCATGTCGGCCCTAGTGATTATGTCCCTTGGCTCAAGGACCGTAAATTTTGCCATATTAGGATGGAGGGGCGAACCTTCGGTGATGTTCCGCTAAACCTGGAGCTAAAACTTGAAGTGTGGGATAGCCCAAACTCAGCCGGGGTGGTTATTGATGCCATAAGGTGCTGTAAGCTTGCCTTAGACCGTGGCTTGAGGGGGGCACTGATAGCCCCCTCGGCCTACTTTATGAAATCACCACCTAGTCAATATACCGATGACGAAGCCCGCCGAATGGTGGAGGAGTTTATCGTTAGCGCTCCGGAGGCCGAAGAGAAACCGCGTCCTTCTGAATGATAGCTCCTGCGCAGATCGGTGAGAGGTTAGGAAATTATAAATTTAGGCAAATTATAAATGAAGATAGCATTAGTCTCTCCTTATGATTTTGCCTATCCTGGCGGTGTAGCCAATCATATTTCTTCTCTGGGGCTTCATCTGGCTCAGATGGGTCATGATGTGAAGGTCATTGCCCCGGCTTCTAAAGTTATTACCAGCCTCGGTGACATGTTTATACCCGGCGGTAAACCCCACCCTATTCCTATCAGTGGTTCTATTGCTCGGGTTACTATCTCACCAAGGTTACCACCAAGCGTAAAAACTATGCTTAATGAAGAGAACTTTGATGTTATCCACCTCCACGAACCTTTGATACCATCATTATGTATTCATACGCTCCGTTGCTCACGTACCGTGAATGTTGGGACTTTTCATGCCTTTGACGGACGTGGCTATAGTTTCAGTAAACCCTTAAGCCCTATAATTTTGCAAAGATTAGTTAGTAAACTTGATGGCAGAATCGCGGTGTCTAAACCGGCTATGGATTTTGTTAATAAACATTTCCCTGGCAAATATACAATTATCCCTAACGGTGTGGATACAGGGCACTTTTCTCCTGACGTATCGCCAATTGATGAATTCTGTGATGGAAAACTGAATATTCTGTTTGTTGGTCGTCTTGAGAAACGAAAAGGTGCGGACTATCTACTTAAAGCCTACCAACGGATTAAACGCGATATTCCTAACTCGCGGCTTATGATCGTGGGTCCGGGCACTAGACTACGCCATAAGTATGAGAAGCAGGTTAAGCAAAGTGGTTTAGAGGATGTTGTCTTTGTTGGCTATACCACCTATGGTGAATTACCTAGATACTATAAGACAGCCGATATTTTCTGTGCGCCAGCCACAGGTTGGGAAAGCTTTGGCATCATTTTACTTGAGGCTATGGCAGTAGGAAAGCCTATCGTGGCTTCAAATATTGAGGGTTATGCCAGCCTAGTAACTCATGGCGTTGAGGGACTATTAGTGCCACCCAAAGATGAGGATAGTTTAGCCCAAGCTCTAATATCTCTTATGACTGATGAATCACTTCGGCAGCAGATGGGAGCCAGGGGAAGGGTTAAAGCGGAGGAGTATGACTGGAAATATATTGCCCAAAGGGTGTTAAATTATTATATTACAGTGCTTGGCGAGTCCCAGAGAGAAGCGTTTTCGTTAACACAGTGGCTCAGGGAAAGACTGGATAGGTTGTTTTTTAGGCAAACGAGATTTTATGGCAAAGCTGACCCAAGTTCGTAAATCTGCTTATTACCTCACTGAGCCAGCGGTGCGGTTTTTGGCTAGGAAACACATCACCCCTACCACCTTAACCCTGTTGGGCTTTTTAATAACTCTTGGTGCGGCAGCACTTATTGCTACCGGACACCTTTTCATTGCTGGTTTTGTGGTTCTCGTTGCCGGCTTTTTTGATATGTTGGACGGAGCCCTGGCTCGCCGCACTAACCAAGTTACCCGTTTTGGTGCTGTCCTTGACTCCGTGTTTGACCGCGTCTCTGACGCAGTGCCACTTTTGGGCATTTTAATCTTCTACCTATTCTTTAGGGAACAGTCGGCGGTTGGTATATTACTCGTTTGTCTTGCTTTAATCGGTGCGCCGCTAGTGAGTTATATTAGAGCTAGGGCAGAGGCACTGGGTCTAGAGTGTCAGGTAGGATTGTTTACTCGTGCCGAAAGGGTGATTGTGCTGGCAGTGGGTCTTTTGTTAAGCCCAGTTGTTGATTATGCCTTAAATATTGCTTTAGCTGTTATAGCGGTATTCAGCTTCGTCACCGCCGGGCAAAGGTTAGTTTATGTCTGGCAGCGAACAAAAACTAAGTAGCTTTTAGCAGGGGGAGGAAATAATGCCGGTTATTGCTATTATTGGAGCTCAGTGGGGGGATGAGGGGAAGGGCAAGGTGGTTGACCTCCTTGCTGAAAAAGCAAGGGTGGTGGTGCGTTTTTCTGGCGGTGATAATGCCGGGCATACTGTAGTTAACCCCTATGGTGAGTTTAAGCTGCATCTTATCCCTTCTGGTATTTTTTATCCCCAGGTTGTTTGCATTATTGGTAATGGTGTGGTGATTAATCCCAAGGTACTAATTGATGAGGTAGACCAGCTTAACCAGCGTGGTATAGATACCAGTAAACTGTTTATTAGTGACCGGGCTAACTTGATTATGCCCTATCATACCCTTCTTGATGGTTTGGAGGAGGAATTGCGGGGCGGAAAGGCACTAGGCACAACTCGTAAAGGTATAGGTCCCGCCTTTGCCGACAAAGCAGCTAGGTTAGGTATTAGAATCGGTGAGCTTTTAGATAAAGAGGCATTACTGGAGCGACTTCGTTTTATACTTGAGTACAAGAACGTTATTTTGACCAAAATTTACGGGGTTAGCCCGCTGTCATTAAACGAGGTATATAGTCAGTATTGCCAGTATGGAGAGCGCCTGGCTCCTTATATTCGGGAGACGACAACAATGCTGGAGGAAGCGCTGGCTAAGGATGAGCTGGTGATATTAGAGGGAGCCCAGGGGACCTTACTTGACCCTGATTTTGGCACTTATCCTTATACCACCTCGTCTTCACCACTAGCCGGGGGAGGTTGTGTCGGCGCCGGTTTGGGTCCTACCGCGATTAGTCGTATTCTGGGCGTGTTTAAGGCTTACTGCACCAGGGTCGGTGGTGGCCCTATGCCTACTGAACTGAAGGACGAAATTGGTGACTTAATTCGGGAGCGAGCTGGTGAGTATGGCACGACTACCGGCCGACCTCGTCGTTGTGGCTGGTTTGATGCTGTTGCCGGTCGCTTTAGTACCCGAATTAATGGCTTTACCGGGGCGGCGCTTACCCGTCTTGATATTCTTGGTGTCCTTCCTCTCTTGAAGATATGTGTCGGCTATAAGCTAGATGGCAAGACCATTGATTATTTCCCGGGTAATGTAGCTAGTTTAGAACGGTGTCAGCCTATCTATGAGGAGCTACCTGGGTGGCAAGTTCCCATTAGCCATATTCGGCAATACCGTAAGCTGCCGATTAAAGCTCAACAATATGTAGCTAGACTAGAAGAGCTTATTTCTTGCCCCATTAACCTCATCTCTGTAGGTGCCAGACGAGAGCAAACCATTCATAAAATGCCCATCTTATAGAGCACGTTTACTAACCCGTCCCCCTGACCCCCTTCCCTTAACAAGGGAAGGGGGTTAGATGAGAGAGGGGCTTTGCCCCTTTCTTAAATCTCCTCTCCCTCCTTTGAGAGATACTTTAACCTAACAGGGTGTTTAAGAGGGGCGTTAGCCCCTCTTCTATTTATCTTCCCCCTCTCCTTTGAAGGAGAGGGGGAATAAGGGGGTGAGGTTAATAAAGAATCTCGTGTATATTAAGGGGCTTGAAGGAGCTTTGCTCTTAAATATTGAGGTCAATCTTGTAGTTTTTTAGGGTGTCCCTAATAGTGACAGCTGATTTTTCGTCTGGCTCGATAAGTGGGAGGCGTGGTTTGCCTACATTAAAGCCAATATGGTTAAGAGCATACTTGATTGGAATAGGGTTGGAGACGATAAACAAAGCATTAACTAGAGGCATAAGGCGACGATGTATGTTGGCTGCCTCGCTTGTTTTACCATTAATAAAGCTATAAATCATTTCCCTGATTTGGTTACCAACAAGGTGTGAGGCAACACTAATAACCCCATAGCCGCCTAGGGTTAATATAGGCAGCGTATCACCATCATTGCCACTCCAGACTAAGAAATCTTTCTTGGTATTGCTAATAATCTTGGAAATTGCACCTAGATTACTACTGGCTTCCTTTATCCCAATAATATTATCAATTTGGCTTAGTTTGATAACTGTGTCGGCTGATAGGCTAACCACGGTGCGTGACGGCACATTATACAGAATACAGGGTAGACTGGTACTTTCGGCAATAGTCTTGAAGTGTTGATATAAGCCCTCTTGAGTCGGTTTATTATAGTACGGGACTACCAGTAAGCAAGCATCAACCCCAATTCGTTCGGCTTCTTTAGTTGCCTCCAGGGCTTCAGCTGTACTATTGCTACCAGTGCCAGCTATTACTGTGCCTCGTTCGCCTACGGCTGATTTCACCTCACTGAAGAGGCGTAGTTCCTCCTCTCGGATAAGGGTGGGCGATTCTCCGGTTGTACCTACAACCAACACCCCTTCGCTTCCTGAGTTAAGCAAAGCTAAAGCTAGCCGCTTTGCCTGTTCACATTCAACCTCCCCTTCTTCATTAAAGGGAGTTACCATTGCTGTTATTAATCGCCCTAGTTTTTCCATTGCTTAGCCTTGGCAGGGTATATCCATTCTCTTTTAATCATCTCTTCAGCAATCTGGACAGTATTTAGCGCAGCTCCCTTGCGTAGATTATCAGCGACAATCCACATAACTAAACCGTTAGGGTGAGACTCGTCTCGACGAATACGTCCGGCGAAAACCTCATCAGTGCCAGCTGCTGACCAGGGCTGAGGATAAAGACTAATAACCGGGTCGTCCATTATTTTAACCCCTGGGGCTTGGGCGAGAATACGCCGCGCCTCGTCAGGAGACATAGGCTGGGAGAATTCTATATTGACTGCCATACTATGGCCTGTTAATACCGGCACTCGGACACAAGTTGCTGAAATAGCTATATCATCGGCATGCATGATTTTCCTGGTTTCTTCTACCATCTTCCACTCTTCTTTAGTATAGCCATTGTCCAGAAAAACATCTATCTCTGGCAATACGTTAAAGGCTATTTGGTGAGGGTAAACATGGGGAATAGTAGTCTGTCCGTCCAGTACTTGCTTAACCTGGGCGGTTAGCTCATCTACAGCTGCTAAACCGGTGCCTGATACCGCTTGGTAGGTAGTTGCGATAAGTCGCTTAATGGGATTAACCTTATGTAGTGGGTATATGGCTACCACCATTTGAATAGTGGAGCAATTAGGGTTAGCTATAATTCCCTTGTGCCACTTAATGTCTTCAGGGTTGACCTCAGGTACTACCAAGGGGACGGAATCCACCATTCTAAAAGTGGAGCTATTATCGATAACTACAGCTCCTGAGTGAGCAGCTATAGGTGAGAAGTAGCGACTAATCTCGGCACCAGCTGAGAATAAAGCAATATCTATTCCTTTGAACGACTCAGAAGTGGTCTCTTTGACCTCAATCTCTCGGTGGGCGACAAACAATTTCTTGCCTATCGACCGCTCTGAAGCTAAGAGCTGAATTGAGTCCGCAGGGAAATTACGTTGCTCTAATACCTTAATGAACTCCTGTCCGACCAGCCCAGTGGCACCAACAATGGCGACTTTATACCCTTTCATTACCCTCTCCTATAGGCCGAGTAGCTTATCAAGACCGTAGATTAGCCCTTTATGTTTAACTACCTTCTTAATAGCTAATATAACACCTGGCATATAGCATTCTCGATTAATGGTATCATGTCTTATGCTTAGTGTCTGCCCCGGTCCACCTAGGATTATCTCTTGGTGTGCCATAAGCCCGGGTAAACGCACACTATGAATGGTGACACCTTCAACTTGCTCTCCTCGACTGTTTGAGGGCTTCCTTTGTTCTGGGAGGTTAAACGGTTTACCTTTGGTTGCTGCCATTGTTTTAGCTGTAGCTAAGGCGGTTCCCGAAGGCGAGTCAGCCTTCCGGCTGTGGTGTAGTTCTATAATTTCGGCATAGTCAAAGTACTGGGCAGCTACCTTAGCTAGGTGCATCATTACCACTGCTCCTAAAGCAAAGTTGGGGGCTACCACCGCCCCGACTTGGCAGGCTATCGATAGTCGCTCAATTTCTTTAATTTCATCGGCGGTTAACCCGGTGGTTCCTATTACTAAGTTGACACCCCTTTTAGCGGCTATACGCACTGCGGGCATGGTAGCCTGAGCAGCGGTGAAATCCACTAGCACATTAGGCTGGCATTTGGTGAGAATATAGTCCAAGTCGGAAGAAAAGGGCACAACACCGGAGCTATCAGGCAGAGGTAGGTGGTCCTCGGTAACCCTTAGTTCCACAGCGCCTGCCACCTGCATTTCGGGCTCACGGCAGAGGGCATTAATCACCTCTCGCCCCATTCTACCTAACGCACCTTGAACTACGACCTTTATTGGCTTCATAGTTAACCCCTTTTACTAGGAGGGTGCCTGGATAAGCTTCTACCTCGGTTATGTGGAATCTCACGCCGTTTTTTATGTGGGTAGTTGGTAGCCAGCGTATCTTTTACTCTAGCCCTTGGCATTCGGGAAAGCTTTTCAAATACTGCCCGTCGTGATAGGTTTATCCTACCCAGTTCGTCGATACCAATTACTTTAACCATAATCTCATCGCCGACTTTAACTATATCCTCGACCTTAGATACTCGATATTCAGCCAGTTCACTAATGTGAACCAAGCCTTCCTTACCGGGGAAAATTTCAACCATAACACCGAAGTTGAGTAAGCGGGTTACTTTTCCGGTATAGATACCGCCAATTTCCACATCCTTAGTTAGATTTTCAATGGTTTTGATAGCTTTATGGGCTGCTTCCTCGTCAGGTGAACTAATAAGCACGGTACCATCATTTTCAATATCAATGGTGGCTTTAGTTTCATCGGTGATTGCCCTGATTGTTTTACCTCCGGTGCCGATTATATTGCCGATTTTATCAGGATCAACCGTTATTTTATATACTCGCGGGGCATAGGGGCTGAGTTCAGGTCGGCTGGTAGCGATGGTTTGCTGCATCACACCCAGGATAGATAGGCGGGCTTCTCGGGCTTGATTTAGTGCTTTTTCTAGAATTTCTAATTCTATGCCCTTGAGCTTAATATCTAGCTGGAGGGCAGTGATACCTTCGGTGGTGCCAGCTATCTTGAAATCCATATCACCATAAGCATCCTCTATGCCCTCAATATCAGTTAAAATAACATGGTTACCCTTCTCACCAGTGACCAGGCCCATAGCTAGTCCAGCTACTGCTCTCTTTATCGGTATTCCGGCGTCCATCAGGGATAGGCTTGAGGCACAGACACTGGCCATAGATGTGCTTCCACTAGAACTCAAAACCTCCGAGACCAAGCGAATGGTATAAGGAAAATCCTCATCTTTAGGTAGCACTGGTATAAGGGCTCGTTCAGCCAGAGCACCATGTCCAATTTCACGCCGGCCAGGTGAACCAATACGTTTCACTTCACCGCTGGAGAAGGGGGGGAAATTATAGTGATGGATGAACCGTTTAGTTTCCTCTATACCTAAGCCGTCAAGTCGCTGCTCCTTCCTGGTAGAACCTAAAGTAGCAATTGTCAGTACTTGTGTTTGGCCTCTGGTGAATAGGGCTGACCCGTGGGTGCGGGGCAGAAGTCCTAATTCGCAGCTTATGGGGCGGACCTCGGTTAAACTACGACCACTGACACGCTGGGCTTTGTCAAGGATGTTAGTTCTTATTTCAGCCCTAGCCTTTGCCTCAAAGGCAGAAAGTATGTCTTCTTCAGAGAATGATTCTTCCAGACGCTCCACGAGTTCTTTCTTTAGATTACTAAGTGCCTGTTCTCGTTGTAATTTTTCTGATTGACTTAGAGCCTGGGCAAGCCTTCCGTTAATAATTGGCGAAATGGCTGAAACTGCCTCGGGATTAACCTCAGTAATGGGGGCTTCTACCTTGGGTTTACCGCAAGCCTGCTGAAGCTGCTGTTGAAGCTTGATAATACCTTGGTTTGCCTCATGACCTAATCTAATTGCCTGAATAACAATATCTTCTGGAACCTCACAGGCTCTGGCCTCTATCATTACTATCGCTTCTTTGGTACTAGCCACAACCAGGTCAAGCCGGCTATCTTCAAGCTGGGCTAATGTCGGATTTAATATAAGCTCATCATTAATATAGCCAATATGGACAGCACTCACTGGACCATCAAAGGGCACCTCTGATATTGATAGAACAGCAGAGCCGCCAATAACTGCCAGGATGTCAGGCTCATTTTCCCGGTCAGCGGAAAGGACGGTGACTATGAGCTGAATGTCATTACGCCATCCTTTAGGTAAAAGCGGACGCAGTGGTCGGTCGGTAAGTCGGCAGGCTAGGGTTGCCTCTTCACTGGGGCGTCCTTCTCTTCTGATAAAGCCACCCGGAATTTTACCGGCGGCATATAGTCTTTCTTCGTAGTCAACGGTTAGCGGCAGAAAATCTACCCCTTCCCGTGGTTGGTCACTGATGCAGGCGGTAACTAAAACTACAGTATCTCCGTAGCGGACGGTTACTGCGCCGCTGGCTTGCTCAGCGAGTTTTCCACTCTCTATAGTGAGGGTTCTGCCCCCGACTTGACACTCAAAGCCATGAGATTCTATCAACGATTCTCCCCTCTAACGTTTACTTGCGTAGCCCTAGCTTTGAAATTAGCTTGTGATATCGCTTTATATCTTGTTTGCTCAGGTAAGCTAGTAGTCTTCTTCTTTGTCCTACCAGCTTGAGTAAGCCCCGCTGCGAATGATAATCGTGACGATTAGCTGCCATGTGCCCGGTTAATCGGTTTATCCTGTCAGTAAGCAGCGCAACCTGGACTTCGGTTGAGCCCGTGTCTCGTTCACGGAGTTTAGATTTATTTATAATGTCTTTCTTTTTCTCCTTGTCCAAATTATAACTCCCAAGTTCCTTTGTAGTAAAAATTTGATTTATAAAGTTAGAAAATTATAGCATAACTAGGGATGGCTGTAAATTCATATAAGCGGAGTCTGTTCAAAAAACCTGCTTCGAAGAAATAGCTATTTAGTGATAAAGTTGATAGCGGTTTTTTAAACCTTGACTTGATAACTGTAGCTAATATAATGAAAGCTGTATTTCTGCAAAGGAGGTGTTAATATGTCATTGGATACTGGTGCTGTGGCTCTACCTGCCCCTAGCCATATAAGTGTTGTGGTGGAAGATATAGATAAGACTATGGAATTCCTCTCCTCAATCTGGGGTCTTGGACCTTGGCAGACGGTAGAGATTTCACTTGGCAAGGATGAGTTAATGGTAGGCGGGCCGTTTAGGCAAAGAGTTGCCTGGGCTAAGTTAGGGCCAACAACATTGGAGCTTATTCAGCAGCTAGAGGGAGGAGGACCATGGCCAGAGTTTCTCAAGACCAAGGGAGAAGGGCTACATCATATTGGTTTTAGTATCTCAAATTGGGATGAAATGGTGTCCAAATTAAAACAGCAGGGGGCTAAGATGGTGGCAGGTGGTATCTATGAGGGGAAACGCTGGTGCTATTTTGACACCAAGCCTGGAGGTATTGTTGTCGAATTCGGCGAAAAGTGAAAGAGTAGCAAGCCTGAGTAAAGACTGCCTCAACTTCTGAATTTTACCTTATTTTTCCTCTCTTCTATTTTTGCGGTATAATTTCTTGTGCCCCTGACCAAGCGAGGACAACGTCTGGGTTATATATTATGAATGTTGGCGTATGTAAGATTAGTCTCCGTTTACCTGAGAATCTATCTCTCAAAGGTAAGAGGCGGGTGTTGAAATCTATTACTACCCGGGTTCGAAATCAGTTTAATGTTTCCGTGGCTGAGGTTGACGACAATGATTTATGGCAGTTAGCCACAATAGGGATTTGCTGTGTTAGCAATAATAAGCGGTATACCAATCAAGTCCTGTCAAAGGTAGTAGACTTTATTGCTGGTGGGCGGTTCGAGGTGGAGATAATTAATCATGAAATTGAGATTCTGCCTGTTTTGTAGTGAGAATTTATAATGGATACCTCGGGTTTCCTTCATTATCTTACCGCTCAACCTATTTATAGGGGGCAGATTGTTCATATTGAGCATATTCCAGCCCGTGAAGCCAGCTGTG
>CP070810.1:688219-695809 GCA_020343755.1 Dehalococcoidia bacterium | reverse complement strand
GACAGTATAATGGCTACTTCATCAGGGCTTTGCCGGGATATAAAACTATTTTTCCGGTTCAGGCTTGTCTGTATCTGACAAAAGCGCGATTAGCTCAGAATGTGCACAACATCATCATTGCTGAAGAGAACTCAGAACTCCACATTATTACCGGATGCACCACTGCTCACAAAGACGAACCAGGATTGCACCTGGGCGTTTCTGAGTTCTACATAAAGAGAGGAGCCAAGGTTACCTTCACCATGATACACAGCTGGAATCCAGAGGTAGTGGTTCGGCCCCGCACTGCGGCCATCGTGGAAGAAAATGGTCTATTCCTCAGTAACTATGTGCTTATGAGGCCGGTTCGCTCACTGCAAATGTATCCTGCTGCCAGATGCATGGGCGAAAACGCCACTGTTAGGTACAACAGTATCCTAGTCGCTGCTAAGGGGTCATCGCTAGACGTTGGCTCCCGAGCTCTCCTCAATGCCAAGGGTGCCAGGACAGAAATCGTATCACGGGCCATAACTACCGGAGGTAACATTATTGTCCGAGGTTACATTGAAGGCAATGTTCCTGAGGTCAAAGGGCATCTAGAATGTCGTGGGCTAATTTTATCGGAAAAAGGGATGATTCATGCCATACCTGAGCTCAGGGGCACATTAGCCGGTATTGACCTATCCCATGAAGCTGCGGTAGGCAAGATTGCTGAGGAAGAGGTAGAGTATTTGATGGCCCGAGGACTAACCCGAGCCGAGGCTACAGCTACCATAGTCCGGGGCTTTCTCAGGGTAGACATTGAGGGGCTGCCACCGATGCTTAGCGCTGAACTGCAGCGAACGATTGAAGCCAGCGAAAGGGAGCTTATGTAGATAGCGTTTACTAGGGGGCAAAAGATGAATCTTAAGGCGTTGCATAAGTTAGGCTACGGTCTGTATGTCATAAGCTCAAGAAAGGGAGATAAGCTCAACGGGCAAATAGCCAACACGGTTTTTCAGGTTTCCTCTGAGCCGCCCATTATCGCTGTGGCTATCAACAAGAATAACCTAACTCACCAATTTATCACCCAAAGCAAGGTATTTACCGCCTCCATTCTTTCCCAGGATACCCCCCTCTCTTTCATCGGTCACTTTGGTTTTAGGTCAGGCCGGGACACAGATAAACTTGAAGGTATTAATTATAAAATTGGTGACACCAAAGCCCCTGTGGTCACTGACAACGCCCTCGCCTATCTGGAGGCTAAGGTAATTCAACGAGTAGATGTGGGAACTCATACTATTTTTATAGGAGAGTTAGTTGGAGCCGAGGTCATTAGGGAAGGCGAGCCTATGACCTATGCCTATTACCATCAGGTTAAACGGGGCACCACACCCAAGACTGCCCCGGTTTATATTGAAGAGAAAAAGGAGGAAGCACCAAAAATGGCAAAATATGAATGCACAGTTTGCGGCTATGTCTATGACCCAGAATTAGGAGACCCAGATAATGACATCGCCCCAGGGACACCATTTGAAGAGTTACCCGATGACTGGGTGTGTCCGGTGTGCGGAGCTGCCAAGAGCGATTTCGAAAAAATAGAAGACTAAGGGGCTAACAATGATAGAAAAACTGAACAAGGAACAGATAGAAGGAATATTGGAAGCAATACCGGTAGAGATTTCCTTTGTTGATGAAAATGATTTAGTTAGGTTCTGGAATAAGCATGAAACCAGAATTTTTAAACGACCGATTTCGGTATCAGGGAAATCGGTTCGGAACTGCCACCCCAAGCATAGTTTACATAAAGTAAACCAAATATTGGCTGATTTTAAGAGTGGTAAAAGAGACTCGGTCGAATTCTGGATAGACCTTAACGGAAGGAAGATATATATTAGATATTTCGCGGTGTGGGATGAAGCTGGCAGGTATCTGGGTACACTGGAAGCAACCCAAGATATCACCGAAATAAAGCGAATTGAGGGCGAAAAAAGACTACTAGAATATTAAAATATTAAGGGTAAAGTAGATGAAACTGGTGGAAATAAGGAGGTAGAAAACATGACAGCACAAAAGCAGGTCTATAGATGTAATGTTTGCGGCAATATCGTTGAAGTGTTGCACGCCGGGAAGGGAGAACTGGTCTGTTGCGGACAGCCGATGGAGCTACTCCAGGAGAAAACAGCCGATGTTGGTCTAGAGAAGCACGTGCCGGTTATAGAAGCAACTGAGAAAGGAGTAAAAGTCAAGGTCGGCGAGATTCCTCACCCGATGGAGGAGAAGCACTACATAGAGTGGATTGAGGTAATCACTGACGGCGATAGTTACCGAAAGTTTCTCAAGCCGGGGGATAAGCCAGAAGCAGAGTTTGAAATCGGACCACAAAAAGTAGCCGCCAGAGAGTATTGTAGCATCCACAGCTTGTGGAAATCGGGCTAAAAGACCAGACTTCTAGAACTAGTCCAGTGTAAACAAAGGAGGTATTAATATCAGTAAGTCGAAAAGAAACTATATTTTGTTCATCATTATGTCTGCGCTAGCCGTTTTTGCGGTTGCTTCCGGCTTCATCGTGTGGCTTGTCTTGTCTGGAGGTGGAGGCTATGGATGGGGCAGGGGTGAAGGAACCACTTTCGTATGGCCAAGGCATACCTGGATTAACTTTCACGACTGGGTTGGTGTTGCTCTATTAGTTGTAGTACTGGTACATGTGATTGTGCACTGGAAATGGATAGTCAATATGACCAAGAAATACTCAAGAGACTGATAGAAAAATAGCTAAAATAGGGAGGGAAGCATGGACAGAAATAAAATCATCGCCTTATTGAATCAGGACCTTGAGGGGGAGCATGCTGCCATCATTCAATATCTGACCCATGCCTACGCTATGGGCGAAGGTGAGATGACTTGTGAGATTGAGGCAATTGCCAGAGAAGAAATGCGCCATCTGGACTGGCTGGCTGAGACCATCGTTGAACTGGGCGGTGTCCCCAGCTTAGAGCGGGGGAAGATGCGTATGGGTGGCGACTCAGTGGCTGACTGGATGAGAAATGATGTGCTGCTGGAAGAAGACGGCATAAACCTGTATCAGGAGCACATCAAGTCTATAGACGGCCCCAAGATAAAACGATTATTACAACGTATCCTGTCTGACGAACAATCACACCACGGTGATTTCCAGCACTTTGTGGACAAGGCACAGAAGGAGGGGGCTAAGGATGTGAGGGGCAGTCGTACAGGCAGGGTTGTCCAGACTCTCAACTGGGGCATCGAGCACGAGTATACCGTTATTCTTCAATATTTGTTCCAATCATATATGACGACCAATGAAGAGGCTAAAGAGGAGCTACAAGACCAGGCTATTAACGAGATGCAGCACCTGGGCTGGCTGGCCGAAAAGATAGTTGATATTAGCGGAAATCCCAGAATTGAGCACACCGAGGTTGACCGGTCAACCAAGACTGCCGATATGCTTCAGGCCGACATTAAAATTGAGCAAGAGGTGGCAGCGGCGTATGACCGCGCTGCCAAGGAGACCGAGGACCCTGGTTTGAAAAAGCTTCTCCTACGCATAAGAGACCATGAAATATACCATACTGAGGTCTTTAGCGACTTGCTAAAGGAAGAGGAACACCAGGGCTAAACAAGCAGGCAGAAAAGCTTAATAGGATGAGGGGCTGTGCAGATTTGTATAGTCCCTTATTTCTACAAGTAAAAAGTGGAGCGGGTGATGGGATTCGAACCCGCGACGTCTTGCTTGGGAAGCAAGCACATGTAGCTAAACTGCTTAACAAATTATCAGTTACCGAGCTTGCAGAGTTAAGCAATTTCAGTAAAGCCTATATTTCCCAAGTTAAGCATGGCCATCTACCTAACTTCAAGTAAAACGATTATCCGACAAATTAGAGCGCCATTATTAACCAAGTTACTTTCGCGGTACTTCCTTAGGGCGGAGTTTTACTTTTTGGGCGGCATCACTTATTGGAGCACGAATTCCTATCATTAGAACAGCCTCTTCGCCGGTGTTTATATGGCGATGCTTTACACCTGGAGGAATAAAAGCCACCATCCCTGGTATCAAGTGATATTCGCCCTCTCCTATTATTTCTAATACGGGGTGTCCCCTCAACACAAAATTTATTTCTTCATTGTCTCGCACATGCTCAGCTCCGTGTGTGCCTGGTGCCTGCTCAACATAGAAGACAGCAACATGTTTCGAACCAACCTCTTCATCCACCAAAATCCGTGTACGAAACACATCTCCAAGATATATGGGTAATTCTTCAACCCTCATAATCTTCGCCTTCAAGTTGCACCTCCATTCAATATCTTAGCCTGACATTCAAAACTTCTTCCATCGGAAGCACAAAGCACGTCCAGTCCTTATCTCCCCAACCCCTTGTTTTAGCTTCCAGAAACTTCTGCTGAACGAAGCTTGCCAGAAAAAGAGGAACCCCTGCCTGCCTGGCTAGTTGGGTACCTAAATCGATGTCTTTGTATGCCCATTTAAGTGCAAAACCAGGTTCAAAATTGCCAATTAGTACCGACCTGGGGAGTTTCTGACGGAAAATAAAGCTGTCTCCTCCGCTAGCTTTGATTGCCTCGAAAACAGTCTTTAGTTCCAGACCTAGCTTCTTTGCAAGTAGTAAGCCCTCTAGAGAGCCGTAAAGGTTAATGAATTCCATCATGTTATTTATTAGCTTTACCATGTTACCCGAACCAATGTCACCCACGTAGAAAATATTACTGGCAATAGCCTCAAAAACCTTTGAGCAGCGGTCAAACGCCTCCTTCTCGCCACCAACCATCACTGTAAGGGTACCCGCCTTGGCTGCAAGTGTCCCACCACTTACCGGTGCATCAAGAACCTCCACTCCTTTGCCTTTTGCGATGTTAGCAATCCTCCTAATACTCATAGGAGAATTGGTACTTAAGTCAATATATATGCTTCCCCTAGTCGCTCCAGCTAAGATGCCATCTCTACCTACAGCTACCTGCTCCACTTCAAGAGGGCCTGGTAGAGAAGTCAGAACCACCTCGGTTTTCTTAGCAATTTCCTTAGGGCTATTCTCCCAGCTCGCTCCTTGATCCACCAACTCATTGGCTGCCTCCCTTCTGACGTCATAGACTGTTAATTTGTATCCGGCCCTGCGTAGATTTACAGCCATGGGTTTACCCATATTTCCTAATCCAATGAATCCTAATCTCATGATCCCTCCGTTAGGAATGAAAAAGACAATCGGAAATAACTCGCTCAAGCTTTACCATGCCTCGGTTATTAAATGCTAACACAGAAATTGATGCCATGTCCACTTGAGCCTGATATAGAAATTTTAATGCTAAGTTCAATGCTCAACATGGGCTGCTCGTGTTCTACATTTTTGGAACGGCGGCATCCCACAAGTGGCGGAAAGTTGAATCGGTATACCCTATCCTATAGGAAAGCCAAAGCAAACGAGGGCTAGACATGCCCTCAGAAGGGAGGATGTACCGATGAACAAAGAATACCACAACAGGCAAGAGGTTACCATGGGAGATTTGGGAGTAATCGCTGGAGGAATTGTGGGGCCAGCCTCTGAGACCACTTTAGATAATGCGTTGAGGGAAGGTGGACTATGAGCAAAGTAAAGATTGAGGCATTTCTGTCAGTTCCCACCTGCTCGGGTGGTATTAGTCTGTCTAGACTACTTAGGGAAATCGAGGAGGAATAAGAGCCGTTGCGGCTGCTGTTGATAGTTGACTACACAAAGCGATGCATTGTATTACTCACAATCCGAGGTTTTAAGTTCACTTTCCCCTTTAAATTTGTATGGAGATTACACTAAGCAGTTGATTAAAGCCACGGATCTGGCTCTGTATGGCAAGAAGTCTTAGAATAGGAGACAAGGTTCATTGTAAACCAAACATGGACTTTCCCTTTTTACTTGATTAACTCCAGAACTATGGCCCCTCCGTGGCCCCCATTACCACAAAGAGTAGCCAAGCCGTAGCGTCCACCGCGCTCAGCAAGTGAATTCAAAACATCCAGCGTTATCCGGTTTCCCGACATCCCCGTGGGGTGGCCCAAGGCGACACCGCCTCCATGAATGTTCACCCGGCTCATATCCCATTGCAATTCTTGGCTAACAGCTATCACCTGAGCAGCAAAAGCCTCGTTGATCTCGATGAGGTCAATCTCGTCTAGGGTCAGCCCTGCTTTCGCCAAGGCCTTTCTCACCGCGGAAACCGGAGCAACGGCGAACCTCTTAGGTTCCACTGAAGTTACCGCGTAGGAGAGGATTCTTCCCAGAGGTTTGAGACCAAGCTCATCAGACTTTTCTCGAGATGTTACCACAACTGCTGAGGCTCCATTGGGGATAGGTGGTGCGTTCCCGGCGGTGATGGTTCCATCGGGGCGGAAGACAGGGCGGAGCCTAGCCAGTACCTCCAGGGTCGAGTCGGGGCGTGGGCACTCGTCCTCCTGAAATACTATCGGGGCTCCCTTCCTTTGGGGTATCTCTACCGGCACTATGGTCTTGGCAAAGAAACCGCTCTCTTTAGCTTTGGCTGCCTTTTGCTGACTCTCAAGGGCAAATCGGTCTTGCTCCTCTCGTGTAATGCCCAGCTCTTCAGCCAGAACGTCGGCTAACAGCCCCATATGCACATGTTCGATGCCACAGTGGTAGCCATCCTTGTACATGGCATCCACCAGCGTTACATCACCCATCCTCGCTCCCCAGCGCGTATTCATGCTAAGAAATGGGATGCTGCTGTGATGCTCCATACCTCCGGCCAAGACGATGTCCGCATTCCCCAAAGTTATGCTTTGGTAGGCCAGCATAATCGCCAGCATACCCGACACGCAGGCCAGATTTACGGTATAGGCGGGAACATTTGCCGGGATGCCAGCGTTGATCGATACAATTCTGGCAGCATTGGGTCCACAACCAGCCTGGCGAGCATGTCCGATAATGACCTCGTCCAGTTGCTCCGGATTCACTCCGGACTTCTTAAGGGCCTCTTTTACTGCGGCCACACCGATATCTATAACGGTAAGGTCTCTTATAACACCCTCAAAGCGCCCTATGGCAGTTCGGGCTCCATTTACAATGACAACTTCTTTGTCTGGCATATCATACCTCCCAAAGTTATGTTATTTTCCTTGGAGAACCTTGTTCACCGGCCCTGGAAAACAGGTCTGCGTTTCTCTAAGAAGGCGGCCACGCCCTCCTTCTTATCCTCGCTACCACATAGGATGGCGAAGTTTTTCTGTTCATACCTAATCCCCTCGTCTAGGCTAAGCTCAAGGCCGGTATTGATGGCATCCTTAGCAATCTTGAGGGCGAGGGGCGATTTGATAGCCAGCTTCATAGCTAGTTGCTTGGTATAATCCATCAGCTCGGCTAGGGGGGCTACGTGGTTAACCAATCCAATGCGGTATGCTTCGGCGGCATCGATGAGTTCCCCGGTAAGGATCATCTCCATGGCCCGACCCTTGCCCACTAGTCTGGGTAGTCGCTGGGTTCCTCCATTTCCAGGCATTATACCCAGGTTTATCTCTGAAAGTCCAAACCTTGCTGTATCCGCGGCTATCCTCAGGGTACAGGCCATGGCTATTTCCAGTCCACCGCCGACAGCAAAACCATTGACCGCGGC
>CP070810.1:680528-688119 GCA_020343755.1 Dehalococcoidia bacterium | reverse complement strand
CGCTGTCACTTTAGCCATAAAACTGAAAAAGGGAGCCATAGAGTTGACTATCTCAGTTACACTATTGAAATCTTTGGCAACCGCAGCCTCATAGATTGAATACGAGAGGTCTGGGGCAAAATTGGCGGCGTAACTAATAAAGCCAGGGCAACCATATAACGCTTCGAAAGAAAACATTCTCTCGGCTAGCCCACACAGAATAACCGCGTCTTTCGGGTCGACAGTCCTTTGCATCAAATAGTAGGAGGCAATACTTGTTGTATTCTCTTTAACGGCTATGATATTTGGTATCTTGGCTAACTTAGCCATTAAAGCTGGCTTGACCCAGGAGCCAGATGCAGCCGGATTATTATAGATCATTATGCCAATATTGATGCTTTCAGCTATCTGTTTATAGTGTTGATACATGCCCTCCTCTTGTGGAACGTGATAGTAAGGAAGGACGACCTGAACTCCATCTGCACCCACAGACTCAGCATACTGGCACATTTTAATGGTTTCTCGAGTACCTGCCCGCGCTGTCCCGGCTAATACCGGAAGTCTTCCATTCGCCTCTTCCACAACCATTTTGATAACGGCTTTGCACTCATCATCAGACATAGCATAAAACTCCCCGGTACTGCCCAGTGGTACGAATACAAAATCTTTACCTGACATACGCTCAACCAACCAACGAGTGTTGGCTCGCATACCTTCCAAGTCAAGGCTACCATCTTTATTGAATGGCGTGATTTGAACAACGAATACACCTTTCATAGCTTTTTTTAGGTCACTTAATTGCATCATAGCTCCTCCTTTTTAGCTACTTATGCTTTTCCCCACCGCTCCAAGAATTTCTCCTTGGCCTCGGGATTGATAAACCACTTAGGCCACTCCCCACGAAAAACCCGTCCAATGTTTTCATAGGCCCTTCGCTTTATCTCGGCTATAGAATGTTCCGAGTACCAAGCGGAATGGGCGGTAAAGATTACGTTTTCCAGTTTGAGTAAAGGATGGTCTAGACTAATAGCTTCTCCTTTCACCATGTCCAGCCCAGCCCCAGCGATGTAGCCATTAGCCAGGGCAGTATATAAAGCCTCCTCATCGGCAAGTTCAGCACGGGCGCAATTGATAAAATAGGCCGTTGGTTTCATCTTCCTGAATTGCTCTATCCCCAGTAGGTGATGGCTCTCGTCAGTCAGGGCAGCATTGACTGAGATATAGTCTGATTCCCTAAGCAAGTGGTCAAGTGTTACCGATTCCACACCTAATTTCTTAAATAGGTTAGAAGGCACATAGGGGTCATGGGCAATAACCCTTAACCCAAACCCCTTGGCTTTGGGGACAATGAGGCGTCCAATCCTACCGAAGCCGATTACTCCCAAGGTTTGCCCCTTTAGCCGGAAAATGGGCGACCATATCTCCGTCATTTCATGTCTGGCAGGAAACCCCCAATTCCCTTGCCTTACCGCTTTATCAAGGCGGAGGATTCTTCTAGCGCAGGCAAGGAGGAGTGCCATGGTGTGCTCAGCCACTTCCTCTGTGCAGTAATCCCCGGGAAAAGAAACACAGATGCCATAATCTGTTGCCGCCGGAACGTCTATACGCTCATAGCCGGCGCCTATATTATGAATTATCTTACACTTTTCAAGCTTGCTTATTACCTTTCTGGTATAAGGTACCAGGCACTCCATACCAGTTATTACGGCATCAGCATCATGGGTGGCAGCAATAACCTCGTCCTCGGTGTAACAGGGGATGGTGAAAAGCTCACCGCCTATCTTCCGACATTCCTCCTCATCCCCAGCCAGGTGGTGTACGGTTATCACTACTTTAAAAGGCATGTCATACCCCCCGAACGCTTTTAGTTCTAGCCTAGCTTGCCGGCCTCTTCCCTAACCAGGCGCCTTATTCTTTTATGAATCTCAATGACTTCGTCTATATCTTTTCTGCCGGATAGCCAGTGAAAATAACCCCTATCCCCCACCCCTCCAGTTTTCTCCTTGGCTTTTACTACCTTTTCTACTCTACTTCGCTGACCCTTTTGCCATGCCTCAAGCACCTCGCTTAGGTCACTTAGTAATGTGGAAGCCAAGCTCATGGTTGAGTAGGGCAGGGCATACTCATTAGCATTAAAAGCTATAGCTAGTCCTCCCGCCTCATCTACTACCTGGAGCATTCTGAAATCGGTTATGCTATCACCCACTACCACCCAATTGGATAGTGGCTGGTCATATTTATCGGCAAATTTTTTTAGAGCAGTTACTTTACGTCGCCCACCTACTGGCTTTACTTCCTTTATTACCTCACCCAGATTAGTAGTTGGCAGTTTTTCCCAGAAGAAGTGGTCTAGGCTTTGTTTAATCCTAGCGTCGTCATCAAACGGGCGCATTGTCAGAACGTCTTCTTCGGTCTGTTGCAATAAGGTAACTTCTTCTTTGCCCAATGTTAAGCGCAGTCTATCTCCGGGGAATGGCGTGTAAGCCACATTGTGGGTATAAATGCCTAGTTTGTGAGTAATGTGAATGGCATACTGTTCGTAGGTGGTGGTAATACAAAATACCCTCCAGCCCTTAAACTCAAGCCAGGAGATAAGCTTTCCGGCGCCGCCAGTTAAGCTAGCTTTACTGGCTAGGTCAGCAATATCATTTTCTGAGATATTATGCAGCACGAGGAAAGGCACGATAAGGGCTAAAGTATCCCCCGGCTCATAATCCTCCCTTTCTTCTAGCGTCAGCAAATCGTCGTAACGGCTGATAATCTCAAAGACCTTATCTCCATTGGGGAAAAGCTTCATTAGCTCGTAGGCATTATCTTGAGGTGATAGTGGACCTTCTAGGTCAAAACAGATAAATTTCATGGTTGAGGTACCTCTTCTACCAGTTTATCAATCTCATCGGTCAGGTTATAGCCGTTAATTGGTTTTCCTTCGGAATTAGTTACTTTTACGGCTATTATCTTAACCTTGCCCTGGCTAAAAGCCTTTAGGGTAGATATTATTAATGGGAATTCCCTAGCCAGCCCATGTTGCCGGATGAGCTTGAATAAGGGGTTACTCTCACCCTGTTTCTTAATCTCCTCCAGGGGAAGCCCCTTTATTTCTTGCCAATATCTATCAAATGGTTTACCTCTAATAGAAAAGGTGCAATAGGTTACCGGGGGTCCTTTATCTAGCTCGGGGGTTACCAGATGCATCATTACTCCTGTTTCCTGAGCCTCATTATTAATTAATTGCCAGATTACCTCCTGCCAGGTTCCGGTAGGTCCACCCGGAGCCGCTGGGTGAAGGTTAATCATATTGTACCTTTGGCACATCTCTTTGCCAACAATGAGCATATAACCGGCCAGGACACATAGGTCAGGGTGGAAGTCCCGGAGCCGATTCATTGCCTCCTGGTCATAGTCAAGCCTCCATAGCGGTAAGCTTCCTACCCGTCCGATACCTGGAGTGGTCTGCCTGGCTTTAAACTTTTGATATGAAAAGGTGATAAGAGGGATGCGATATTCCTCGACCAGTTTGAGGAATAAATCGCTCTCTTTTGACTCACTAGGTTCACGGTTGCTAAAAACAAAAGCTATCTCAGCCTCAATCTCGCCTTGATTGATGCTGTTCTGTACCGCTTGTAACAGGTCTCTAGCCGCTTTATCTCTACCTGTTGAAAACCAGCCGAGTTGATACAAGGTTCACCATTTTATTTAAGACTTTTTAGCCTTGCCCAAACGCTGTTAAGATGAACTAAGGGATTTGCCCTGTGCCCAAAAACCCTGCCTTTGGCTAAAGCGTTGAGGAAGTCATCCTTACCGTTGAATTCAGGCATCTCTACATAGGTATTACCTATTTCATAAGCGGTGTGGGCATCACTGCCAGCGCTTCCAGGGATACCATACTTTTGAGCAAAGATTTGAGTTTTAACTGAAGAACGGTGAAAAAAGCTTCTCGAGTTAAATACCTCTATAACATCAATTTGTTCCGCTAGTTGTTCTATTATCTCGCTATCTAGAGCGGAGAGCCTGAACATATCAAAGGGGTGGGGGATGGCTACCAAGGCATCTTGAGCTTTGATTCTGGATATCGTCTCCTCAACCGACAGACCACTAGGTATGCCCTCTTTAAGAAACATGCCCATAATCTCGCCGCGGGGAGTTAATATCTCCTCGGCTACAATTACATGAAAGGGGGCTATACTCTGCATCTTTAACGCACCTTCAATAGTGCCATGGTCAGCTATGGCAACGCAATTTATGCCAGTCTGCTGACAGCGACTAATAATCTGCTCCAAAGATGTATTGCAGTCGGCTGAATATTTGGTATGAATATGAAGATCGGCTTTTAGCAATTTAACTTATCTCAACTAACCCTCTCTAGATAGCTACCATCACGAGTGTCAACCTTGATAATATCCCCTTGGTTAATGAACAGGGGAACCTGAATGGTAATACCGGTCTCCAGCGTGGCTGGTTTATTACCGGCAGTGGCGGTATCTCCTTTAAAACCGGGGCCGGTATCAGTCACTTGAAGCTCGACGGCGGTAGGTAGCTCGACACCTACCAGCTCGCCCTGGTAGCTTGATATTTGCAGGGACATGCCTTCCTTTAGATAGTTAGTGGCATCACCCAGTTGATTACTATCTAGGGATACCTGCTCAAAGTTCTCTTCATCCATAAAGTAATACAAATTGCCATCATTATAAAGGTATTGCATACTGCGATAGTCAAGGCGAGCTCGAGTGAATTTCTCGTTGGATTGAAAGGTTCTCTCAATGGTATGGCCGCCTCGAATATCATAAAGTTTAAGGCGAATCAAAGCGGTTCGCTTCATTTTAATATGTTGGTAGTCAACCACCTGATATAATTTACCTTCCAGTTCGATAGTAATTCCTTTCCTTAGTTCACCACTAGTTATCATGTCAAACTCCCATCTTTTTGGCTTTTGAAATTGCCCTGACTTTACCATTTTCCATCACTACTACATCCTCAATCCTTACTCCTCCCCAACTGGCAAGGTAAATACCGGGCTCGATAGTAAATACCATACCTGAGGTAAGTTTATCGGCTGAATTTGGACCAAGGCGTGGTGCCTCATGTGAGGCTAGTCCTATGCCATGCCCCAAAGCATGCCCAAAGGCTTGGCCATAGCCTGCTTGTTCAATGACTTTTCTAGTCAGAGTATCAATTTGACCACCGCTCATACCCTGTGTAATTGTAGCCATTGCTGTTAACTGGGCTTCAAAGACGGTATTATATAACTTACGGAAGGTATTATCGGGAGTGCCAAGGCAGATGGTGCGGCTTAGGTCACTAGAATAACCCCCAAACCTGGCTCCGATATCAATTACTACCGGCTCTCCGGATTGGAGGGCGCGTGATGAAGGTTTAGCATGGGGCAGAGCTGAATTTGGACCAAAGGCAACAATAACATCAAAGGGTATAGTCTCACTACCTTTCTCCCGTATGAATTTCTCTATCTCCCAGGCTACTTCCTTCTCACTCATACCAACATGAATCATATTTTTAATATTATCAAGCGCGGCATCGCTTATCTCCGCTGCCTTAGTTATTAGCTCAATTTCCTCAGGCTCTTTTATCGCCCGGAGGGATTCTACCAGCCCGTCTACAGGAATAAGCTTGAGCTGGGATTGCGCTTTATTCAGTATGTCAGATAACTGGTGGTACAGAGCAAAGGTGATATGCCCGGCTTCAAATCCCAGCTTCTTCAAGTTTAACTCAGCTACCAGTTTGGGGGACCAATCTACTATACCACCAATTATCTGAAAAATCTCGTAGTCAGGGGCTTGTATCTTGGCCTGCTCTATATAGCGAAAGTCAGTAGCTAAAATTGTATCTTGTGGTGTAATTAGTAAATAACCTGACGAACCATCAAAGCCTGAAAGGTAACGCCTATTCTCTGGTTGCGAGACGAAGATGGCATCAATCTCCTTCTCAACTAGCCCTTGGCGCAGCTTTTGCAACCTAGTCTTCAAGCTCATCATCCCTCTCTCGTGCCATTGGGTGAGCCGATAGATATACCTTCTTCGCCTGACTCTTGGTTACATGAGTATAAATCTGGGTGGAGGATAGATTAGCATGACCTAGAAGCTCCTGGACTACCCTTAGACCAGCACCGCCATCAAGCAGATGGGTGGCAAAGGTGTGACGCAGTAGATGGGGATAAACCCTTTTGTTAATGCCTGCCAAGCTGGCATATTTCTCTAATATCCGTTGGACTCTTCGTCCTATAAGTCGTCCTCCGTAACGATTAACAAATAGGGCACTACTTTTTTTGTTGCCTAAGAGTTTTGGTCTACCCTGGCTAAGGTAGGTACTCAAAGCTGCGGCGGCCGGTTTGCCCATCAGCACTACCCGTTCCTTGGAACCCTTTCCCCAGACCCGAATTTCATCGGTATCAAAATTAACCTGCCCCATATCTAGGTTTACTAGCTCACTTACTCTGAGGCCGGAGGCGTAAAGTAGCTCTATCAAGGCTCGGTCGCGCTGTCCCTGAGGTGTGGATAAATCAGGGGCTTCCAGAAGTCGCACTACCTCTTCTGGGGTGAGGAAGGAGGGTAAACGCCTATCCAGCTTGGGAGAGGAGGTCTTGGCTACCGGGTTCGCGGTTACTATTTTCTCTCGCACTAGGTAACGATAAAAGGAGCGGATAGCCGATAGCTTGCGGGCGATACTTGCCTTGACAATACCTTCCTCCATAAGATGGGAGAGGTAGTCGCGCAAAACATGCCTATCTACTTCCTTTAGCGAACTAATCCCTTTAGTCTTAAGAAAATTAAAGAAGCCTAATAAATCGGTGGTATAGTTGCGCACGGTATAACGAGAGGCATTCCGCTCTGCCTCAAGGTAGTTTATATATTTATTAAAAACTTCTTGCATAGGGTTAATCCTGCTGGAGCTTGCCTTTATAGTTGCATTTAGTGCATTTTGCCAATTTCCCCCGGTATAAGGTGAGGAGTCCGCTGCAGTTGGGGCAGGGCTGGGGGAGGGGTCTAAAATTGGTGGCAAACTGGCAATCAGGATAGTTGCTGCAGCCATAAAAGACACGCTTCTTTTTGCTTAACCTCTCTACTAACTCGCTGCCGCACTGGGGGCAGTTGACACCAATCTTGACCTGATACGGCTTGGTGTATTTACACCCGGGGTAACCACTACAGGCGAGAAACTTGCCGTAGCGCCCGGTTTTGATTACCAAGGGTTTACCACAATCAGGGCAAATTTCTTCAGTTATCTCCTCGGCTAACTTAACCTTCTCCATAAGAAGTGAGGCATCCTGGAGGCTTTTCTCAAAGGGTGTGTAGAAATCTTGAACCACACCCACCCAATCCCTGTTTTCATTAGCTACTTCATCCAATTCCTCTTCCATATTAGCGGTAAATTTAATATCAACGATGTCAGGGAAATGTTTGATAAGTAGGTCATTGACCACAAATCCTAGTTCGGTTGGCTGAAAGCTGCCTTTATCTTTAATAACGTAGCCCCGCTCTTGGATTGTGGACAGGATGGGGGCGTAGGTGCTGGGGCGTCCGATGCCCCACTGCTCTAATGTCTTGACCAGGGTGGCTTCAGTAAAACGGGGTGGGGGTTGGGTAAAACGCTGCTCAGG
>CP070810.1:672877-680428 GCA_020343755.1 Dehalococcoidia bacterium | reverse complement strand
TGCCCTTCTTGTCAAAGGCCACAGTAATATTATCCATTCTTTCCCGCAGGTCAGCCAAATCCCTGACAATTGATAACATAGCCATAAGCTCAGAACTCACAGTGATGCCGAACTTGGACTGCATCATGTAGCCATCCATGCGTCCGCCGAGGCCTATGATAATGTTCCTGAGGCTCTGAGCGCAAAAATCTATAACCCAGCCCATCTCTACCCTGGTAGGGTCAATGTCCAGGCGGCGCATCCTGCTGCGCTTAGCCAGTTGCTCATCATCGTAGTTGCGTTCGTGCTGCATTCTGGCAGTAAGGGCAACCATGGCCAGGTTGTGGGCATTGGTGATATCGTTGATGTCGCCGGTAAGCCCCATAGAAAATTCGGTCATGGGAATAAGCAACGCATTGCCGCCGCCGGCAGCGGTTCCCTTGATATTCATGGTGGGACCACCCGAGGGCTGGCGGATACAGCCACCCACATTTAGCCCCCGCTTACCCATACCCTCTAGGATACCCATCGTGGTTGTAGTCTTGCCTTCACCCAGCGGCGTGGGAGTTATGGCGGTCACTTCAATGTACTTGCCATCGGGTTTGTCCTTGAGACGCTCAATAATCTTCAAGAAATCTAGCCTGCTTATTTTTCCATAAGGAATTATTTCATCCTTTTGCAGGTTTAGTCTTTCTCGCCACTCATCGGGAGTTGGCATATTTTTCCCAGCATCTTCTGCAATCTGCCAATCCTTCATTTTTACCGCATCATAAGCCACAGAAAACCTCCTTTATTTAATGATTCCCTATTTAAATCTTTGTGACTAGTCTATGGTGTTGATTGCTTGATAGTAGATAGCAAAGCCTGATAGATATTTCCTACCTCGTTATTAATCTGCTGGCTGGAGTCGAGAAGAGGAAGATTGGCTAGGTCGGCATCTATAATTGCTTGGTCATAAGGGATAAAGCCGAGGAATTCAAAGTTTGGCAAGCTGGAAGTTAGGGACTCCCTATCTGATTGGCTTCGAATCTTATTTCCTACTATAGCAATATTTTGTAGCCCGATATCCTTAGCCAATTCTTTAATTCTTAGGGCAGTTTCAATGCTCCGTCGGCTCGGTTCAACTACTACAATCAATTTATCTACCGCCTTGGCGGTGGCTCGTCCAAGATGTTCAATCCCCGCTTCCATATCCAAAATGACCACTTCATCCCTGGTCAAGAGTAGATGGGTAATCAAGGCTTGTAGCAAGGCATTTTCAGGGCAATAGCAGCCAGTGCCACCCCTCTTAATTCGTCCCATTACCATCAGTTTAATTCCATTACTTTCCTGGCAATACCTCTCGGGTAAGTCATCAACTTTAGGATTCAACTTAAAATAGGAGGCTATTTGACCAGGTCGTGCCCCAGTCCGTTCCTCAATTAAAGAGCTCATTTCAGATATAGGGGTTATTTGGTCAGCGTTGGGAAAGCCAAGAGTGGCAGCTAAATTGGCATCAGGGTCAGCATCTATGGCTAGAACAGAATAGCCAGACTGAGCAAACGCCCTAGAAAGGAGGGAAGCTAATATGGTCTTGCCTACTCCGCCTTTACCGCTAATAGCAATCTTCATCAGACTCTTTATTTCACATAATTAAAGCTGAGACCTCTTGGGAAAGCGCTCAGCTTTAACTAAAGCCTATTACCTACTGCTTACCCTATATAATTTATCCTATGCTGAGTGAAAAGTCAACCAAATGTGCTCACCTGGTACTTAGCACAGCTTAAAGGGGCTGCCACTTGCCTAGCTTTATTCATGGGGTGGCTTTTTGTTGAACTCTGGCAAAGTTCAGGCTTGTTTGAGTGCTTCCTCACGTTTAGCGATTAGCTTGTCAATGGCTGAAATATCTTCATTGGGAAGTGTCCAGTCCCCGGCAAGAATGGTTTCCTCAATCTGGGAGGGGCGTCTTGCCCCAACGATGGCTGAAGTTACCACAGGTCGTCTCAAGGTCCAGGCTATCGCTAACTGGGCTACTGTCCGGCCATGCTTTTGGGCAATAGGACGTAGGCCTTCAGCCAGTTCAAGATTGGCGCTAAACTGCGGTTCCTGAAAGTGGGGGTCACGATGTCTTAAGTCCTCATCAGGTAGATTGTGGAGACGTTGTCTACTAAATTTTCCGCTGAGCAGCCCCTGCTGCATGGGTGTATACACAATAACACCTATCTTGTTTTGCCGGCAAAAATCAAGCATTTTATCTTCAATGCCCCGCTCAAGTATACTGTAAGGGGGTTGAAGGGAGGCCACTGTGTGGATGGATTGGATTCGCTTAATCTGCTCTATATTGAAGTTGGATACGCCGGCGTAGCGAACCTTGCCTTCTTTTACTGCCTCGGCTACGGTCTCCCATGCCTCCTCAATATCCTCCTCAGGGATTGGCCAGTGAATTTGATAAAGGTCAATAACATCTATTTGCAGTCTTCTCAAACTTGCCTCAACTTCAGCGCGGATACTTTCTCGGTTTAAACGAAAGATTATGTTTCCATCCTTATCACAATGTATTCCGCATTTGGTAGAAATAATGGGCTTACTGCTTAATCCTTTTATAGCCTTACCGATAATCTCTTCAGCATGACCGCATCCGTAGCCTGGAGCCGTGTCTATCCAGTTAACTCCCGTTTCCAGAGCGCGCAAGATAGTAGATATTGACTCACTATCGTCCTGTGGTCCCCAACTGAATTGCCAACCGCTACCTCCCATGGCAAAAGTGCCAAGTCCAATAGTTGTCAAATTAAGACCTGTCCAACCTAGTTTTCTTGTTTTCATAACTTCTCCCCTTTCTATGAATGCGTTCTGCTCTCTGAGCGCAAGGGCGGTGTCTTTTTGCTTGTTGCATTATATCCCCACTCAACCTCTATTGACAAACCGACCTACGAGGGGCTAAACTGAATTTTAATATGGCCGAAAGAGCGGGTCTTTGTTTCCCCGAGTTCTATGGCTTTATAAGACGTGTGTCTGAAATATCAAACCTATGCGACTGGGACAGATTAAGCAGAACAACCAGATTGTGGCTGCCATATTTGAAGGAGAGTTAGCGCGGCCGATTCCGAATCATACTGTGTGTGATTTGATTAGGCGCTCCGAGGCTGAGTCGGTTTCGCTGACTGAGCTTTCAACCCGGCTGGCTGACCCTCCTGAAGAGGTGGTCACCCCCATTATTCCTATTCACCCGTGTGAGGTCTGGGCGTGCGGTTGCACCTATGAAACGAGCGCCGCCTTCCGTGATGCCGAGTATGGCACTAGGGAAGGCTTCTACGCCCACGTTTACAAGAGCCAGCGTCCAGAAATCTTTTTTAAAGGCACGGCGCGGGTCTGCGTTGGTCCTGGCCAGCCCATTGGCATCCGTCCTGATTCTCACTTCACTGCCCCCGAGCCCGAACTGGCAATTGTTTTGGGCAGTGAGGGAAAGGTTCTCGGCTATACACTGGCCAACGACGTATCAGCCTGGGACATTGAGCGGGAGAATCCACTTTACCTACCGCAGTCCAAAGTCTACACTGGGTGCTGCTCGCTGGGGCCAGTGATTGTTACCACCGATGAATTGCCAGACCCCTACAACCTAAATATGACCTGCACTATCAGGCGTGGTAACAAGACGATTTTCTCCGGAGCCACTTGTACTTCGCGGCTTACCCGAAAGATTGAGGAGGTGGTCGAATTCCTTCTGCGTTCCAACCCAGTGCCCGCCGGCTCAGTGCTCCTGACCGGAACCGGAATCATCGTTACCGAGGAAACGGCTCTGGCTCCGGGGGACATCGTGTCCCTCCAGATTCCCGAAATCGGTGAGCTTTCTAACGTGGCGCGCCTCGTTTAGGTGGCTGATTTCTCATTCAATTCACCATGAAGAGCAACTGCATGACGATTTTATACAAATACTCAAGTATTAATAGTAGGAGGTAGAGATGGACCTTGGTTTGAAAGGTAAGGTGGCTTTAGTGACTGGTTCGTCAAGCGGCATTGGCCGTGCCATCGCTCTGTGCCTGGCTGAAGAGGGTGCCAATATAATTGTTACTGGCAGGGATAAAGCTAGGGTTAGTTCCGTCGCCAAGGAAGCGAAAGCCCGTGGCGTTGGGGTTCTCACTGTGCTGGCTGACCTCACCATTGCGGAAGATATAAAGAAGATGGTGGCTGCCGCCATTGGCAAATTTGGCCGGATTGACATCCTGGTGAACAACGCTGGTACTTCGCTGATAAGGGACCCATTGCTCCTCCCTGATGACGAATTCAGGTATGAAACGGAACTCATGCTGTTTGCTGTGGTTCGTACCTGCAGCGAGGTCAGCCCTTACATGAGGAAAGCAGGCTGGGGACGGATTATCAATATCTCCTCAATATACGCGAAGCAAATAGGTGGTCTACCGGATTATGATGCTATCAAGGCAGCGGTAAATATGTACACCAAGGATCTGGCTATCTACCTGGCCAAGGATAACATCTTGGTGAATGCTGTCTGCCCCGGACCAATCCGGACACCACTATGGGAGGCTCCTGGCGGTGGGGGCGACCAACTGGGGAAGACCATGGGCATGTCGGGAAAGAAGGCTATGGAATGGGTAGCCAAGCAGCACATCCCCCTGGGGCATTTTGGACTCCCGGAAGATATTGCTAATATGGTCACCTTTTTGGCCTCGGATAAGGCCAAGTTTATTACCGGACAGGCGATTAATGTCGACGGTGGGATGGTAAAGGCCGTCATCTAAGGGACGCCACCTTGAACAACATGACGAACTGTTCCGTATTTTAAAGGTGCAGTTCTATAATATCTCCGTCCTGAAGGACGTGGTCTCTCTTTGCCATTATGCCATCATGCTTTCCTGAGCCCCAGATGCGGGCGTACTTCAGCTTGGCGGCAAAATCTTTGTGGACTGATGCCGCCGCATCCTCTAGCGTGCTTCCCCGTTCGAGGATTATCGGGTCGGTAAATTCCGGCTTTTGTCCCGGTGCCTTGGTGTATACCCGAATAATATCAAGCATTTGAAAAATCTCACGCTTCATCTCTTCTAAACCAACACCCACTCTGGCTGAAACAGCAATAACTGGCAATTGCCCCTGGTATTTGTTCTTTAAGGCTAAGTGGTTTTCCTGGGCACTTGCCAGGTCTAGCTTATTGCCAACGATTAGCGCCTTAACCTTGTCTTTAATGTCTATCTTCCTACTCTCCAGCTCAGTGAAGATAGCCTCCACCTGGGCGAGGGGAGCATCACCTAAGTCCACTACTATCAGTAGAGCATCAGCCCGCCTAATCATATGGGGTAGCCACCACACCACCGACTGCTCGGTTAGGGGTGGGGTATCAATTAGTTGTATTTGTATGTTCTCAAATTCCATCATCCCCGGGGTGGCACTCTGGGTGGTAAACGGATATTCGGCTACAGTGGGAGAGGCATTGGTAACGCTGGAAACAAGTTGAGATTTGCCAGTATTGGGCAGACCGACTACTACTACCTGGGCAGCTCCCTCCTTGTCTATAAGCATTGATGCCCTCTGGGTAGCCGCTTTCTTCTCCGATATCTGGGTTAGCCTGGCAATCTTTCTCCTAAGGTCAGCACGGAGGTGGTCAGTCCCCTTGTGCTTGGGCATAATAGCCAGCATCTCTTCCAGGGCTACTTTCTTATCGGCCGGGTTTTTAGCCAACCGAAATTTCTTTTCCGCCTCAAAGTACTGTGGTGGTAAATTAGCCGGCATCGCCTAAATACTCCTTTACTCTTTTGGCCAAGCTTTGAGTCATCCCTTTAGTGGTGGCTAACTCCTCTTCAGAAGCCTGTCTGATACCCTGAACTGAACCAAACTGCTTCAGTAGGGCACGCTTACGCTTAGGTCCGATACCAGGGATAGTATCAAGGGCTGAGGCAAAGGTTTCCCGTTTACGTATTCTCTGATAATAACCTATAGCAAAGCGGTGTGCCTCGTCCCTGAGGCGCTGTAGTAATTGAAGCCCGGGGGAACTGCGGGGCAGAATAATAGGCTCCGACCTCCGGGGAATGAAAATCTCCTCATTTTCCTTGGCTAGACTGATGGTAGGCACAGACTTCACCCCCGACTCGCCTATGGCTGACAGGGCAGCATTAAGCTGTCCCTTGCCACCATCAATGAGGATTAGGTCAGGCAGTATTGCCCAGCTATCCGAGGCCTTGCTGCTCCGCTTAAATCGCCGCTTGAGCACCTCGTGGAGCATGGCATAATCATCAGCCCCCGACACCGTTTTGATTCTGAAGCGCCGATAGTGAGCTGGCTTCGGCCTTCCATTGTCAAAGACGACCATACTACCTACCGCCGCTGTTCCTCGTATGTTGGAAATGTCATAAGCCTCCATACGAGACGGGAGACGGGGTAGGTGCAGTTCCCGCTTAATCTCGGCTAATGCTTCCGCCAGCGCTGCCGGCGCAGCCAGTCGCTTAATTTTAAGTTGCTCTAAGCCCTGCTGAGCATTCTCGGCAACAATATTGACCAGTTGTCGCTTACTACCCCGGCGGGGTACTTGAATATGAACCTTGGCTCCCTTTTTGCTCTGGAGCCAGTTCTCAATAATAGTCGTATCTTCTACTGGATACTGGAGTAGTAATAATGGGGGGATGTAAGGACTAGAGCTGTAAAATTGCTTAATAAAGCTGGTCATAATCTGAGGCGGCTCTTCAGAGCGGGTGCCCTGCAATACGAAGCTTTCCCTACCAATTAGCTTGCCGCCCCGAATAAAGAAGACCTGGACATAGGCTTGGTCTTTATCACTAGCCAAGGCAATAACATCCTGCTCGCCTCTCACCTTGGTAGCAATCCTTTGCCCTTCAATAACTCGGTTTATGGCTTGGATTTGGTCTCTGAGCAAGGTAGCCTGCTCAAAATTCAAAGCTCCAGCCGCTCTATTCATCTTACTTTCAAGCTCTTTAATCACTAATTCCTGCTTCCCCTCAAGAAAAAGGATTACCTGCTTTATTACCTCAGCATATTCCTCCTTGCTTGCCACACCGATACAGGGGGCGAGACAATGGTGGATGTCATAGTCAAGGCAAGCTCGGGAATCGGTGCCAGTAATAGTTCTGGAGCAGGAACGAAACGGAAAGATTCCTTTTATCACCTTTAGGGTTTGGCGCACCGACCTGGCGCTGGCAAACGGCCCGAAGTAGCGCCCCCCGTCTTCTTCCAGACGCCGCGTAATATGCACCCTGGGCCATTCATCGTTGAAGTCTATCTTGAGGTACGGGAAGGTCTTATCATCTTTGAGTCGGACATTATACCGAGGGCGATGCCTTTTTATCAGGTTTAACTCAAGGATAAGGGCCTCTTGCTCTGAGCCGGTAACAAAAAAATCGAACTCGCTAAGTCGAGCTACCATGCGTTGCAATTTTGGCGTCATCTTTTGCCCTGCAGTGAAATACGACCTTACCCGATGGCGAAGGTTGGCAGCCTTACCTACATAGAGAATATTCCCCATGGCATCCTTTAGAAGATAGACGCCGGGACTGTTGGGCAACTGTCTTAATTGTTCAGCGATAAGACTGTTTTTCAACCCCACCTCCCATCAACTCCCAATTTATTCCA
>CP070810.1:667949-672777 GCA_020343755.1 Dehalococcoidia bacterium | reverse complement strand
CCCACGCGGCGTCGCTGGATCAGGCTTTCGCCCATTGCCCAAAATTCCCTGTTGCTGCCTCCCGTAGGAGTCTGGGCCGTGTCTCAGTCCCAGTGTGGCTGACCGTCCTCTCAGACCAGCTACCGATCATCGCCTTGGTAAACCGTTACCCTACCAACTAGCTAATCGGACGCAAGCCCCTCCCTAAGTGCCCGAAGGCTTTAGTGATGAAGCCTTACCTCCACCACCACATAAGGTATTAGCTCCAATTTCTCAGAGTTATCCCTTGCTTAAGGGCAGGTTACTTACGCGTTACTCACCCGTTTGCCACTCTCCCGATATTCCAAGCAAGCTTGGTTCATCGGTACCGTTCGACTTGCATGCATAAAGCACACCGCCAGCGTTTATCCTGAGCCGGGATCAAACTCTCTAAACAAAAAATTTTAACTTCGCTCGAACCTTCCTTCCGCTATTCAGTTGTTAAGGTACTTATTGTTTATAAACACAAGCTTTATTGTGTATATACATTGTATGTACATTGCACATCCTTTGTCAAGTCCCCGCGGGCTATTTACCATAATGCCACTGCTTTGTCAACAATTGTTGTCACATTGACAGCCGACCTGGTATCTCAGTAAACTAGCCTTACCTATGACAACCACTCAAGCTATTGCTCACCAGTTAGCTGAGGTAATTAACCGATATAGCACCGATTACATAGAGGCCCGCTTTGAGGAGAGTCAGACTAGCTATATTAGTTACCGAGGCAGGGAATTAGACTCCATAGGCAGGGCAAGTGCTATCGGGGGGAATGTGCGAGCCATGGTAAAGGGGGCTTGGGGCTTCGTTAGCTTTAACGACTTCAATGAACTTCCAGGCAGAGTAGAATTAGCCATAAGGCAGGCTCAATTTGCCGGCAATGAAGAAAGCCAACTGGCTCCGGCAGAGCCAGTGGTGGATACATCAGCCATGGCACAGGATAAGAACCCGGTGGTTATACCTTTAGCCGAGAAGAAACAGCTTTTGGATGAATATAATGACATTATCTGGCATACCCCAAAGCTTCAAACCGCAATTATTGACTATGGTGATAGCTACAAAAAGGTTATCTTTCTAAATTCATTAGGTAGTTATATTGAGCAGGACAGGGCAGATGTTACCCTGCGCCTGACCGCTATTGCCACCCAAGACAATGAGGTGCAACAGGCAGGGCTGAGTTTGGGCAGCAGGGGTGATTTTAGCTTAATACAAGGTCGCCACCAGCAGGTAGGGCAAATGGCACAGCTCGCTGTTGAACTACTGTCAGCACCACAGGTAAAGGGTGGAGAATATACTGTAGTGTTAGACCCAGTCTTGGCTGGGGTCTTTGCCCACGAAGCCTTTGGGCACCTATCGGAGTCTGACTTTGTTTACGAAAATGACCGCGTGCGCCAAATTATGACTCTAGGCAGAAGATTTGGCAGTGATGAGCTTAATATCGTTGACAATGCAACTATACCTGGACTGAGAGGTAGCTATAAATATGACGATGAAGGAGTGCCAGCAACTAAAACCTACCTTATCACGGAGGGTAAACTAGTCGGCAGGCTTCATTCCAGGGAAACCGCCGCCAAGATGAAAGAGAAGCCTACAGGCAATGCCAGAGCCATTAACTATTGTTACCCACCTATTGTCCGTATGACTAATACCTATATTGAACCAGGGGCAGCCTCTTTTGACGAGTTAATAGGTGACATCAAGGAAGGGATATATGTTAAGAACTGGTATGGTGGCACAACCAGTATGGAGATGTTCACCTTCTCTGCCGGTGAAGCCTATATGATTCGCCATGGCAAACTTGCCGAGCCGCTAAGACCAGTAGTGCTTACTGGTAATGTGTTCACTACATTGATGAACATAGATGGTATTGGTAACGACCTGGAGATGAACCAGGGTGGTGGCTGTGGTAAGGGGGAGCAGGTACCCCTCCCTGTTTCTAATGGTAGCCCTCATATTAGAATTCGCCACTGCTTAGTTGGAGGCAGATAAGTGGAACAAATCCTAGCCCAAGCTAAAAGAGTAGCTGAGGAAGCCGAGGCCTTCATGGTCTCCTCAGAAGAAACTCCGGTTCAATTTGAAGCTAACCGCCTTAAGCATATTCAAAGTAAGCAGAGTAGCTATGTGGCGCTGCGTATTATTAGAGGCGGCAAGATAGGCTATGCCACTGCCACCGAGCTGGGCGATAGCCAGAACTTGGTTAATGCGGCAGTAGAAACAGCGCAGTTTGGCATGATAGCTAAGTTTGAGCTTCCCTCCTTGAGCGTTTACCCCGAGATTGAAGTCTTTGACCCTAAGGTAGAGTCAGTATCCACAGAAGAAATGATTAACCTTGGCGAAGAACTCATAGCTACGGTGAGGGGTCACACTCCGGATATTGTTTGTGAGGCAGGAGTGAGTAAAGCCATAATATCAATCCATATCATAAATTCTCGCGGTGGGCAAGCAAACTATAAGCAAAGCATCTTTTCTCTAGGTGTTGCAGGTCATCTGATTCGTGACACAGATATGCTCTTTGTTGGTGAAAGTGAAAGCTCTTGCCATCCTCTAACCGAGACCAAGGCCATAGCCGGGGAAGTACTCCGGCAGCTTGAGCTAGCCAAAAACCGAGCCTCGATACCAAGCAAGCCATTGCCGGTAGTCTTTACCCCCCGTGGGTTAGCCAGTGCCTTAATTCTACCCCTGATGGTAGCGTTCAACGGCAAAACAGTGCTAAAGGGGGCTTCACCTATAGGCAATAGACTTGGTCAGCCGGTTTTTGATGACAAGCTATGGCTGTGGGATGACCCTACCCTCGCTTATCGCCCGGAAAGTCGCCCCTGTGATGATGAGGGCATACCCAGTCAGCGCACCCCCCTTATCCAACAAGGGGCGATAACTAATTTCCTTTACGACTTACAAACAGCAGCCCTTGCTCATACCCAGAGCACCGGTAACGGCAGCAGAAATTACGGCGGATTGCCCGCTCCGTCACCCAGTGCCTTCATTATTAAACCAGGCAACACTACCTTTGATGAAATGGTAACCGATATAAAGGAAGGGTTGGTTATTGAGCAGCTCATGGGCGCAGGACAAGGTAACATCTTAGGGGGTGATTTCAGCGGTAATGTCCTCTTAGGTTATAAGGTAGAAAGTGGTAGAATAGTAGGTAGAGTTAAGGATACCATGGTTTCGGGAAATGTCTACCAGCTTCTCAAGCAGATTACAGCTATTGGCAGTGATGCTAGGTGGGTGGGTGGTTCCATTAATACTCCATCCCTTTACTGCCCCACTCTGTCAGTAGCTAGTAAATAGCCAGTTATCAGGTAGTTATATGGGGTTGACAAAGAATCTCACCAAAGGATAACTTTTAATCAAGCAATAAAAAGAGGCGCATTTAGATGAATAAACTAGTTAAGATTTACGCCCACCCCAAACTTAATTCGCCAGTTATGCTAGCTGCTTGGCCAGGCATCGGCAATGTAGCTACCATCGTGGCTACCTACCTAGAAAGAAAACTTGCTTTTAAGAAACTAGGAGAGGTTGAGGCTTCCCATTTCTTTGACCCCATCGGAGTAATAGTTAGAGATAATGTGGTCGAGGCACCAAACTTCCCCCAGAGCAAGTTCTACTACTGGAAAAACAAAGAGGATGGAAGCGATATAATATTATTCATCGGTGAGGACCAACCAGCATCCAAAGGGTATGAGCTAGCTAATTGCGTCCTGGATGTAGGACTAAGCTTTGGAGTTAAGAGGGTGTATACTTGTGCCGCAGCCCTGAGTCGCATTCACCACACCGAGCAACCCGAAGTCTGGGGGGTAGCCACTAGCCGACAAGTGGCTGAGGATTTCAAAAGATATGATTTAGTGCGCAAGGGTAACCTGCAAATTGCCGGGTTAAACGGATTATTGCTAGGCGTAGCCAAAGAGAGGGGCATTAATGGTGTCTGTCTACTGGGCGAGGTGCCCATGTATGCCACCAAGATACAGAACCCAATGGCCGCTCTGGCTATAATCCAGGTTCTGACTACAATGCTAGGCATTGAGGTTGATACAACTGAGCTGGCAGAGCTAGCTGGAGAAATGAAAGAAAGGATGAAACAGGCAGCGGCTGAGGCTATGGGAGAGTATATAGACTACTTTACTGAGCCTATCTGGGAACAAAGGGAAGAGGGGGAAGAGGAGCAAGAGGAATAAAAGTAAGGAACCAGCGATGCCATCACCTATTGAGGGGATTATTGCCAACCTAGTTAACAGCGACAAGTCGTTACCCAGTTCAAAGCTGGCTGAGCTATCAAACCTAAACTCAGAAGAGCTGGCAGTTCTTGAACAGGTATGGGTAACAATTGAGCCAAAACGGCGGCGGCAGATTGTATCCCAACTGGTTAGGCTTGCCGAAGATGACTTTGAGCTTAACTTTGATAACATTTTCAAGAATTGTCTGAAAGACCAAGATGCCCAGGTACGAAGCAAGGCTATTGAAGGTCTATGGGAGAATGAGGAGCCGTCTCTGATTAACCCGCTAATCAATCTACTAGAGCAAGATAGCTCAGAGAAAGTCCAGGCAGCAGCAGCTACAGCACTGGGCAAATTCGTCATGCTAGCCGAGCATAAAAAGCTACGCTCCTCTCGCGTATCCAAAGCCTGCCAGGCTTTACTGGCTGCCATTAGTGATAAAAGCAAGCCTATAGAAGTCAAACGCCGTGCCCTGGAGGCAGCAGCCCCGATAAACCTGCCTCGGGTGAAGAGAGCCATTTTAGAAGCCTACCAAAGCAATAATCCTGAACTTAGAGGCAGTTCTATTTACGCTATGGGTAAGAGCTGCAACGCTG
>CP070810.1:664891-667849 GCA_020343755.1 Dehalococcoidia bacterium | reverse complement strand
TCAGGTTTAAACAAGCTGGTGTTTCCCGGGTAGTTTTTGGCGATGTCTTTCTGGAAGAGGTAAGGAAATATCGAGAGGATAACCTATCAAAGCTAGAGATGAAGGGGCTCTTCCCTATATGGGGGAGGGATAGTGCTGAACTTACCAGGTCATTTATAGCCTTAGGCTTTCAAGCTATCACTATTTGTGTTGATACCAGAGTTCTTGATAGGAGATTTGTGGGTAGGATAATTGATGAAAGCTTCTTAGCTCAACTTCCGCCTAATGTTGACCCAGGAGGTGAGAACGGGGAGTTTCATTCCTTCGTCTTTGATGGACCAATATTCAGAGACAGGATAGCCTATAAGTCGGGTAAGAAGGTGTTAAGGGATTCATTTTACTTTTGTGATTTATTACCAAGAGAGGAGATAAAATCAAAAAGGAAAGTTTGGAGGGGCTCTGCCCCTTCAAAACCTATATCCTCCCTCGAACGACTAAATACTCGAGAGAGTCAAAGAGAGGCTTCGCCTCTCTTACCAACCAACTCCCCTTCCCCCTTGATAAGGGGAAGGGGATAAAGGGGATAGGGTTAACTAAATAAAGAATCTAAAGGAGGTAAGGCTAGTAAAGAATCCCATTAAATTTGGTACCGATGGCTGGCGAGGGATTATTGCCCAGGATTTCACCTTTGATAATGTGCGTATTTGTGCCCAGGCGGTAGCTGATTATTTAAAACAGATGGACTTAGCCAGCCGAGGGCTAATTGTAGGCTATGACACCCGCTTTGCCTCCGAGGACTTCGCTTCGGCCGCGGCTGAGGTTGTTGCCGGCAATGGGGTAAAGGTTTACCTCTGCCCCAAGGCTACCCCGACACCAGTCATAAGCTTTGGTATCCTAGCTAAAAAGGCAGGTGGGGCTATAATCATAACCGCCAGCCATAATCCAGCGAGCTGGAATGGCTTGAAGTATAAAACTGAATCCGGTTCTAGTGCCTCGCCTGAGGTTACTGCTAAGCTAGAGAAACACACCTCCCACACTATTTCCACTAGCAAGATAAACCAGATGCCATTAGCTCAAGCTCTAGAACAAGGGTTAGTACAATATCTTGACCTAGCTCCAATTTACTTCGACCATCTAGCCAAGCTTATTGACCTAAATGAACTACGCCAAGCTAAACTGAAGATAGTTGTTGACCCAATGTATGGAGCTGGTATTGGCTATTTCAGGACGTTATTAAGCGATGGAGCTATCGAGCTGAGTGAGATAAATAGCGAACGAAACCCTTTATTCCCCGGGATACGACCAGAGCCAATTGAGGCCAATTTAGCCAAGCTTTCGGCTACCGTCAAACAGCAAAGGGCTAATGTGGGACTGGCGCTTGACGGTGATGCTGACCGCATTGGCATTATAGACGAGAACGGCCTATTTCTAACCCCCCTCCAGGTCTTCGCCCTACTCTGCCTTTACCTACTGGAAATACGGGGCGAGCGAGGGGCTATAGTCAAGACAATAACTACTACCAGTATGCTTTACCGCTTGGGGGAAATATTTAACGTGCCAGTCTATGAGACGCCGGTGGGCTTTAAATATGTTGCCCCGATACTGATAGCTGAAAATGGGCTCATTGGCGGTGAAGAATCTGGTGGCTATGGCTTCAGGGGTCATTTGCCAGAACGAGATGGCATCCTGGGTGGTCTCTATTTCCTTGACCTAATGATTAAGACCGGTAAAAGCCCGTCACAACTCATTGACTACCTCTATAGCAAGGTTGGCCCCCACTACTTTAAGCGTATAGATATAGAATTCCCCCAGGGCAAACGCCAGGCAATAACTAATCGCATTAAGCACAATCTCCCCCAATCCATTGAAGGCATCAAGGTAGCGAACGTAGACACCAAAGATGGTTTCCGATTTGTATTAGCTGATACTACCTGGTTGCTCATCAGGTTTTCTGGAACTGAGCCAGTGCTTCGCATCTATGCTGAAAGCAACACCCAGGCTCGGGTAGAAAGGCTGCTCGAGCTGGGAAGAGAATTAGCTGGAGTTTAAAGGGGAGTTTAAGAGGGGCTTCGCCCCTCTTCTAAAAAGCCATTCCCCCTCTCCTTTAAAGGAGAGGGATTAAGGGGGTGAGGTAGATAAATAATTTAGACGACCCGCAGGTTTATAAGCAGTACGACCCAGAAGGTATGCTTACCTGCCTTCATGATATGCCACGGCTTTGCCAGCAAGCCTGGCAAATGGCTATGGATTTTGACTTGCCTCAAGATTACGCCAACATTGATAAAGTGGTCATCCTGGGCATGGGCGGTTCAGCCATCGGTGGCGATTTAGTCAACAGCTTGGCACTATCTGAGGCTAAATTACCTATCCTTATCTACCGCGACTACAATCTGCCCGCTTTTATTGATGCTAAAACTCTAGTCATTGCCTCTAGCTATTCAGGGATGACCGAGGAGACCCTATCCTCATTTGAGCAAGCCCTAGATACGGAGTCAAAAAAGCTAGCCATTACCACCGGCGGCAAATTGAAAACCATGGCTGCAAAAAGAAACGTCCCTGTTTTCAGCTTTGACTACAAAGCCACACCCCGGGCGGCTCTGCCCTTTAGCTTCATGCCCCTCCTCTGCTTGCTACAAAGACTCGGCTTTATCACTGATAAATCGCCAGACGTAGCCGAAACAGTGCAGGTTCTACAACAACTATCCCAGAAAATAAATGAAGGTGTACCTTGGTCACGGAATCCAGCCAAGCAACTAGCCAGTAAGCTCCACGGTCACCTAGCGGTAATATATGGCGCCGGCATTGTCTCTGAGGTAGCCCATCGCTGGAAAACACAGCTTAACGAGAACAGTAAGGCCTGGGCTTTCTATGAGGTCTTCCCCGAACTCAATCACAACGCTGTGGTCGGTTACCAGTTCCCACAAGAATTGGCCGATAAAATAGTGGTCGTTTTACTTGGCTCAGACTTGCTTCCTAAGC
>CP070810.1:662147-664791 GCA_020343755.1 Dehalococcoidia bacterium | reverse complement strand
TCGAGCCACAGCAACACCCTCTAGGTAAACCTTGTGGCTGCCAGATAGCTGGATAGTGGCGGTGTAGTCACCGGGGTTGAAACTCTTTAATACCGCTTTCCTCAAGCTCATCTTTATCGTGCTCCTTTAAATTTTATACCGCGCCTAGTAGCAACTGTTGCTCATATTTACCATAGCGAGGATTATAAGCTAGAATTAGCCCAAGCACCCTCTTTGTCTCCTCACTGAGCCCGGCCCGGCTATCGGTTATGTCAATGACATCATATAGCTGCTGGCCGCAATTAGTGGGAATTCGAATAGCCCCGCTGCTAGAGTCTATCTCGGCTTGTCTTAAATAGGCGTCTCCTCTCTGCTCAGCTTTAGACACGCTATCTATATTCCCGTCTTCAAGTTGGCTCAGCCTATCATATAGCCTGGTTATCTGAGGCCAGGAGAAGGAATCAGCAACTACTGGCTCCTCGTTTACCGGGTCGTAGCCCTCTATCTGGATATGGTTGAGCTCCCAGGCTCGCCTCCGATACTCCCCCTCAAGTATGGGATGGGATGAACCATAGGAATAAACTGATTCGTCAGAGGAGCCAGGATTCACCACATAGGCTTTGTTGCCTTCAATGAATATTATATCGGGGATAAAGGAGAGTAGTTTTCTAATGACTGCATTTCCCCCATTGTTGGGGTGGATGGTGAAATCAGGGTAGTAGCTAGTTATAACCGATGACTCAGATTTAACCTCAAGCTTTATGCCAACTCTAGCCAGGACAAAGGCGAGAAGAGCCTTAACACACATTTCATCGCTCCCCTTATTCCATCGGAACTGATGCCTGGCTCTCCAGTTTTCAATCAAGTTCCAGCCATCTGAGGCATATAGAATAAGGCTAGCTTTACCGCCAGAGCTGGTATGTTCGTAGGCGTCAACCAAGAAAGCAAGACCTGAGCTAGTCTCATTGCCTTGAGAGGTGGTATAGCCAGGGCTGACCTCTAGCTGACAACCGATATCAAGAACCTTAAGCTCACCTTCTCCCGGTGAAGCATATTGCCCCTGATTATTGTTTAGCTCGATGATTAACCTGCCTGCCTCTTTAGTCAGCTCCTGCCTTATACTTAGGACCTCGGCGGTTAGGTCAAGGCTCTCCTCGCTGAGCTTTGCCCTCCATACGCCACTAGGATTTGACAACCAGCAATAATCGCCGTGATGGGCTATGGCTAATCCATACTCGCTTGATAGATTAAATGGCACTGGCTCACGCCACAGATTATCGATGAAATTAGTATCGGGGACAGAGTGGGACCAGAAGGGGCGATTATAGGCTTCGGTGCCGGTAAATTTCTCGATAAAGAAACACCGATAGACATCTGGCTTATCCATGAATGCCCTATGGTATTCAAAGTTGCCGTCTAATGGGGCTGAGGCAAACTGCTTCAGCTCTGACCAGGTGTCGACAGCTACATCATGGCCATCGCCATAAACGATGGACCACAGTTTGAAGTTGCCCTCTGAGTCCTTCCCGGTAACAAAGAGATTCCAGTCGCCGTCATAGACAGTAGCCGCTCCGGATAGCTCACCGGTGGTTTTATCCCAGGCGACCTTGTCCTGCCAGTTACCGCTTACATACTTCTTAACATAGAGGGTTGACTGGTCAGCAAAGAATAAGGCGAGGTCACCATTTGGCTTATAATCAGCGGCTATGCCGTTGATAGCGGTGGTGGGGGAATAATCAATAAGCTCAGGGTCTCCAAAATTTGCCCCGTAGTCGGTGCTTTTTAACCGGTAAATCCCTTGGTCGCTCTTTATCCAAAAAATACTGACCTCAGCGCCCAGGGAGCAGCAGGTCACAATAACGGCATTATACTGGTTACAGTATGTCCACTGGCTGAAGTCTGATTCCGGATCAGGGTTAGTTACCCTTTGCCGGTAGAGCTTCCGGGAATCGGATGGAGGCGTGAGCCTGACCCTAACCAGAGAGCCGTCACCGGGGATGGTTAGGGCATGGAAGTAATCTGCCTCAGAACCGGTGTACAGCCTTGCCCAGTCTAGCCTGACAATGCCAGCAATTTTATTCTTGGCTTCAACCTTAATATAAGGGACGCGGTTAGCTTCTTTCTGGGCAGTTAGCAGTGTTGACGATAAGCTTCTCATTAAGTCGTCTCCATACAAATATCACACTAATTCCTTGGCTGCCCTGGGATCCAAGGCGTGCCCCAGAACAAATGCCCAAGCAGAATGCCGATACCAGTAGCTAGGGCAAGCCAGAGAAGCGGCTTGTTATGGTAGGAATCCCGGATAATATAGGTCCAGGGGCGCCCGCCTATTCTTGACCACAGGGCTCGATAGAGGTGGTATAGTAATCCCTTCCTTTTCCTGTCCATTGCTATTTCCCTCTGTCATCTTATATTAAAGCTGCTAGGGTATCAGGCAACGGCTTATTGGCTTTTCGGTAGTGGTTAGCTAGGTGATTGGCAGCAGCCAGAATTTGCTCCGGGCTGGTATCGACCCGTTGCCCCCGGTGGCCCTTTGGTGATAGAGCGGCTACGGCAGCGGGCATCCGAGCCCACTCGACTGTTTTCTCGATATCAAGCTTACCCTGTAAGGCTCTAAAGATGCTCTTCTTATGGTGGGGTAGCTTCCAGATCTCAGGGTCTTCCG
>CP070810.1:658457-662047 GCA_020343755.1 Dehalococcoidia bacterium | reverse complement strand
TGAGCCAGTGAGCTATTGGTTTCCTGCCTAATAAGATACATTGCTACCTGTCGAGCTAAAGCCGTTTCCTTATCCCTTTTTCGGCTCTTTAAGTCTACTGGGGCTAGCTGGAAACTGTTAGCTACAGCTTCTATCACTTGAGTCAGGGTGATAGAAGCCGCCCTAGGACGTTTAGTGGCTATATCCTCTAGCGCTCGGGCAGCTATCTCCGGGGTAATTAAAGCTTTAAGCAGTTTGGCGTAAGCAATTACCCGATTTAGGCTTCCTTCAAGCTCCCTTATGTTGTGCTGAATCCGCTGAGCAATAAGCTCCAGCACATCTAAAGCCATATCCTGCTCCCTCTGCTTAGCCTTAGCCTGTAGAATAGCTAGTCGGGTTTCAAAGTCAGGCGGTTGGATATCAACAATTAACCCCCACTCAAAACGGGAACACAGTCTTTCCTCGACGGGAACACAGGCTCTCCGCTTTGTTTTGCCTATAGGCATAGCTTTCGGGGAGCGGTCACTGGTGATAACCATCTGGCGATTATTA
Source organism: Dehalococcoidia bacterium (assembly GCA_020343755.1). Taxonomy (GTDB): domain Bacteria; phylum Chloroflexota; class Dehalococcoidia; order Dehalococcoidales; family E44-bin46; genus E44-bin46. The sequence goes on along the minus strand of CP070810.1, from coordinate 661,516 downwards.
TTATGTAGCTCATTAAAGGTGTGGAAGAAACACTCTTCTGTTTGCTCCTTGCCGGTGATGAAGTGGATGTCATCAATCAACAGCATATCCACGCTTCTATATTTATTGCGGAACTCCTCTGTTTTTCTCTCTTGAATCGCCTTGATAAACTCATTGGTAAACTGCTCACTGCTAACATAAAGCACTTGAATATTGTTGGCTAAAGCGGCATGCCCGATAGCGTGCAGCAAATGTGTCTTGCCTAAACCCGGCCCGCCATATATAAATAGCGGATTATAGCAATGTCCTGGGTTTTCAGCTACTCCCAGCGCAGCGGCATAGGCTAACCGATTACAGCTACCGAGAACGAAGGAATCAAAGGTGTATTTTGGGTTGAACCTTGGCTGGGGTTCTTTTCGGACGCTATAATTGCCTGACGTAGCTTGATGCTTGGAATCTACTTGGAAGGTGACTTTAATATCACGGCCGGTAAGACCAATGAGTGTTTTCTCAATCAAAGAGCGCTGACTCTTATCTAAATATTCAGCGACGAAGGCATTGGGTACACCGACAACAAACTGATTATCTTGGTAACTTAAACCTGCAGTTTTTTCCAGCCAGGTTCGGTAGTTTGGCTTATTGACTTGGATTTGCAGTTCACCTAAGGCAGTTTCCCAGATTTGTTGTGCCGACCCAGCTTCCATTAAACTCCTTTCCTTAAGTTTAAGCACCATTTTGTCCCAGTGGCTGGGAATTGTGGAGAGCTTGGATGGGGTAAGGGGGAGGGATTAAAAGTGCGGACGATGATGAAATACTACAAGGCTTTTCGTCATATGGCAAGGGTTTTGTTGTTGGTTGCTGGGCATTTTTAGCACCCGTTTTCCCTTGCGAGGTCTGTCAGACTTGTTTGTTTGGTCAATATTTCTCCCATAGATATAAAATGGCTAGTTGTTACAAATTTTTTTTGATGTTAAGATTTAGCCATAGGAGGTTTAACTTGCGACTTATTTTTATGGGTAGCCCTGAGTTTGCCGTTCCCCCTCTGGAGCACCTTATTCTTAACCATTACCAGGTGGCGGCAGTCTATACTCAGCCGGATAAACCGGCAGGCAGGGGGCGCTCCTTGGTTTCTACCCCAGTAAAAAGGACAGCAATTGCCCACAAGCTACCAGTAATACAGCCAGCCAGTTTGAAGGATGCGGAGGCTGTGGCGCAGCTAGCTGGCTTTCACCCCGATATTATAGTGGTGGCTGCCTTTGGTCAGATTCTGCCCCAGCCGGTTTTAGACCTCCCCAGATACGGGTGTATTAATCTTCACCCATCTCTGTTACCTAGATTTAGAGGCGCCTCGCCAGTCGCCTCGGCTATTCTAGCTGGTGATGACTTTACCGGGGTTAGTGTTATGCTGATGGACAAGGGTCTAGACACCGGTCCTATATTAGCCAGGGCACAGATTCCTATTTCGGCGCTGGATACCACAGGCTCACTTTCAGCTAAACTGTCCTTGATAGCAGCTCAGTTGCTTCTGGAAGTTTTAGTCTGCTGGGTAAGGGGTGAGCTCACCACACAACCTCAAAAGGAAGCCCAAGCTACCTATTCTGCCCCAATCTCCAAGGAGGAGGGTGAGATTAATTGGCATCTGCCAGCTATTGACATATGGCGGCGAGTGCGGGCTTATCATCCCTGGCCTGGATGTTACACCACATGGCGGGGAAAGCAGCTCAAGCTTATTGAAGCGGTACCTCTACCTGGGGAAGGAACCGTTGAGGTAGGGCAGGTAGTAGCCATGCAGGAAGAAAAGGCTGCCTTTGGCGTCGGTACTGGGAGCGGTATTTTAGGGGTGATAACGGTTCAAATGGAGGGGAAGCGAGCTATGTCGGCTGCCGACTTTTTGCGGGGACAGAGGCAGCTCATTGGCACCATTCTAAAATGAGTTAAATCGGAGGTTAATGTGTCTTTACCTAAGAACTTGAACCAGTTTACTACTGTGGTAGATATTATTGCCCGGTTGCGAGCCCCTGACGGTTGTCCCTGGGACAGAAAGCAGACCCACGCCTCGCTACGGAAGAACCTGTTGCAGGAGTGCTACGAGGTGTTGGAGGCTCTGGATAAGGGGGATTCGACTAAGCTATGTGATGAATTGGGTGACCTGCTGATGCAGATTGTTCTCCATACTCAGATTGCCACTGAAGCCGGGGAATTTGAGCTGGGGGATGTATTAAAGAGCATCAACACCAAGCTAATCCATCGCCACCCCCACATCTTTGGTTCGCTTACGGTAAAGGATGCCGAGGAAGTGGCAGTTAACTGGGAGGCACTCAAGCAAGAGGAGAGGGAGACCGATGCCTCTATTCTGGCCAGTGTGCCCAAGCCAATGCCGGCTTTAAGTTATAGCCAGGAGATTCAGCGGCGGGCGGTGCAGGTTGGCTTTGACTGGGAAGATATTCGTGGTGTAATTGATAAGCTGGCTGAGGAGGTTGAGGAATTTAAGCGAGCCACTAGCCAGGAGAAAGCCCGGGAGTTTGGCGATTTGCTATTTACCCTGGCTAACATTGCCTTGCGGTTGGGCATTGATGTGGAGGCAGCGCTCAGGCAGGCAAATCAGAAGTTTTACCAGCGCTTTACCTATATGGAAGAGGTCTGCCGCCAGCGCGGTGTCAATCTGGGCGACCTATCCTCTGACCAGCAAAACGCCCTGTGGCAGGAAGCAAAGAAGAATATAGAAAAGTAAAATCGGGGTGAGAGGACTTGAACCTCCGACCTCAGCGTCCCGAACGCTGCGCGCTACCAAGCTGCGCTACACCCCGCAACCATTATTATAGGCGGATTTAACCTCTTCAGCAAGAAGGATAAACTAAAAAATTAAGTTCCCCTTTGAAGGGGGAATTTCAGGGAGAAAATATTAAGATATTAAAGGAGTTAAAGAGGGGCTTTGCCCCTCTTAAGAAAAAAGCCTTCCCTTCAAAGGAGAGTCAAAGAGAGGCGAAGCCTCTCTTACATAATCATTCCCCCTCTCCTTTAAAAGGAGAGGGGGATATAGGGGGTGAGGTTCATAAAATAACTGCTAGAATCTTGGTAGA
>CP070810.1:655682-658357 GCA_020343755.1 Dehalococcoidia bacterium | reverse complement strand
GTTTTTAGCGTCAAAGTATACCAGTTTGGGGATAAAATTTTGTGCCTCGTCATCCTCAACATAACAGTAGGAAAGAATCATAATATTGTCTCCCTTAACCGCTAGCCTAGCCGCAGCACCATTCAAGCCGATTTCACCGCTTTTCCCCTCAATGGCATAAGTAGTAAAACGGGCACCATTATTGACGTTTAGCACCTGCACCTGCTCGTAGGGAAGGATGTTAGCTTCCGCCATAAGCCTCTTATCAATGGTAACGCTGCCTTCATAATCAATATTGACCTGAGTAACCCGAGTTCCGTGGATTTTGCTTTTAAGCATTATTCTCATTAGCTCCTCCTTGCTAGTTCTTTATTAGTCGGATCGTTTTAATATAGCCTTTAGCTCCTCAGCCTGCCGTTGATTTATCCTCCCCTTGGCCAGAGCAATCGGGATGGTCTGCAAACCAAGCTCCCGGTAGGTGGAAAGTAACCCGGGAGCGACTTTTTGCAAAGCATCAAGATGCTTCCTAATAGTTCCGGTATCACCCCGGGCAATTGGCCCGGTGAGGCATTGAGGGATACCAACCGTGTCAATATTATGAATTGTCCCTCGTATCAGCGGCAGCAGTGCCCGAATAGCTTGATGCCTTGGGATGTCAAAGGTTTGCCATAAGTCAGTAGCCAATTTGACCAGAGTCACCAAGTAATTACAGGCAATAACTGCTGAGGCGTGATAAACCACCTTGTCACTTGGCTTTAGCTCAATCCAATGACCACCAAGAGCGGTCGCCATATCTTTAAGTATTGTTAATAAAGGCTCCTCAGCCTCTAGGGCAAAGGTTGAGCCTGGCATATTTTCTATTGCCTGTTTTACATTGGCAAAGGTTTGCAGCGGGTGAAAGACGCCAACATAGGCGCCTAATTTCTTAGCTGGTTCAAGAATATCAGTTGAGTCGGCACCGCTACAGTGGACTGCACTTTGCCCCTTGTGCCACTGTATTTGAGATACTACCGAGGCGATAGCATCGTCAGGAGTAGTAATGAAGACAAGCTCGGCAGAATCAGCCACATCTTGATTACTCCTGACTGGCAGACAGCCACTAATTGCCCGAGCTAGATTTCGAGCTGAAGTCTGGCTCCGACTGGATACAGCTACTACAGGGTAACCCCTGTTGCTTAAACTAATCGATAAGGCAGTGCCCACCGTTCCAGCGCCAATAAATCCCAATTTGAGCATTTTAAACCTTTCATCCAAACCAAACTCATTAAAAATGCCTTCTCCGATACCGCCAGAGAAGGCATTCAAAATGTTAATTTAATTTCTTGCCGTCTCGGTCGTATCCGATCCAAGCGACTAAAGCTATCAATAAATATTTTTAAGAGCTCACCGCCTAATCGGTCGATGGCTAGTAACTACTCTCGGTTTAAGTATATAAGGTTTAATATCATCTCGTCAATGTATTGACAAACCATGTTTCTTGTGATAGTTTAAATGCGTATATGAGTAAAATGTTAAACAATATTGCTTGGCGTAATTATTACTATACTTATTTCACATTTACCTGGCGCACTGAGGTGCGCTTGGGAGGGTTTTGGCACGAAAATGTAAATACATAGTAAAATAATAAAATTAGATAAAAAAGTTCAAGAACCCTCCCAAGCGGGAGGGTTCTTCTATTTTAGATGCCCAGCGCAGTAGAATATAAATTATTTGGAGGGTGAAAGATGATAATAATGAAAACTGATGCCACACCGGAACAAATAGCCCAGGTTGTAAAGGAAATTAAAAAATATGGACTAAGAGCCGACGTTTCCAAAGGAAGATACAGAACCGTGATTGGCTTAGTTGGAGATGAGAGGAAGATACCGTTTGCCCACTTTGCCACCCTTCCCGGGGTGAAAGAAGCAAGGATGGTTGAAGTCCCCTATAAACTGATAAGTAGGGAATATAGTAAATTCTTTGACAGGGGGAGTGAAGATTTAGTAGTTAAAGTTAGAGACATTGAGATAGGTGGCGATGGGCCAATATTCATTGCCGGACCTTGCGCTGTGGAGAGTAAGGAGCAGCTATTTAGAATTGCGGGAGAGGTAAAAAAGGCTGGGGCTCATATCCTGAGAGGAGGCGTTTTTAAACCCAGAAGCTCGGCTCACTCTTTCCAAGGGCTAGGAGCTACCGGCAGGGAAGAGGCCGAGGAGGCTTTAGACTGGTTGCATGAAGCCGGCAAAAGGTTTAAATTGCCAGTGGTAACCGAAGTAAGAGGGGAAACACAAGTTGACCTAGCCACAGAGTATGCTGATATACTCCAAATAGGTGCCAGAAATATGTATAATCAAGACCTACTGACAAAGGTAGCCAAGAAAAATAAGCCTGTCCTATTTAAAAGGCATTTCGGTGCTGGCATTGAAGAATTTCTGTCCTTTGCCGAATATATTGCCGTCGAGGGCAACAAGGACATTATTTTATGTGAAAGAGGAATATTACCCCTAGGCAAGGGCAAAAACTATACCAGATATACCCTTGACCTATCTGCTGTCCCAGTAATACAGAAAGAGACCTACCTACCTGTAATCGTTGACCCCAGTCATGGGAGTGGCCGCCGAGACCTCATCTTCAATATGAGCTGTGCCGCTATAGCTGCCGGTGCCAGTGGCTTGATGATTGAGGTACACTATAACCCGGCAGAAGCGCTGGTTGAT
>CP070810.1:652337-655582 GCA_020343755.1 Dehalococcoidia bacterium | reverse complement strand
GAAAGCGGAAGCACGGGCGGACGCGATTAAACTAATGCTGCAAGATTACGGTATGGAGGAAGAAAGGTTTAGGTTAGAATGGGTTTCCGCATCCGAAGGGGGGAGATTCGCTCAGGTAGTAACCGAAATGGTGGAGGAAATCAGGCAGTTAGGTCCAAGCCCCTATAAAACCTGATGGAGGAAAATTAAATGGAGCTAGCGCGAATATTCAACGGCAAGAAGTTTATGTGGGATGGAAAAGTCTATACTAATGAAAAAGAAAGGAATGAAATCACCCAAAAATACAAGGATGACGGATTTGAGGTTGAGACAGTTGAGGAGGGGAACCAATACTTTGTGTTCACACGGAGGGTGGTGACGGAGGTTATAGTTGAAGGACAACCAATCTGAAAGGAGGGTAAACTAAATGGTACGTGTAGCTGAAGAATGGCTGGCGACATGTGGTGGCTGTGAGGTAACAATCCTGGACCTGGGAGAGGCGCTTCTGGATTTGTTGCCGAAACTGGAGTTTGTTCATATACCTGTGCTGATGGACCATAAATACTATGGGCAAACGGGAGAAAAAACGGCGTTAGAAATCCCGGAGGCAGATGTGGGCATAATAAGCGGGGGTATACGGAGTGAAGAGAACAAGCAAATTGCTGAAGAGATGAGAAGGAAATGTAAAACGCTAATTGCCCTAGGTTCCTGTGCTAATTTTGGTGGTATCCCGGCACTGGCAAATATGTATACCACTGACCAAATATTTGACAGGGTTTATCGTGAAACTAAAAGTACCGACCCGGCTGATAATCCCACGGTTGATATCCCACCACTCAGGGACCGCGTGTACTCAGTGAGTGAGGTGATTAATGTTGACCTAGGTTTGCCCGGTTGCCCAACTACTCCCGAGTTAGTTGCCGAGGCTTTAACCTGCCTCTTAGAGGGGAAGCCCTTTTCTCTGGCTGAGCGTAGTGTTTGCGATGACTGCCCGGTAAAAAGGGAGAAAAAGGCAGTCACCAACCTAAAAAGACCTCTAGAAAAGGTCGAGTTCACTCCAGGGCAGAAGTTTGAGGAGATACGCTGTTTTATGGAACAAGGTTTTCTATGTCAAGGACCGGCGACAAGGGCTGGTTGTGGTGGCGCTGAGAAAATCCCTCGGTGCGTAAAGGCATATATGACCTGTCGCGGTTGTTTTGGTCCGATACGGGCTGGGGCTAATCCTATGGTTGACATGATGGGCGCCCTGTCTTCCATCGGGCTTAACCCCAGAGAGATAGAAGACAGGATGGCAACTTTTAACCGATTTATAGGTGTAGTAGGTCGCCTGAGACCTCTACCAGCAAGGTAAAAAAGGAGGCATAAGATGAAACAGATTGTTATCCAGCCAGTGACACGGATTGAAGGGCATGCTAAGGTAACTATTCAACTTGATGACCAAGGAAATGTGGCTGATACCAGGGTAAATGTGGTGGAACTGAGGGGGTTTGAACAGTTCGCCATCGGCAGACCGGTAGAGGAGTTGCCTCGCATCGTATGCCGTATCTGTGGGGTATGTCCCTGGGCACACCATCTGGCTTCTTCTAAAGCATGCGATGCTGTTTTTGGTGTAGACATACCTCCAGTGGCCAAAAAGCTCAGGGAGCTTGCCTATATGGGGCATTTTATTCACAGCCATACGCTACATTTCTTCATACTCTCGGGGCCTGACTTTGTGATGGGACCCGATGCTGATTATTCAGTAAGAAATGTAATCGGTATTATCCAAAAGGTCCCTGACATCGCCAAGCGAGTGGTGCAGGCCAGATACTTAGGACAGATGATGACCCAGACTCTGGGAGGGAAAGCTATCCATCCTGATGTTTCCGTTCCTGGCGGCTGGAGTAAACCTCTCACCGAAATAGAGCGTGATCAACTGAAGGAGATGGCAAAGGAGTGTCTTGATTTTGCCACTTTTGCCATCGACTTTGCTAAAAAGGAGATTTTTCCCAAATATCTAGATGTGGTTAAATCACTAGCTGCTATCGAGACCGGTTTTCTGGGAACAGTTAAGAATGGTGAACTGAACCTCTATGACGGTGACCTTCGTATGATGACGCCTGATGGCAAATACGAAGATTTTCCCGTCGAAAGATATTTGGATTATATCAGCGAGCATGTGGAGCCCTGGTCATATCTTAAGTTCCCGTATTACAAGAAAATGGGGCAGTTCTCTATGGATCTTGACCATCCTGTGGGCATATACCGGACGAATGCCCTGGCAAGGATTAATGTTTGTGACCGAATTCCGACACCACTGGCCCAGAAAGAACTGGAAGAATTCAGAGGCAATTTCGGTCGTCCAGCGCAGTTAACCCTACTCTATCACTGGGCTAGGTTGATTGAAATACTCTATTGTGCTGAAAGGGCAACGGAACTCTTGAATGATCCAGAGATAACAGACCCCAATACCTGGAAGGCGGTTACACCCCGTGCTGCACGCGGTGTAGGTTCTGTTGAAGCACCCCGGGGGACGCTCATCCACGATTACGAGACCAATGAAAAGGGCATGGTAACCAATTGCAACATTATCGTGGGAACAACTCACAATAATGCCTCGATAAACATGTCGGTCAAGAGGGCGGCTATGGATTTGATTAAGAACGGGGTATACGACCAGGGATTGCTGAACAAAGTAGAGATGTCAATCCGTGCCTATGACCCTTGCCTTTCCTGTGCTACCCATGAGCTTGATGGCAGGATTGCGGTAAAGATAGACATCCTGAATGCCGCTGGGGAAACAATTGATACCCTGATGAATTGATTATGAATTACATCCCCGAGTGCTATCAGAAGTCTACCCTTATACTGGGCTGTGGCAATATACTCTTCGGTGATGACGGCTTTGGTCCAGCTGTGGTAGATTATCTGGGGGAAAATTGCCAGGTCCCGGAGGATGTTGCTATATTAGACGTAGGGACAGGGGCAAGGGAAATACTTCTTACTATTGCTCTTGCCGAGAAAAAGCCAAAGCGAATAATTGTTATTGACGCTTTGGATTGCCAACGGGTGCCGGGAGATATCTCTACTGTGCCTGTTGAAGACCTCCCGGAAAAGAAGATTGATGATTTTTCCCTGCATCAACTGCCTACTTCAAATCTACTCAAGGAGTTGAGAGATTTGTGCCAGGTAGAGGTGATTTTGCTTGCTGCCCAGCCAGAATGCGTACCTGAAACGGTGAGACCGGGACTGACAAGAAAACTTCAAGATGCAGTTCCCAGAGTTTG
>CP070810.1:649676-652237 GCA_020343755.1 Dehalococcoidia bacterium | reverse complement strand
TTGACTGGAGGTTATATCGCCACGACATTGCTGGTAGTATTGCTCATGCCAAAATGCTGGCCAAACAGGGGATAATTTCAGAAAAAGAGGCTGAAGCTATAATTAGCGGGTTGAATTCTATTAGGGAGGAGATAGAGCAGGGTAAATTTCAGTTTAAGCCTGAGTTGGAAGACATCCATATGAATATTGAAGCCCGGCTTATTGATAAGGTAGGGGAGGTAGGCGGGAAGCTCCACACCGCTCGCTCCAGAAATGACCAGGTGGCTCTAGATTTGCGTCTCTTTACCAAGGAGGCAATAGGTGAGACCCTGGTCAGGCTCAGAGAATTCCAGCGGGCTTTAATTAGCCTGGCTGAAGCTAATAAAGGGGTAATTATGCCGGGATATACCCATCTCCAACCAGCGCAGCCAGTATTGTTGGCGCATCACCTTTTAGCCTATTTTGAAATGCTCCAGCGGGATGTTGACCGGTTTAATGATTGCCTAAGGCGGACTGATGTTATGCCCTTGGGTAGCGGCGCTATAGCTGGCGTAGGCTATAACGTTGATCGGGATTTCTTAGCCCGTGAGCTAGGCTTTAGCCAGATAAGCCAAAATAGTATTGACGCTGTCTCTGATAGAGACTTTGTCCTGGAATATGAAGCCGCAGCTAGCCTGTGTATGATGCACCTTTCCCGATTGGCGGAAGAGATTATTCTGTGGTCTTCGGCAGAGTTTAACTTTATTGAGCTTGATGAGGCTTATACTACCGGCTCAAGCATCATGCCCCAGAAGAAAAACCCTGATGTAGCTGAGCTAGTTCGGGGTAAGACGGGGCGGGTCTATGGCAAACTTATGGCTTTGCTGGTTACTATGAAAGCTCTTCCCCTTTCCTATAACAGAGACATGCAGGAAGATAAAGAGGGTTTATTTGATACTGTAGATACCCTGTTATCTACCTTGGAGGTATTTACCGGCATGGTTAAAACCCTGCGAGTTAAAGCTGAGAATATTGAACAGGCAGCTAAGCGAGGGTATATTCTAGCTACCGACTTAGCTGACTATTTGGTCAAGAAGGGGGAAGCCTTCCGCACTGCCCACGATATAGTAGCTAGGTTGGTAAACTATGCTATGGACAAGGGCAAATCATTTAGTGAACTTAGCCTCAGTGAATATAACGAGTTTTCCCCCTTATTTGGAGAGGATGTTTACTCCATTACAGTAGAGTCATCTATTGCGGCTAGGGACGTTATTGGTGGAACGGCGCCAAAGCAGGTAGATCGTGCCCTAGCCGCAGCTAAAAGAATACTTGGAGAATCCAAAGGTTGAAAACCATTCCTAAAGTTAAGCTTGCCCCGTCTATTCTCTCGGCTGATTTTAGCCGTCTCGGTGAGCAAGTAGCTGAAGCCACTGAGGCAGGTGCTGACTACATCCATGTTGATGTCATGGATGGGCATTTTGTGCCTAATCTAACTATTGGTGCTCCGGTAGTAGCTGCTATTCGTCATTGGACAAATCTTCCTCTGGATGTCCACCTTATGATTGAGACGCCAGAGTCTCAGATTGATCAATTTGTTAAAGCTGGGGCAGATATTATTAGTGTTCATATAGAAGCCTGCCCACATATTCACCGGGTAGTGCAAACAATTAAAGAACTAGGGGTTAGGGTGGGGGTTGCCCTCAACCCAGGCACACCCATTGATGTGCTTGAGGAGGTTCTTTCTTCACTAGATTTAGTCTTGGTCATGACGGTTAATCCTGGCTTTGGCGGGCAGACTTTTATTGAGGCTATGCTGGATAAGATAGCCTGCTTGCGGGCTGAGCTGGACAAGAAAGGGTTAGCTACCGAGTTAGAGGTGGATGGTGGCATCAATGCTGAAGTTGCTCCTAGGCTGGTAGCGGCAGGAGCTAGGGTGTTAGTAGCTGGAGCAGCAGTGTTTAATTCGCAACAAACGGTGAAGGAAGCCCTGACAAAGATACGGGCTAGCTTGGACTAGAAGCTGGCTTTTTGGTGACCTTATGCTGATTGCGTAAACATCTGGTGCACAGGTTGAGTCGCTTTGGCTGACCGTCTATGACTATAGTAACTGGGTGAATATTGGGTACCCAGCGACGGTTGGTACGGTGTTTAGAGTGGCTTACATTGTGACCAAATTGGAGTGATTTTCCACATAAATCACATTTCATAATTAATATAATCTACCCCTTTACTAATGAATAAGTTTGGTGTAAAATTCTATTACCTTAAAACTACGTTATCATTATAATGCTGGTCATTATAATGTTATCATAGCTGAGCTAGCTGGGCAAGGGTGGTTGTGGATGAGGTTGATTAGCGTGGCAAGGCTTTTTATAGAAATTAATCTCCCTCCTGATAACGGGGGAGTTGAAAGGTGAATAAACAACTGGGTAAGGAGATTGCAACATGAAGCAAGCCAGTTCTCTTAGCGGGCAAGAGCTAAGGGATATGTTTATGGTTGCCACCAACTGGTTGGAGAAGAGTGCTCCAGAGATTGATGCTTTGAATGTTTTCCCGGTGCCTGATGGTGATACTGGGACTAATATGCTGCTTACCATGCGCTC
>CP070810.1:646528-649576 GCA_020343755.1 Dehalococcoidia bacterium | reverse complement strand
TCTTGAGGGGGTGGTGGGCGTAAGCCCGTAGGAGTTCAAATCTCCTCCTCGGCACTCTTTTAAAGTAAAACGCGCCCCTCGAAGGCGCAGATATAAAAGAAAGCGGAAGTAGTTCAGCGGTAGAATGCTTCCTTGCCAAGGAAGAGGTCGCGAGTTCGAATCTCGTCTTCCGCTCCAACGAGGCGACGTCGCCAAGTGGATAAGGCGGGGGTCTGCAAAACCCCTATTCACCGGTTCGAATCCGGTCGTCGCCTCCAAACTATATAATCAAAAAGAGCACCAGCAACTGCCATGTCAACTAAAGCGGTTCTAGTGCCCTTGTTCATCCCCAACTCCTAAACCAGCACTACAAGGTTATTATTTTAAGGTTATCCCAGTCGGTCGCCCTTCTTGAGATTGACATTTTTAATAAACTCAGCGGCGGTGATTTTACCACAGCCAGCAGGTTGAACTCGCTTAACCATGATGCTGCCATCCCGACAGGCAATAACAAACGTCTCCTCGCTGATTGAGGTGACCTCACCGGGAGCACCTAAAGGGGTGGATTTTATCAGCTCGGAATCAAAGATTTTCAGCTTTTGTCCTTGCCAGGTAGTGCTTGCCCCCGGCTGAGGATTAGTACCCCGGATCAGGTTGTAGACTCCTTGGGCAGGCTTAGTCCAGTCAATGATGCCATGCTGTTCCTGGCATAATGGCTCATAGGTTGCCTGACTATCGTCTTGCGGGATGCGAGGTGCCTTTCCCTCTTTGATTAACTGGATTGCCTCCACAAATGCCTCCACCCCCATGGGATACAATTTATTAAAGAACAGGGAACCCACGGAATCATCGGGGAGGATATCGACTTCTTTCTGAAGTAGTATCGGACCAGTATCGATGCCTTGGTCGGGCCAGATTATAGTTAAGCCGGTTTTGGTCTCCCCCTGAATTATAGGCCAGTTCAAGGCACTACCGCCTCTATGCTTAGGCAACAGCGATGGATGATACATAATCGTGCCCAGCTTGGGACAGTCCAATATGGCTAAAGGGACTATATCAGAAGTGAAGGCCATCACCCCTAGGTCTGGCTTATAGCTAGCGATACTTTCATAAACACCAGCATCCTTCATATGCCTGGGCTGATGGACTGGAATACCATTCTTATCCGCCACTTCCTTAAGGGGTACCGGCTTCTCAGGGTCAGCGCCAGGGGCAAACACCGCCACCACCTCTTCCCCTGTTTTAAGAATAGCTTCAAGGACTTTAGACCCGAGTGACGGATGGGCTATCAAGACTATGCGCATCGCCTTTTACTTTAGCGTAGAGTTCAGCCGCTTTGAATGAACTTCTCACTAGAGGCGCGGCGGCAATTTCAATAAATCCTATCTCCTTGCCTATATCTCTATATCGGGAAAACTCCTCGGGGGAAACAAACCTGACCACCGGATGATGCTTAGGAGAAGGCTGTAGGTACTGACCGAGAGTAAGCAAGTCACAGTTGGCTTCCCTTAAGTCTTTCATAACCTCCACTATCTCCTCCTTGGTTTCACCTAAGCCTAGCATTAGACCAGATTTGGTAATTATTTCTAAGTTTAGGTTTTTCGCCATAAAAAGAAGCTCTAAAGAACGGCTATAGTCTGCTCCTGGCCTGACCTTTGGGTAGAGGCGGGGAACTGTTTCCACATTATGGTTTATTACCTGGGGACGAGCTTCTACTACTGCCTTAAGGGCTTCGGCAGAGCCATGGAAATCGGGGATAAGAACCTCAACTATAGCACCAGCCCTATTTTCACGAAGTATGTTAATTACCTTGACAAACTGGGAAGCGCCACCATCAAAAAGGTCGTCTCTGGTGACAGAGGTTATGACGATGTAGCTTAGGTTCAGTTTTTCCGCTGCCTCAAGTAGGTGTTGGGGCTCTTCCTCATCTACAGGAAGAGGATGGCCCTTCTTTACCGCGCAAAAAGTACAGCGTCTGGTGCAGATGTCTCCCAGAATTAGAAATGTCGCTGTCTTCCGAGAGAAACAGTCTCCAACATTGGGGCAATGGGCGCTTTCGCAAATGGTATGCAAGCTCAATCCATCTAAAAGCCCTTCCATGGTCAACATAGTTTTGGGGTTAGCAGGCTTTTGTTTAAACCAAAACGGCAGTCTTCCTCTCATACCCAGCTCCTGCCAATATATCTGAACCCTGCTCCATTTGGGAGTCAAAAACTTCCGGAAAACGGGCTAATAACTTTTCTGTCACTGCATCCATTGATACGTCCTGCGAAAGGAGAGCGGAAATGGACGTGGCTTTCTTATCGTGAAAACCGCATGGGTTTATGAGTGAGAATTGCTCGAGGTCTGTGTTTACATTGAGGGCAAATCCATGCATACTAACCCATTTGCTTACACGAAGCCCAATGGCAGCGATCTCCCTACCTCCTACCCAAACCCCGGTATGTTTCCTATCTCTACAGGCATTTATAGAAAAGTCGTTTAGTACTCTTATGATTACTTCCTCAAGGTCACGAACATATTGGTGAACATCCCTCCCTCGCTGCCTCAGGTCAATAATGGGGTAAGCAACTAGTTGGCCTGGGCCGTGGTAGGTAACATCACCTCCTCTGTCTACGAAGAATAAGGATACCCCAGCTTCGGCTAATTGTGCTTGAGAAGCGAGGACATTTTCCAATTTGCCAGATTTACCGATGGTGATTGTAGGGGGGTGCTCCAGGAGGAGAAGCGTATCTGCTATCTCGTCGTTGACTCTCTGACGGAGAAGCTGTCTCTGCAGATGATAAGCCTCGCTATATGCTATTAATCCGAGCTGATAAACAGTACAGAGCATCCCTCTACCAATCTTAGCTTGCTTAAAGTGTCATTCCACGATTCTATTTCAAAAGAGGCTAGTAGCTCAGGGACTAATATATACTTAATATCCGAGTCTATCCCGCTCTTTTCTAATCTAGTAAAGGACCTGGATTTTCCATTAATTGGGTGGCACTGGCCATAAACTGGGCTGCCACGGCACCAGTAAATACCCGGTGGTCATAAGTAAAGTAATATGTCATGATAGGCCTGATT
>CP070810.1:643880-646428 GCA_020343755.1 Dehalococcoidia bacterium | reverse complement strand
AGTCAAGCTAATTGACTATAAAGTTCGCATCCTTGAGGAGAGTGTTGGCACTGAATCTCAGGTTCGTGTCTTTATTGAGTCCAGCGATGGGGTTGAACAGTGGCGGACGGTCGGTAGCTCAACCAATATCATTGAAGCTAGCTGGCTAGCTTTAGCCGATAGTTTAGAATACTGGCTATTAAAACAAAAAGGAGGCAAATGATAAATGGAGAAAGTGGTTGTTAAACCGACTTGGCAATTGGCTTGGGGGCTGTTTTGGAGAATATTCCTCATTAGCTTGGGAATATATGCCATAATTTTCGGTATTATGTTTGCTGTGCTTGGCGCTGCCCTTTGGGCCTGGCTACAAAGTATGCCTACGATGCCATACTAAGAGGTTGGCAGACATCATAGATGAATTAAGAACGCTGGTAGTAGCTTAACCAGTATTATTAAGCTAGCTGGCTAGCTTTAGTTGATAGCTAGGAGAAGATAGTTAAAAAGAGGGGATAATTTTGCTCAAAAGTCACAGTTGCGGTGAGCTGAACAAAAATCATATAGGCGCTAAGGTAACCCTGGCTGGTTGGGTAGACCGACGGCGTGACCATGGGGGGTTAATATTTATTGACCTGCGGGATAGAGAGGGCATAGTTCAGGTGGTATTCAACCCAGAAACTTCAAAGCAATCTCACAAGATAGCTAGCGAAATGCGTAGTGAATATGTAGTCAGGGTTAGTGGTGAGGTTGCCCCTCGTCCTCCGGGGACCGAAAACCCCAAATTGGTTACCGGTGAGATTGAGGTTATTGTCCAGGATACGGAGATACTCAACCCATCAAAGACACCTCCGTTCTATATCAGTGAAGATACTGAAGTGGAAGAAAGCCTCCGTCTCCGGTATCGCTATCTTGACCTTCGTCGAGCTCGAATGAGAAAGAATCTTCTCCTTCGGCACCAGGTGGTGAGATTTATTCGCCATTTCCTGGATGCTAAGGGGTTTATTGAAATAGAAACACCAATCTTGATTAAGAGCACCCCGGAGGGGGCTCGGGATTACTTAGTGCCGAGTCGACTTTATCCCGGTAAGTTTTATGCCCTACCTCAGTCTCCACAACAACTCAAACAATTGTTGATGGTAGCTGGCGTGGAGAAATATTATCAAATAGCTCGGTGCTTTCGGGATGAGGATACAAGAGCTGACCGACAACCTGAGTTCACTCAGCTTGACCTAGAAATGAGCTTCATTGAGGAGGAAGACGTCCTAAACCTGCTTGAGGAGCTATTCACTTCTATGGTGGAGACGATTAAACCTGATTGTGGGCTTATCAAACCTTTCCCTTGGCTTACCTACGCTGAGGCAATGGAACGTTATGGTACGGATAAGCCTGATTTGCGCTTTGGTCTGGAGGTAAAAGACCTGACCGATATTGTTGCCCAATCCGACTTTTCCGTTTTTCGTTCTGCTTTGGCTGGAGGAGGTAAGGTAAAGGGTATATGTGCCCCTGGCTGTGCTGGTTATAGTCGCAGTCAGCTTAATGAACTAAATAAGCTGGTGCAAGATCTCGGGGCTGAAGGCTTAGTAACTATGCCATTAGCTGCCTCGGCTGGTAGTCTAGATGATTTAACCCTGGAAATGGTAAGGTCGGTGGCGGCTAAATTTCTAACCTTAGACCAGGTTAGAGAAATAGCCAAGCGTTTGGGTGCAGATACGGGAGACCTTTTACTTATTATAGCTGGTAAGTCCGAACTGGTTGATATGGCATTGGACGAACTGCGTCGAGAGATGGGGCATCGACTTAAGTTGGATGACCCGCATCTTTTTGCCTTTGCCTTCATTGTGGATTTCCCGCTGTTAAAGCGCAGTGAGGAAGGGTTATGGGAGCCAATGCATCATCCGTTTACTGCGCCTAGGGATGAGGATGTGCCCTTACTGGATACCACCCCGGAAAAAGTGCAGGCTAAGCATTATGATATAATATGTAATGGCTGTGAAATTGGTGGCGGTAGCCTCAGGATTTACACTGCTGAGCTTCAACGGAAGATATTTAAGCTGCTGGGCTATAGTGATGGGGAGATTAAGGAGCGTTTCGGGCATTTGCTGAAGGCTTTTGACTACGGTGCTCCGCCTCATGGTGGCGTGGCCCTCGGCATTGACCGCATTGTGATGCTACTGGCAGGAGAGGAAACCATCAGGGAAGTAATTGCCTTTCCTAAAACCCAGGAGGCTGCCGATTTAACGTTTAATGCTCCTTCGCCAGTTGCCGAGGAGCAATTGGCTGAATTGCACCTGTACTTGCGGGAGGAAAGGTGAAAGTAACCAGCGAGAAAATAGAGGATAGTCAGGCGTTCCTGAGCATCGAGATGGAGCCAGCTGAGGTAGAGGAGTCTTTAGAAGAGTCTTATCACCGTCTAGTTAGGGAAACCGATATTCCAGGCTTTCGTAGAGGCAAGGCGCCGCGGGCTATACTAGAGCGCTACCTAAGTAGAGAAAGCCTCCTTGAAGATGCGCTGAATAATCTACTTCCCAAAGCTTGTAAAAAGGCCATCGAAGAGCAAAAATTGGAGGCTATT
>CP070810.1:640786-643780 GCA_020343755.1 Dehalococcoidia bacterium | reverse complement strand
TTATTGGTGCGGCTGAGTCTCCTACCGCCCCCCGAAAGGTGGTTAGACCTAAAACCCTTGGGGTAGACCTTTTTGTCAACCCTGAGGTTGAAGCGGCTAAGGAAGTAATAAGCATCCTGTCTAGCTTTTATCCTACACCAGTGGAGAACTTCGCCGATGGCGCTGTGCAGATAAGGGAGTTTAGGGTGGAAAAGGGAACAATAGTGGATAGACCCTTGAGTGCCATCACTTTCCCAAAACCATGCGTCATTGCCACCATTCTCCGGGGTGGAGAGATTATTACTCCAAATAGTGATGAACATATAAAGCAAGACGACCACGTTTACCTCGTTGCTGCTCGAGAGTATATGGATGAATTAGGGGAGATGTTTGCCCAGCCACAACGTCCGGCCAAGAGCGTAGTCATCCTTGGCGGAGGACGTGTTGGGGTTCTGGTTGCCGAAGGACTACAGGGGCACGGGGTCTCGGTTAAACTCATTGAGAAGAATATAAATCGGTGCCAGGAGATCGCCGCCAAGCTGGAGCAAACGTCAATAGTACAAGGCGATGGCACTGACCGTGATTTTCTTACCGACCAAGGAGTCCCGTTAGCTGATGCCTTTGTGGCTACTACCGAGAGTGATGAACTTAACATCCTCTCTGGATTACTAGCTAAGAATCTGGGGGTAACTAGAAATCTAATCCTGGTTGGTAATCCGGGGAATATCCCTCTGGCTGAGGCAGTTGGCATTGATGTAGCTGCGTCACTTCCCTTACTTACTGCCCGTAAAATTGCCCGCTTTGTCCTTCATGGCGGGGCAATTTCGGTTGCCTTGCTCGGGGGTAAACAGATACAAGCCATCGAATTTGTGGCTAGCCCAACGGCACGTATTGCCCAACGAAAGATTGCCGAGGCGGGCTTACCAAAGGGGGCAATAGCCGGAGCTATTAGTCATAACAGAGTGGTCACTATTCCCCCAAATGAAAGCATAGTACAACCTGGCGACCACGTTATTATAATATCCCCGCTTTCAGTTACCCCTGACGTGGAAAAGCTTTTCATGTAAAAAGTAGCTAATGAGAATAAAAGTTGTTCTCCACTACCTAGGGCTGTTAATAACAGGCCTAGGATTTTCTATGCTCCTACCCTTGGGGTGGAGCCTTTATCATAACGAGCCTGTTTCCTCAGCCTTTGCCATCTCGATAGGCATCAGTGTAGGTTCAGGTTTGCTACTTTGGCGCTTAACCCCAGGTGGCGAAGGAAGGTTGAGTCGGCGGGAAGCAATAATGCTGGTCGCCGGGGCATGGTTATTAGCCTCAGCCTTTGGCGCTATACCCTATGAATTGGCAGGAACCTTTTCTAGTTACCTTAATGCCTATTTTGAGACTATGTCAGGCTTCACTACCACCGGAGCTACAGTGCTCACCTCTATTGAAAGCCAGCCCCACGGCATCCTGGTATGGCGTAACCTCACCCAGTGGCTTGGAGGGATGGGGATAATAACACTGTTTGTAGCCTTATTCCCTATATTTGGCATGGGAACTGCCCACCTAGTTGAAGCTGAGATGCCAGGACCTCAAACCGAAAGGCTAACTGCCCGTATCCGAGATACGGTAAGATCCCTATGGTTGTTGTATCTTGGTTTCTCGGCTCTAGAATTTATCCTGCTTTGGCTAGCAGGCGGAATGCCTATATTTGATTCCCTAATAGTTACCTTGGGCACCATGCCTACCGGAGGCTTCACCGCCACAAGTTTAAGTATCGGTGCTTATAACAGCCTAGTCATTGAAGGAATCGTCATCGCTTTCATGACATTCGCCGGAATAAATTTTGGGCTGTATTACTTTCTCTTTTGGAAGCGCCAACCTAGGCGCCTCTTCAGCAACCCCGAGTTTCGACTCTATATTAGTCTCCTCGCTGGGGCATCTATTTTCATTGCTCTAAATCTAACTAGGAGCATGGGGCTATCTATCGGCGACGCCTTCAGATACAGTGGCTTTCAAACTGTGTCTATTATGACAACGACTGGCTTTAGCACCACTGATTTTAATCTTTGGCCAGCATTCGCCAGAGCGACCTTGCTTATGCTGATGGTAATCGGGGCTTCAGCCGGTTCAACCGGGGGGGCACTAAAGGTTACTAGGTTTTTGGTGTTGATGAAGTATATCTACCGCCGAATCTTGCTTGCCTTCAACCCGAGAGCAGTTATCCCGTTAAAAGTGGGCGGTAATGTATTATCAGAAAAAATCATCTCTGGAATTATTGGCACCATCACTCTATATTTTGTCATCCTTATTGTGGCTTTTCTAGTAATGAGCGCTCTAGGGCTAGACCAGGCAACTGCCTTATCCTCTGTTTTTGCTACCTTGGGAAATGTCGGTCCTGGCTTGGGTTTGGTAGGGCCAGCGGCAAATTATGCCTTAATCCCGGCCGCGGGTAAGGTTGTGCTCATAGTATGCATGCTGGCTGGACGCCTTGAGCTTTTAACTGTATTCGCCCTCCTAGCCCCTTCGTTCTGGAAGTGGCGCTAACTAATAGAGAAGAATAATGTTGAGACCTCTTGACAAGGAGAGTATAATATCGTTTGCTCAATAACAAACGGAAATAGAAAGCAATGAAGTTTAACAAAATTCTGGTGCCGGTAATTGGTAGCCAAGCCGATGAGGAGGCAATTGAGCTGGCCTGTAGGCTGGCTAGGCAGGATAAGAGTGAAGTCCGCGCCATTTATATCATTACCATGAAACGCGACCTACCACTAGACGTTGAAATTGAACCCGAAATTCAGAAAGCCGAAGATATTCTAAACCATATTGAGACTGTGGCTGAAAAACAAAACTACAAGATAGTTACTGACTTGCTTCAAGCCCGCGAAGCTGGACCAGCTATTGTCGATGAAGCAGCAGAACGAGAGGTCGACCTAATCCTAATGGGTCTTGCCTACAAAACACGCTTTGGCGAGTTTAGTCTGGGTGAAGTGGTACCTTACGTGCTAAAAAATGCCCCCTGTTGTGTTA
>CP070810.1:638035-640686 GCA_020343755.1 Dehalococcoidia bacterium | reverse complement strand
GTAGGAACTAAGAAAGGGCAGATTTATGATGGCAATTTCCACGATTTCTATAGCCACTTCAGGCTTTTATTGCCATCATTTTGCCACCAAATTGCCTCAACCTATTGACAGACGGCGAAAAGTAGGTTATATTACTAAGCTAGTTAGTAAGGGTATAGAGCATGGCTGAAGTCGCAGAAAGACCGAAACCTTCTACTGCTCGAGAAGTTGTTAGGCGTGTCTTAGCCCACGAAAATGCTGTCATCGGCATCGCTCTGGCAGCAATAATAGCTGTGCTGGCAGGTATATCTCGGGGGGCAACAGTCACCCGGGGTAATATGGCGAATGTTCTGATACAGAGCTCCGTCCGGGGGGTGGCAGCGGTAGGTCAGGCCTTTTGTATCTTAACCGCTAATTTTGATTTGTCAGTTTCTGGGGTCGGAGTTATGGCTATGATGCTGGGTAGCTCCATGATGACCATGGAGTGGCGAAATATCCTCGGCTACCCGGCTTCTCCATTTATGGCGATACCAGCTATGCTGGCAGTGGGAGCCTGTTGGGGACTTCTCAGTGGCGCATTGGTCTCGCGCCTCAACATGCCGTCGTTGATAGTAACCTTTGGTGTGTGGCAGATAGGCTACGGCGTTGCTTACTACGTAACTGAAGGTACAGCCATAATGGAGCTACCGGAGAGTTTTGCTGTCTACGGAGCTTTGCCGGTGGGGCCTATTATCTTTTTCTCGGTGGCAGCACTGGCTTATTTCGTTCTTACTTACACCAGCTTTGGTCGTCGCGTCTATGCCGCAGGCGGCAGTCCAGTAAGTGCCTATCTTTCCGGCATAAACGTGAAAAATACGTATCTTGTCGTCTTTGCTATCTCGGGATTGTGCGCCGGGCTGGCTGGTATGCTGATGACATCACGTGGTATGGCGGGTACAATAGAAGCCTTGCGGGGTCTTGAACTGGACAGCATAGCTTCGGTTGTTATTGGTGGTGTCAGTCTATTTGGTGGTCGGGGTAACATGATTGGGGTGGTATTGGGCGCTCTACTGATTGGCGTGATTAATAACGCCATGAGTGTACTGCATATGGGGCACGCTGGCAGGTATATCGTAAAGGGGGCGATAATAATTGGGGCGGTAGCGGCTGACATTTTGCGTCGGCGCGGTCGCTGAAGCCGCTATTACCATCAGTAAGGGTATAAACTATGGCTGAAGTTACAGAAAGACGGGAACGAGGTACTGCCCGGGACATTGCCCGACGTGTTTTGAGATACGAAAACGCTACCCTCGGCATCATTCTGGCATCAGTTATGGGCGCCCTTGCCGTGGCCACTGGGGGCAAATCAATCGCCGTACGTAATATGAAAATGATTGTGGTGCAAGGCGCGACCATGGGGGTAGGAGCCATAGGTCAGATGTTTGTTATCTTGACCGCTGGCATTGATTTATCCGTTGCTGGCATGGCTTTTGGGACTTCAGCTCTGGGTTCCTCTATGATGTGTACCGAGCTGTGGAGAAATATTCTGGTCACCCAGAATATTCTCGGCTACACAGGGCCAGCTTCTATATGGGTAGGAGTACCAGCTATGCTGGCGATGGGAGTCGGTCTGGGGGCAATTAGTGGCTTGGTAGTCTCGCGTATCGGTGTACCGCCATTTATAGCCACCCTGGGTATGTGGCAAGTAGCCCATGGAATAGGGTTCTTTATAACCGGAGGGTTTACCATTCCTCACCTGATAGACCCGCTGCGTTTCTTCGGGCAGAGGTTTATCTACGGTTTCCCGGTGGCAGGTATTATCTGGATAGTGGTCGGTGCAATTGTCTACTTTGTTCTGCGTTACACTACTTATGCTCGTTCTATCTATGCCACTGGTAGCAATCCAGTAAGTGCCTGGCTTTCCGGTGTAAATGTGAAAAATACACAACTTTCGGTCTATATGATTTCGGGATTTACGGCGGCGCTTGGCGGTTTAATACGGACAGGGCGGGTTATGTCGGTTTCATATACAAGCTTCGATTTTCTTGAGCTGCAGACTATAGCTTCGGCTGTTATTGGGGGCGCCAGTCTATTCGGTGGTAAAGGAACCCTGATTGGGGTGGTACTTGGGGCTCTGGTAATTACCGTTATTCTTAACGGCATGACCATATTACGTGCCGACCCCTTCCTGGAGAGCCTGGTATTGGGGGTGATAGTAATTGCGGCGGTGGCTGTTGACTATTGGCGTGGGCGTTAAGCTGAAGTCAGTATTAGTTTGCATACATTTTATCCTTTCCCCTAGGTTATAGCAAAGTGTTGAAGTTTTATGAGGCATTTCCTAAAAATCTTAACAAGAACTTAACATTTGCTTGTTATAATATGTGTTAATAAAGAAACTGTATTTTCATACTATAACCTTAAATATAGAACACTTAACAAATTATATTTTGATACTATACTTCTAACCATCAAGGTAAGCTGAGGGGAAAGGAGGTAAGCCTATGTGAAAAGTTGGGGAGTGGTGAGAATGGGTCAAAATCCTAAAAACCTTAAGGAAAGGAGGGAAGGATGAAAAAGTTTCTTATCCCGTTAATAACGGTAGCTGCGGTGGCGGCTATATTCTTTGCTGGATGTATGCCAGGGGCAGCACCAACTCCGACACCGACACCGACACCAACTCCGACACCGACACC
>CP070810.1:632813-637935 GCA_020343755.1 Dehalococcoidia bacterium | reverse complement strand
GGGTAATACCCAGGAGGGGTGACCCTACGGAAAGTGCCACAGAAACATACCGCCCCGACTTGGTCGGAGCAAGGGTGAAATGGTGAGGTAAGAGCTCACCAGCGGCTGGGTGACCAGTCGGCTGGGTAAACCCCATCCGGAGCAAGACCAAACAGAGGGACGTAAGGACGTCCGGCCTGTCCCTGGGTAGGTCGCTCGACCCTGGTGGTAACATCAGGGCTAGATAGATGGTCACCGCTCCGAACTTTCGGAGTACAGAACTCGGCTTACAGGTTTACTTGACCTCTCTTTTTAAAGTAAAATCCCAGCCATACGATATATAAAACGGCAAACATAGCCGAGACAGCTGCTGGAATTGTCGCCCTTTCACCAAGGAAAGCCAGCGCAATCACGCTGGCTATGCCGGTATTCTTTCTGGTCCCCATTACTATCCAGCTGATTTTGGTCGATTGGCCTATATTTAACCTCCTGGCGGCGAAGTCAATGGCATGCCCTAGCCCGAAGGTCAAAGCGATGGTTATTATAATAACCCCAAACAAAATACTAGGCTGTTCAAAGAAAACCTGACGGTTTAAGCCGATGATGATGTAAATGGTAGTGAAAAAAATCCAGTTTATCGCTGTATCCCGCCACTTAATTACGTTCTGAGCTAAGCCTCTGGAGAGCAATAATCGAGATACGGCTAGGGGAATTATTATTAACTGCACCAGTATAAGTAGCAGCCTGGCTGGATTAACGAAATCGGCGCCGAGCAGTAGTATCATTATGCCCGGTGTAAGCCCCAGCGCTACTAGATATAACCCGGTAGTGCCAAATAGTGAGAAAACGGTGTCTCCTCCCAGCATATAGCTGAAGGGCGTTGCTGAAATCGCTGGAGGCATAGCAGCCAGGGTTACAAAGCCAGCCCATATTTCACTGTCATTTATCAGCCACCTTGCCATGAGCAGCATTATGCCTCCCATGATAACGTAGTTAAGCAGTAATGAAATAAGTACTGGGCGAGGTGAGCTTTTTATCGAGGCAAGGTCGCGGTTGGTTATGCTAACGGTGGATAAGGTCATAGCCACTGCCAGTGCTGGCAGTAATAGCGGCTTTATCCAAGCTGCTCCCTGGCCGACAGCCAGAGCCAGCACAATTGCCAGAACAAATATGAAATTACGGTTTCTGAATAGTCTACTGACGATGGCAAATATTCCTTAAGCTAATTCTTCTATCTTCTTCGCCTGCCTGATTGTAGCTGAATTATGCTTGGTGGGCAAATAATTTTTCCACCCCAAGCGTGGAGTTAGGGAAAGGAAGCAAGACTTAGTAACTAAGGGTTATGATGCATAATTAAGGTTAAAACTATAACGCCAACAACCGTCAGTGGGCTTGCCGACCACGCCGATTGGGGGGTATAGTAGATGCCAATGGAGCCTCTTAACCCTATAGCTCACGACTTCATTCTTTTCTGTATTCACCGCCAAGGGAAGGAATGGCCGGCGCTCTATGACGAGATGTGTTGGGTAGCTGGACACCGCCTGTTCAGAGGGTTGGGCTATGCTGAGTTAAGAAAGCTCGGACTTTCCCTTGCCCTCACCAATATAGAAGATACTATTAGGATGGTAGATAGTGTTATCTCTGAAGAGGAGGAGGTTCGTAGCGGCAAAGCTACAAATTCTACCTCGTAATCAAATTAGACAACCCTGCTCATATTTGCCTCAATAAATAACCAATAAATCTTGTTACAAAACACTTTTGGGAGCGTGAGTCCAATGTCAAGAATATTAAAAATTATGGTAATAGCTCTATTGGGGGTGAGCCTTGCCCTATCTTTTGGTGCTGGTTGTGCTCTAGGCACCAGAACTCCCCCCAGCTCAAGTCAAAGTCTGGATATTGTGGAGGAGGCGTGGAATATAATTTTTGAAGATTATGTGGAGAGGGACAGGCTTGACGCTAGCAAACTGGGTCAGGCAGCCATCAGGGGTATGGTGGAGGCGTTGGATGACCCTTATACCTCTTACCTAGATGCTGAGACCTATCAATTGAGTTTGAGCAGTCTGGAGGGGAAATTTGAGGGTGTTGGTGCCCAAGTCGCCGTTGAGGACGATCAGATTATAGTTATTGCACCTATTGCTGATTCGCCAGCAGATAGGGCGGGTATTAGGGCTGGTGATATAATCTTGGAGATTGACGGTAAGCCTACCGCGGGGATGAGCCTGGCTGAGGCTGTGCTTTTTATCCGCGGTCCCCGGGGAACATCAGTCAAGCTCCTTGTTCTTCACCAGGGTGAGACCGAGCCTGAAGAAATTGAGATAGTGAGGGCTGAAATTGAGCTAACCAGCGTCCGCTTTGAGATGAGGCAAGACGTTGCTTATATTAATATCACTTATTTTTCTGAGGGCACCGATGAAGAACTATCGCCGGTACTGGATAGTATAACCAGTGATCCGGCTACCGGCATCATCCTTGACCTGCGTAGCAATCCTGGCGGGGTACTAACGGCAGTAGTTGATGTTGCCAGTCACTTTTTGAGAGAGGGCGTAGTCGTTGATGTAGTGGATAATCAGGGAGACCATACCACTCTGGCAGTTGAACATGAGCGAGTTATTACTGACCTACCGCTGGTTGTTTTAGTGGATAGCTACAGTGCTAGTGGTAGTGAAGTATTGGCTGGGGCGTTGCAAGATTATGGTCGTGCCGCTATTGCCGGCACCACGACCTTTGGCAAGGGCAGTGTCAACGTCCTGCGCCAGCTTAAGGATGGCTCAGGACTATATATTACCACTGCTCGCTGGCTCACCCCCAATGGTCATCTCATAGAAGGCGAGGGTATAGAACCCGACTATGAGCTTGAGGTTGAGGGAGAAGACGCCATCCAATGGGCTATTGACTACCTGAAGAGCAATAAATGACGAGCCGCTAAACAACCTCCTGGCATGAGGTTTTCAGCAAGTCACCCCATAACTAATTGACTATTTTTCGTTATATATTAGTAGAATAGTTTAAACAGGAGGTTAGCATTGAAAAGAACAGGCAGAGTTGCCGTAACTCTAGTTACGGTCTTGTTTCTGGTGCTTACTATTGCATGTGCACCTACTCCTGGGGAGATTTCTCCCACACCAGCACCTGCCCCCGGGGAAGTCACTCCCCCACCTACTCCTGAGGATATTACCCCTTCACCTCCACCCACCACAGAGGAAGTTACTCCTCCACCTACTGCTGAGCCACCACCCGAGGCAAATTTCAGATTGCTAATAAGTGATGATGTAAATGCTATCGGAGACTTTGAAAGTCTCGTCATAGCGATTAGCAGTGTTGGGGTGCACAAGGCAGGGGAGGTTGGTGAATGGCTTGAGTTTCCGTCCACTGCAGAAGGATTGGATTTAGTGTTCCTCCAGGGGGAAAACGCTCAGGAAATTTGGAGCAGCGACCTTCCCGATGGTAAATATACCAAGGTCTTTATTTATGTCAGTGCTATTAACGGCATATTAAATAACGGTGACCCCACTGAGGTAAAACTCCCCGGTGAAAAGCTCCATATTAACACTAACTTCGATATACCTGGGGACTCGCCGGTAAACTTCGTTTTTGACCTCTCCGTGGTGGCTGCCGGTAGTGAGCAAAGCGGCATCAAATACATCCTCAAACCGGTGGTTAGCCAGAGTGGTCCCAATCAGAAATTCACTGAGGTGAGCCCGGAAAGAGAAAGAGAGAGGGAGCGGGAGAGGGAACGGGAGAGGCTCAGGCTTGAGCTTGAAGGTAACACAGCCCCTGGTGAGACGGTTACCCTTCTGGTGACCTTTGAAGACGAGCCGGTAGTCGGGGCTACGGTTGAGGTTAATAGTGTAGAAATAGGCACCACTGGAGATGACGGGACAATTAGCTTCACCATCCCTGAAGATGCTGACGGGCTAGAGATAGAGGTCAGAAAAGGCGAGCAGGAAGGGGAGTTGGAATTTGAGTTTCAGGAGGCCGAATAAGGCTAAGTGTAGACTGATGCTGATACTACGCCGCTGGCTTGTTTGCCATTGATTTGACCTTATCGAGTGTACGGTATATTATTATAAATTATATTTAGAAGTTAAAGGAGAGCTAGATGAAAAGAGTTGTGTTGGTAGTGATTTTAGCCACTTTTATTGCTGCCAGTAGCTTTAGTGTAGCCCTGGCTAAGCCAGCAGCTCCAGCGCCAAAGGATATAGACAAGGTGGTATTTATCCACTATAGGGCACCGGGCAAGCCGTGGTGGGCTGGTCCCAAAGAGCCAAAAGAGAAAGAGGATGAAGGCTATAAGCTTTTTAGAGGGGGGGTAAAATGGGCTGAACTTCCAGTATCGTATGCTATTAATGAGAATGTTGACGCAAGTGCTCGTGCTGAGATTACAGCTGCCTTTGAGGAGTGGGACGCTAATACCACAAAAGAGCTATATAACAATACAGTTGGAACAACTGACAAAGCTGGAGCCAACCAAAATTGGGAAAATACAATTGCCTGGGTGGATACTATCGCTAACTCGAACATTATAGCCATAACTACCTTCTGGTTCTATGTCAACACCAAGGAGTTATTTGAGTTTGACATAGAGTTCAATGCCAACTTTGCCTGGGGTATCGACCCGGATGGAGAGGGCACAGAATATGAGTTGACCAGTGCTATGGATATTAGAAACATCGCTACCCATGAAGCAGGGCATACCTTGGTCTTGAGTGACTTATATCAAGGTCAATATGCTGGGATGACAATGTATGGCTATTCAGAATATGGCGAGGTAAAGAAGATAAGCCTTGAATCGGGTGATATTGCCGGTTTGCATAAGCTATATGGTGAGTGAATGAATAAGCGATAAAGTCATGTTTTGGTAAGTAGAGACCGTTGAAAAAGACTTGTCTGATTTCAGCGGTCTCTATAAATTTTACGAGTGGTTAAGTCATGGAGAGGCAAAGATTTGAGTGGTTAGTGGCAAGGGCGGTTAAGAGCTTACCTAAAGAGTTTCGGACTAGGCTGGAAAACGTTGACGTGGTGGTTGAGGCTTGGCCGACTCAAGATCAACTGACTAAGGCGGGGTTGAGGCGTGGTCAGATCCTTCTCGGTCTTTACCAGGGTGTGCCACTGACCAAGCGGGGCAGGCGCTATGGGCTGGTGG
>CP070810.1:629339-632713 GCA_020343755.1 Dehalococcoidia bacterium | reverse complement strand
GCCCTTGCCTGTGATATAAGGATAATGAGCCAAACAGCCCGGCTACGTCTTACCGAGCTGAATCTGGGACTCATTCCGGGGTGGGGTGGTACACAGCGTCTTAGCTGGTTGATAGGGGGAGCACGTGCCAAAGAGATGGTGTTGTTAGCTGAGCCGGTGATACCGGATAAAGCCCTTGAGTGGGGATTAGTTAATTACATCGCCGAGCCAGACAAATTTGAGGCTCTAATAGATGATATCGCCGGCAGGCTGGCAAGTGGTGCCCCATTGGCACAAAAGCTGGCCAAGGCTGCATTTTATTATGGTGCTCAAGTTGCTCAGAGGACAGGCTTATTCATCGAATCCTCAGCATCTGCCGATATTTCTCTAACCAAAGATTTGAATGAGGGACTTACCGCAATGTCTTACCGGCGCCAGCCCAAATTTACCGGCCAGTAAGAGTCAGGCAATGTGCTACTCTTGAGACAAATGCAGTTTGAGGAGTCGGTGCAATGGATTTTGGATTTGCGCCGGAGCAAGAAGCCTTCCGTAAGAGGTATCCGGTTCCTGGATAAAGAAGCAAGTCAGAGTGGGCGAAACGCCGAGCGACCCTTTTCGATGCCTCCAGTCTGGATAACTGGATAGAGACATATCGAGCCATGGTGGAAAAACTGGGGGCGAAAGGCTGGCTACTATACTATTTCCTTGCCGGTAATGCTTGAAATATCAATCCTCACCACTAAGACAGAGATAAGTGCCGATTCTAAAAAGTTGAAGTTACCTTCACTATAGTGCCACATAATCAACCTCAAGGCATGGCGTTTCTCTTGATCATCTTCTAGAATAGTGGCTCTTCCTATCCCGACGACACTCTTTCCTTTCATCACCCAATCACAGGGATCCTCAGATTTTTCTAATTTTACATCAATATCCATTTCAAAGCAGACTTTATTGTTCTTCTTGATAAGTTCAGCCTTCCGTCCCTTTGAATTACCGTGGAAGTAAAGGGCACCTCTTTCATAGCCAAAACAGACAGGAATTATATATGGCTCATCATCATCTACTAAACCAAGACGACAGATAGGTGCCTTTTCTATAATCTCTTCAATCCTATCAATGTTAGTAATCTTTATGACTTTGCATGTCATGCCTTTGCCTCCTCATGGACCGGAATGGAATACGAGCTTACCTTCTCGATGAGCTGATCTGTTCCCTTCTTAGCCACTCGTGTACTCAGAAAAGTGTGACCCTGTGGGCTGCTCAGTGCCACAGACTGGACTACAGTCGTCATGTATCATTACCATATACAATGTCCTCATAAGTGCCCAAATCCTCGAACTTGCCATTCAAGAGTAGCGCTACCTCCCGATCGGCGCTATCCAGCGTTTGGGAGAGAAGACTGAGTGCGCTCAAGATTGCAGACTTGCCAGAGTTGTTGGACCCGAAGAATAGATTAATTTTGGTTAATGGAACATCAAGTGCTTCAAATGCCCTATAGTTTTCGGCTGAAACTACACTAATCGGACAAGAACTGCTAATATTACTAATAGCGCTGATGGCACTTAAGCCCGCAGCGCTATTACCTATGATAACTTGGTTTCCCTCCCTCATTTCAGTTTTGACGCCTAAGCTTCAGTTACTAGCCCCCCAACTTCATTACGCTCTATCACGTTGAAGGGCTTTGCTCACTTTTTAAGTGAGTGTTAGCCTTTCTGATTCCGAACATCTTGATTTGCCATACTACGCTTACCTCTCCTCACAATTATAGCCTTAGAATCTTTCATCTTTCTTTCGGGCACGATATTTCATATAGTATAGTTACATGATACGTCTGCCTTTTGAACAGACTAGATACCTAAGAACACTTCTTTTACATGTTCGTTGCTCAAAGCTTCCTCTTTTCCACCTTCAAATACTATCCTACCGTCTTCCATCAAATAGATTTTATCGGCGAGTTTTGAAGCTTGGGCAATACTTTGCTCTACCAAAAGTATACTAATCCCGCTTTGGTTGATCTCACTAATTTTTTTAAACACATCTCTTCTAAGATGAGGCGCCAATCCAAACGATGGCTCATCTATTGCCAGAAATCTAGCGTTAGACATTAGCCCTCTTCCAATGGCTAGCATTCGTCCCTCCCCACCGCTTAATGTCGAAGCCTGCCGTTTTGCAAACCTTTTTAATTTGGGGAATAACTGAAAGACATACTCAAGATTTTCAGCTTCTTTTGGCCGGGCATTAGGACTATAAGCGCCTAGTTTTAGGTTTTGTAGCACTGTCATGTCAGGGAAAAGATGCCTTTCCTCGGCAATATAGACTATGCCCATTTCAACGATTTTTTGAGTTGGTAACCTGGTTATTTCTTTTCCATCGAATTTGACAGAGCCTGAGGTAGGAGTGAGTAAGCCACAGATTGTTTTGAGTAAAGTGCTCTTACCATGACCATTGGGTCCGAAAACGACAACTAATTCACCATCATTAACCCTGAGAGAAACCTCTTTTAGCACCTGAAATTCACCATAGAAAGTATCTATTTTATCTACCTCAAGCATAATCAACCTCCTAAGTAAACCTCTATTACCCGCTTGTCTTTGGTAACC
Source organism: Dehalococcoidia bacterium (assembly GCA_020343755.1). GTDB lineage: Bacteria > Chloroflexota > Dehalococcoidia > Dehalococcoidales > E44-bin46 > E44-bin46. Next base: position 630,134 of record CP070810.1, on the reverse strand, counting down.
TCCTGAGGAGAACCGATACAAATCTTCTCCCCATTGTGGATAATCATAAGTCGCTGAGCGATTTCAGTAATCACTTTCATCAAATGCTCAATAATTAATATAGTTAAACCTAATTCCTTATTAATTTTTTGGAATAATGTTATAGTTTGGCTGACCTCTATTGGACTTAACCCGCCTATCGGTTCATCCAGTAGTAATAGCTTTGGCTTGGTAGCCAGAGCTGCTGCTAGCATGGTCCTCTTTTTATCAAAAAGGTTCAAATTGGCGGCAATGACATTCTCTTTCCCCTTTAATTCGACAAAATTTATTGCTTCATTTATACTTTCTTTTTCATCATGTGCCCCCGTCACTCCAAAATGAGCTCCAACCTTTACATTCTCAACTACAGGCAAGGTCAAGAAAAGTTGAGGGATTTGAAATGTCCTGACAATCCCCCTGTGGCAGATTTGATGTGGTCTAAGCCCTCTAATGTTTACATTATCAAAGATAATGTCTCCTGAGCCCTGGTAGAACCCGGTGATCACGTTAAATAAGGTGGTCTTCCCGGCACCATTTGGTCCAGCGATGCCAAATATCTCCCCCTTTTCCACATCAAAACTTAGGTCATTAACCGCAGCTAACTCACCAAAGCGCTGACTTACTTTGTTAACCTGAAGAATTGTCATAGAAATTCCTCCCTTCACCATTATTATTTAGGAATCACTTTATCTCTTCTCTACCCTTCCCCCAATAAGGAACCATCCTCTTGTTCAGCATCTCTCTGAACTGTTGTGTCGTTTTTGGAAGGAGTTTATT
>CP070810.1:624754-629239 GCA_020343755.1 Dehalococcoidia bacterium | reverse complement strand
TCCTTACCACTTTCTACCAGTCGCTTGGCTGTTTCCAGGGCGAGCTCGGCGACACGGGTATGATTCTCTACTGGCTCGTCAAAGGTAGCACTTATCACATCCCCTTTGACTGAGCGCTTTATATCAGTAACCTCCTCCGGCCGCTCACCAATAAGGCACACCATAAGGTGGATATCATTATAGTTAGTGGTGGTGGCATTGGCTATGGCTTTAAGTAGCATTGTTTTACCAGCCTTAGGTGGTGACACAATTAAGCCTCGTTGCCCGCGACCAATGGGGGCGATGAAGTTAAGGAGTCGGGTGGACAGGTCATGGGATGAGGTCTCTAGGTTAATCAATTTGTCAGGGAAGGTGGGGGTAAGTGAGGTGAAGCGGGGTCGGGATTTGGCTAGTTCAGGGTTGTTATCATTAATTGCCTCTACCCGGAGCAAGCTGTAGTATTTCTCACCGCTCTTAGGTGGTCTGCCCTGACCGGCAACCATATCACCACTGCGAAGACCAAAGCGGCGGATTTGAGACTGGGAGACATAGACATCGTCCGAGCTGGGCAGCAGGGTCTTTTGCCGGAGAAAGCCATAGCCCTCGCTCATAGTCTCTAGGATACCGCCGCAGAAGATATTGCCCTGTTGCTCGGTATATGCCTGGAGCAAGCGCATGATGAGGTCTTGCTTCTTGAGGTTAGTATAGCTGGAGATACCCATTTCCTTGGCCACCTCAATCAACTCGTCTCGGCTCTTGGTTTCTAATTCAGTAATGTTCATGATGTAACCTTCCGTATAGTTTTTTGTTTACCCCCTCTATCGTGAGACACCTTGCCAGTCGGTAAGGAAGCGGGTAACGCCGATATCAGTAAGTGGGTGATGTATCATCTGCATTAATACCTTATAAGGAACAGTGGCAATATGAGCTCCGGCTTTAGCCGCCGCCACACAATGCTGAGGGTGACGAATGCTAGCCGCAATCACCTGGGTGGGAAGCTGGTAGTGTTTAAAGACATCAACGATATCTTTGACTAATTGCATGCCATCGTGGCCGGCGTCATCTAACCTGCCCACGAAGGGGCTAACATAGGTAGCGCCAGCCAGTGCTCCCAATAGAGCTTGATTCAATGAGAAGCACAGGGTAAAGTTTATTTTTATATTCTCTTTAGCCAGGACTGATGTTGCCTCCAGCCCAGTGGTGGTAGCTGGAATCTTAACCACGATATTGGGTGCCCAGGTGGAGATGCGTCGTGCTTGCTCAATCATTGCCCCGGCCTCCTCTACCAATACCTCAGCCGAAACCGGTCCGGGGATAATGGAGCAAACTTCCTTAACGGCAGCCTCATAGTCAGCCGGTGCCTCCTTGGACATCAGGCTGGGGTTAGTGGTAACCCCGCTGATGATGCCCAGCTTAGCTGCTTGCTTGATTTGGTCAACGTTGGCTGTGTCTAGGAAGATGCGCATTTAGTCCTCGCTATCTAATATTGATTATCTATTTTCGTCTTTAATTAAGAGGAAAGGGGGAGTGACGGTTGAGCCCCTTCCCGTAATACATTCTTAGCCACGCCGATAAAATCGCGGAATAGAGGGTGGGGGCGACCAAGACGAGAGCCAAACTCAGGGTGGAACTGGCAACTTACCATCCACGGGTGATTGGCTAGCTCGCAGAGTTCTACCAGTCTGCCATCGGGAGATAATCCGCTATAAACCATCCCTGCTTTCTGTAGTATATCATGAAATTGATTATTAAATTCAAAGCGGTGTCTATGGCGCTCATAGACTAGGCTCTGTCCATAGGCCTTAGCGGCGTGGCTGCCTTGAACCAGTTGACAGGGGTAATTACCCAGGCGCATAGTGCCACCCTTTTTTCGTATCCTCTTCTGTTCAGGGAGGAGGTCAATGACAGGGTAGGGGGTAGAAGCATCAAACTCACTAGAGTTGGGTTCAATCGAGTCCAGGGCGTAGCGAGCAAACTCAATCACCATAACATGCATTCCTAGGCACAGACCAAAGTAGGGGATTTCATTGTTTCGGGCATAGCTGGCTGCCTTTACCATGCCTTCAATACCTCTGATGCCAAAGCCACCGGGGACAATAATACCCTGGGCTGAGCGCAGTAGAGTATCGGTGCCATCTTTCTCTAGGTCCTCAGACTGAACCCAGAGGAGATTAATATCTCTATTGTGATACAAGGCAGCGTGGTGTAATGCCTCACGGACTGAAAAGTAGGCATCCTTCAATTCTACGTATTTACCTACCAGGGTAATATCAACCGGCTCATGGGGCTCCTTCACCTGCCTGATCAGTTCCTGCCACTGGCTTAGGTCTGCCCGGCGGGCTTTAAGACCAAGCTTGCCTACAACCAATTGCCCCAATCCTTCCTCCTCTAGGAGCAGCGGCACCTCATAGATGGTGTCTACCGTAGGCAGGGGAATGACGGCTTTCCGGTCAACATCACAGAACAGGGATATTTTATCTCTAATTCCTTCTGAGATCGGGTAGTCACTGCGGCATATGATAATATCGGGCTGGATACCAATGCGGCGTAGCTCATTAACGCTGTGTTGAGTAGGCTTGGTCTTTAGCTCTTGGGTAGAGGTGAGGTACGGGAGGAGGGTGACATGGATATAGAGCACATTATCCCGCCCGACATCATTTCGCATTTGCCTGGCGGCTTCCAGAAACGGCTGCCCCTCAATATCGCCTACCGTGCCGCCTACTTCTATAATAACTACCTCGGCTTGGGATTTCTGGGCCAATCTTTTGAACCGCTCCTTTATCTCAGTGGTAACATGAGGTACTACCTGGATAGTGCCTCCCAGGAAATCACCCCGTCTCTCCTTAGCAATAACCGCACTATAGATTTGCCCTGAGGTAACATTGGACTCTGCGGTAAGGTTAACATCAATGAAACGCTCATAGTTACCTAAATCAAGGTCGGTCTCGGCACCATCCTGGGTGACAAATACCTCACCATGCTGATACGGTGACATCGTTCCCGGGTCAACATTAAGATAGGGGTCAAGCTTCTGAACCGACACACTGATTTGACGACTTTTGAGGATAGTACCAATGGAAGCAACGGTAATACCCTTGCCCACTGAACTAACTACACCACCGGTAATAAAGATATACTTTGTCATCTAGGAGAACCAAAGATTTTAGAAATCGGCTAAAGTTTCAATAGAGCAACTTCTGTTTGGAGGGAGTAGAGGAAAAACTTTCCTATTAAATATAATCAGATAAACCTCGATTGTCAAGTGCTGAACCCTGTTTCAGGGGAAGTAAATACAACAATGGCTGAGAGGGCAACTTGACCCAAAGCGTAACATTACGTTTTACTTTTTAGATTTTTATTTGGCTGGTTAGTTGCCACACTCAGTTACCGATATTATAGCATATTTAAACGAAAATTGTTATTATGTAACTAGGCAATACTGAATTGGCTATTTGATAAGAGCAACTGACAGAATGCTTTATGTTCAAGCTCATAGCTTGCGATATTATGGGAGAATTGGCATAATAAAGCTGCGTAGAAGAGCTGGAATCAGAACTGCAGAGATTAAGGGAGGTGAGTAACTGATGCGGCAGGGGAGATTTACTGAACAGGCACAGGAGGCATTGGCTGCTTCCCAAGAGCTAGTTCGTCGGTATCAACACAGCCAGTGGGATGTGGAGCATATTTTGTTGGCATTGCTCCAGCAGGAACAGGGGCTGGTTGGTGACATCTTGAGGGAGCTTGGGGCTGATGTTGAGGCAGTGAAGCAGCAGGTTGAGGCTGCCCTAGACAGAACTCCTCGCATCGCTTACGAGGCAGCTCAGATTTATGCTACGCCACGCATTGCCCAGCTATTAACGAAGGCTGGTGAAGAAGCTGACAGGCTTAAGGATGAGTTTATTGGTACCGAGCACCTGCTGATTGCTATAGCTGGAGAGGAGAAGGGTGAGGCGGCGGTAATTCTTCATCACTTTGGCATTGACCAAGAGAAGGTGTATTCTGCCCTTCGGAAGCTTCGCGGAGGACACCGGGTTACCGATGCTAGGGCAGAGAGTAAGTATCGCTCCCTGGGGAAGTATGGTCGTGACTTCACCGAGCTGGCTCGTGAGGGTAAGCTCGACCCGGTTATCGGTCGGGATGGCGAGATTAGACGGGTGATGCAGATACTTAGCCGGCGCACCAAGAATAACCCAGTGATTGTTGGCGATGCCGGGGTGGGCAAAACTGCCATTGCTGAGGGATTGGCTCAGAAGATTGTGGCTGATGACGTTCCCGATTCACTTAAGGGGCGTCGAATAATAGCTTTGGATATGGGGGCTCTGGTGGCGGGGAGCAAGTTCCGTGGTGAATTTGAGGAGCGGCTTAAGGCAGTTATGGATGAAGTTCGCCAAGCCCAGGGCGAGGTTATATTGTTTATTGACGAGATTCATACTGTGGTTGGGGCTGGGGCGGCTGAGGGGGCTATTGATGCCAGTAATATGCTCAAGCCAGCATTGGCTCATGGTG
>CP070810.1:618700-624654 GCA_020343755.1 Dehalococcoidia bacterium | reverse complement strand
GTATGGCTTGCTCAGAGAAGGAACTGGGCATCTCCGACAGTCACGAAGGGATTATAGTATTGCCCGCCGAAGCACCTATTGGTACTCCGCTGGCTAAATATCTAGGTGATACCATTCTTGATATAGATGTAACCCCTAATCGCCCTGATTGCCTGTGTATGGTTGGCATAGCTAGGGAGGTTACTGCCCTGACTGGACAAGGTCTGCATCCTCCCGAAGTTGAGTATGAAGAAACAGCATTGCCTATAGCCCAGCAAATATCAGTTGAGATTGCCGACCCTGACCTATGTCCCAGGTATTGTGCCAATCTAATCACCGGGATAAAGCTGGCTGAGTCCCCGAGGTGGATGCAGCAACGGTTACTGAAATGTGGCATGCGCCCGATAAATAATATTGTAGATATTACTAACTATGTTATGCTGGAATATGGACAACCCCTACATGCCTTTGATTATCACCAAATTAAAGGCAGAAAAATTATCGTGCGCCGGGCGACTGAGGGTGAAACTATAATTACTCTGGATGGAATAGAACGGCTCCTTTCCCAGGATATGCTGGTTATTGCCGACGAGGAGCAGGCGGTGGCTATAGCCGGTGTAATGGGTGGGGCTGATAGTGAGGTTACTCAAGAGACCACGTCAGTACTACTGGAATCGGCTAATTTTAGCCCACCCAGCATTCACTACACAGGTAGGGTATTGCGTTTACCCAGCGAAGCCTGCATGCGATTTGAAAGGGGCATTTCTCCTGAGCTGACCATACCAGCTCTTAAACGGGCTACCCAGTTGATTATGCAGCTAGCTGGTGGCAAAGTAGCCAAGGGCTTGATTGATGCTTACCCTGGGAAACGGGCACCTGAGTCCATCTCGTTATCAACCGACCAGGTAAAGCAACTCCTGGGCGTTAAGTTTAGCCTTGACCAAATAGTGAAAGCGCTGACTGCCTTGGGCTTTAATTGTAACATAGCTTCAGCTTCAGAGGTTCGGGTTACGGCTCCTTACTGGCGAAGTGACATACACCAGGCGGTTGACCTTATAGAGGAGGTAGCCCGTATTATTGGCTATGATAACATTCCAGCGACTATGCTGGCTCAGCCTGTGCCGAGACAGAACCCAGAGCCTATTCTTAGCCTTAAGCAGAAAGTAAGGTACAGCCTTATCGGTTGTGGCTTTCAGGAAGTAATAACCTATTCGTTAACTAGTTTGGAACTGCTAAATAAGCTGCTATCTGAATCTCACCCTCTTGAACCTATGCCTCTTCGCGTAGCCAATCCTATGACTGTGGAGCAGGAGTATCTTCGCCCTAACCTACGAGCTAACCTTTTAGCTGTCCTATCGGCAAATAGGAGATATGAAGACGGTGGTATCAGACTTTTTGAGCTAGGCAAAATATATTTACCCCGGCAGAATGACTTACCCAGTGAGCCCGAAATGCTGTGTGGCATACTAAGTGGCTTTAGATTTGATAAATCGTGGCACGGCGGAGATGATTTACTTGATTTCTACGATACTAAGGGGGTGGTCGAAGGCTTACTCGCCCATCTGGACATAGAAGCCAACTTTGAAGGGAGTAAGGACGAAAGCTTACACCCGGTTAAGCAGGCGGCTATAGTTATCGCCGGTAACCAATTGGGCGTTGTCGGTGAGCTACACCCTAAAGTATTACAGGCTTTTGAAGTCCCTGAGGCTGCCTATCTTTTTGAAATCAACCTGACAGCGCTTTTACCCTTTACCTTAGGTCATAAAATGTTCCAGCCAATATCACGATTTCCAACTATAGTCAGGGATATTGCTGTAGTCGTTGATGCTGGAGTAACTCATCAGAGGGTAGAGAATATTGTTAAAAGCTTTCCATTGGTGGAACGGATTACTATATTTGATGTCTATTCCGGTGAGCAACTCCCACCGGGTAAGAAGTCCCTTGCCTATAGCATTACCTTCCAATCCCCAACCCATACCTTGACTGACGAAGAGGTTGACCAGGTTCAACAGCAAATCCTAGATAGGTTATCTAGTGAGCTTGGTGCCACCCTGCGTGGCTGATATTAACCTCGGGTCGTTTGTCGAAAGTTAAGTGAAATTGCCCTTTCGTCCGTCAATAGATATAATGATGGTGAGGGCAAATAGCTGAGGGAGATTGAAAATGAGGAAAGAAGAAATAAAGAAAGCGGTAAGAGAGGGCTATGCCAAAATTGTGAAACAGGATAGTTCCTGTTGCGCGCCGGTAAATTCGTGCTGTGAAAGCATTGATTTAGCTCAGAGTGTTAGTAAGAGCATAGGATATACCGAGGAGGAACTTAAGGCGGTTCCTGAGGGGGCGAATCTGGGTCTTGGCTGTGGGAATCCGGTGGCTCTCGCCTCGTTAATAGAGGGTGAGACTGTCCTTGACCTTGGTTCGGGTGCAGGATTCGATTGTTTTCTTGCTGCTGATAAAGTTGGTGAGAACGGAAAAGTTATCGGTGTAGATATGACACCTGAGATGATTGAAAAGGCAAGAGAAAACGCTAGGAAAGGCAACTACGAAAACGTAGAGTTCAGGCTTGGAGAGATTGAAAATCTACCAGTGGCTGATAATTCAGTTGATGTAGTCATCTCAAACTGTGTCATCAACCTCACGCCTAACAAAAGAAGGGTCTTCACCGAAGCGTTCAGAGTGCTAAAACCAGGTGGCAGGCTGATGATCTCAGATATAGTTTTGCTGAAGCAACTTCCAGATTTCATAAAGAACTCTATTGAGGCATATATTGGTTGTCTTTCTGGAGCAATAATGAGGGACGAATACATAGATACTATAAAAGCGGCAGGATTTCAGGAGGTCAGGATAATTGACGAGACGTCTTTCCCAATAGAGTGTATAGCTAATGCTCCAACGGCAAAGGCAATCATTAATAATTTAAAAATACCACCCGACGCAGTAAGAGAGGTTGCCAATCCGGTCATAAGCATAAAAGTTTATGGGATCAAGCCGAATTAGACAACTTGGATAAACCCTCGCTAATAAGCTCCTTAAGCCTCTTAGCTATCCCCTCTAGGGGCACAAGCTGGGATTGTTTCTCAGACCGCTTTTTAATCTCCGCGCTGTTTTTCTCTAGGGTTCGGGGGCTGATAGTAACCCGAATAGGTATTCCCAAGAGGTCGGCATCGTTAAACTTTACCCCTGGCGATTCTTGGCGGTCATCAAAGAGCACCTCTAAGCCTTGTGCCTCTAACTCGGCATACAGCGTTTCAGCCACAGTCGCCACCTGGGGATTTTCCAGATATAACGGGCAGAGATAGATGTGATATGGAGCAATAGACATCGACCAGATAATGCCTTTATCGTCGTGATTTTGCTCTATGGCGGCGGCTAGTAACCTACCAAGCCCAATGCCATAGCACCCCATGACCATAGGGTGAGAGCCCCCACTAGGGTCAACAAAGAAGGCACCTAATTTCTGGCTAAGGAAAGTGCCTAGCTTGAAGACATGCCCGACCTCAATGCCGCGGCTGGATGATAGTCTGCTGCCACACTTGGGGCATCCTTCTCCAGCCCTAGCCCGGGCTATATCGGCTATGAGGTCAACTTTAAAATCTCTGGGATAATTGACATTTCTAAAGTGGGTATCAGGTTTATTAGCTCCGGCAACGAAGTTTGCCCCTGAGGTTATAGAATCGTCGGCAATAACTCTAATGCCACTTATACCTATAGGGGAGGCTGAACCAGCTACTATCCCGGCTTGTTTCACCTCAGCTTCAGTAGCCAGTCGGAGTTCAAAGCAGTGTAGAGCGTTTTTTAGTTTTACCTCGTTTACCTCGATATCCCCTCTAATAACCACAATAACAAACTCGCCATCGGCGACATAAAATACCACTTTAAGGGTATGACTTTGAGGCACCTTTAGAAAACTTGATAGGCTCTCAATAGAAGTAATACTCGGGGTGTCAACCTCTTCTAAGGGCAGTGGCTTCTCATCGGCTAATTTGTCTTTAATGCTCTCAGCCTTCTCTGTATTAGCTGAGTAACCACAATTATTACAGTAAATAATCTCATCTTCGCCAGTCTCAGTAAGAACCATAAACTCGTGGGAATCCTTGCCCCCGATAGCACCACTATCGGCTTCAACCAAGACGGTGGGTAAACCACAGCGAGTGTAGATATTCTGGTACGCCTGGAGCATCTTATTGTAGCTCTGGCTTAGTCCCTCTTCATCGCTATCAAAGCTGTAGAGGTCTTTCATGGTGAACTCGCGAACTCGGAGTAATCCGGCTCTAGGTCTGGGTTCATCACGGAATTTGGTCTGGATTTGATATAAAAGGAGAGGCAGGTCACGGTAGCTGTTAACATTGCGAATGACTAGCTCGGTAATGACCTCTTCATGGGTTGGTCCCAAGGCTAGTTTGCGGTCTCTGCGGTCGGAGAGGGTAAATAGTCCCTTGCCGAAAGCCAGGTCTCGCCCTGTTTCTTGCCACAACTCAAGAGGCTGGAGGACAGGAAGCATAAGTTCCTGTCCCCCAGCCGCATCCATCTCCTCCCGGATTATATTCTCTATCCTCTTTAGTACCTTCCAGGCTAAAGGCAAATAGGAATATACTCCAGAAGCTACCTGATATATCATTCCGGCTTTAAGTAGTAGCTGATGGCTAACTGTTTCCGCCTCAGCCGGCACCTCTCTCTGAGTCTTACCAAATAGCTTTGATATACGCACCTTTTTACTTGACCTATCTGGTTACGTTCCCGGGCTTACCAAATTCTGAGCACGCTTAATCACTCTATCTCTGAACTTACCAGTAAGGGTAAATTTAAAGAAGACAGCTCAAACTCTTACCCGGGACGAATGTCGTGCAATTCGGTTAGGGCTTAGGCGAATTCCCGCCTTCCCATTGCCACAAATATAATAGCCAGTACGCCTAGAGGAATGATGGGGAACAATGCACAGATAGCACCGGTGAGGGCAAACCCCCAGGCTCTTCTTCTCAGGGTGACAATGCCAGCTATTAGGGCTATTATTCCGAGAGCGAGAAACCCACCTCCAATTGCTTCAAGCCCAAACATTCCTGTGACTGCAGCGGCAAGTGTAGTTACACCAAGTGCAATAGCACCGGAAACGATACCAAAAATCCCCCCAATTATAGTCAAAATACCAGCCGCTTTTACCATCTGTTACCTCCTTATTTGATATAATTATTTTGGAGCAATTATTGGATGTTAGTCCATATTGCTCAACTTTCTTACTTTAGTCATTCATAACAGAGCCTAAATAGCCGCTACGCTTTATGCTAGGGCTTAGGCGAATTCCCGCCTTCCCATTGACACAAATATAATAGCCAGTACCCCCAATGGAAGGAAGCAGAAGCAAGACAGGATGGCGCCGGTAAGCGCGAATCCCCAGACTCTCCTTCTCAGGGCGAAGATACCACCGATTAAGGCTACTATCCCAAGACCAATTGGTGCAGCGCCAAGCGCTGCCAACATTCCACCCAATCCGGCCAATGCGCCTATAGTCCCACCCATAACACTAACAAAAGCACCGATACCAATACCAACACAACCAGCAATTATAGTCAAAACACCAGCCGCTTTTACCATCTGTTACCTCCTTATTTGATATAATTATTTTGGAGCAATTATTGGATGTTAGTCCATATTGCTCAGCTCCCTTTTATTTTAGTCATTTATAATGAAGCTCAAATAGCTGCTGTGCTTTAACATGGTTAAAGCACTTTATGCTAGGGCTTAGCAAACTCCTTTTTACCTATTGACACAAATACAATGGATAGTATCCCCAATAGTGCTGAACTGGCGATAGCCAAGATAGAACCGGCAAGTGCCAGCCCCCATGCCCTGCGTCTGATAGCCTGGATACCGCCGACTAGGGATATTATCCCGAAAGTCAGTGATACAGCACCAATCACGATAAGAACGGTTGATGAAATACCGATTATTTCCGTAATAATCGCTGGAATATCAATCGTCCC
>CP070810.1:614705-618600 GCA_020343755.1 Dehalococcoidia bacterium | reverse complement strand
CATTCTCATCATTCATGGTGTGCTTCATCTCCTGGGATATGAGGATGAAAAGCCTGCGCTAAAGCGTCAGATGGCAGCCAGGGAGAGGGAAATCCTGAGCCATATTGAAAATACACTGGAGAAATAACCATGGCAAAAAGACCAATGGTTGAGGGGTTCAAACCTTTTGTCGGGAAACATTGTGAGACCACTGCCTTGAAGAGGGTGCTGGACTATCACGGGCTTTCTTTATCAGAGGAAATGCTTTTCGGATTAGGTGGGGGAGTTGGCTTTATCTACTGGTATATGAAGACGATGTCGAGTCCATTTGTCGGAGGACGTTCTGGAAAAGGCACTGATTTCTCCACCAATATCTGCCGCCGAATCGGTGCTGAGGTGACCATTAGCCAGACTTCCAGTTCCAAAAGGGGATATGAGGAGTTAAAGGCACTACTTGGTGCTGGTGAGCCGGCGGTTGTTTATGGCGATATGGCTTACCTGCCCTATTTCGCCATGCCTGAAGCAGCTCACTTTGGGGGTCATGTTTTTGTTGTCTTCGGTCTGGATGAGGCAAGGGATGAGGTTTATATCTATGACCGGGGGAGAAACCCGGTAACCGTAAGTATAGACGATTTAGCCAAGGCAAGAGGGTCAAAATTTTCTCCCTTCCCGCCTAAACATAGGCTGTTGAAGATAAGTTATCCTTCGAAAGTAGTCAAGTTGGAACAAGGCATTAAAGAGAGCATTCGGGAATGCTGCCATGGGATGCTGAAGCCGCCAGTAAAAAACCTTGGACTTGCCGGGATGGAAAAGTGGTCAAAGCTGGTGGTGAAATGGCCTGAGCAGTTTAAGGGAACCAACCTATTGGGGGCGCTGATGAACGGTTTTATCTACATAGAAATAGGCGGTACTGGCGGCAGTGCCTTCCGCTCAATGTATGCCCAGTTTCTGGAAGAAGCCAGCTTAATTATAGACCAGCCAGCGCTGAAAGAGGTAGCCGAAATGATGCGGAAATCGGCAGCAGTCTGGAGTGAGATTGCCTCGGGGTTAATGCCCGATTCCTGGCCTAATCTTAAACGGATGAGGGAGCTAATGTGGGAAAAGAACCGCCTATTTGAAGAGCAGGGTCCAGGTGCCTTAGTAGCCATGAAGCAGATTAATGCCGAGTTGAATAACTTGATGGGGCAGGCGGTAAAAGATTTGGAGAAAACTCCTGAATTTCTACCTGATGTGCAGCGAAGTATTATAACATGCCTTCAAATAGAGAGGAAGGCTTTTGAGACATTAAGCAGCATTATTTAGCGGAGGAGTAAATGAAGGTTCTTGGTCTTGCTGGTAGCCCGCGGCGGGGTGGTAACACCGACCTATTGTTGAGTGAGGTTATGAGGGGTGCTGCCAGCCGAGGGGCTGAGGTCAAAACTATTATCCTTAATGACCTTAATATCGCTCCCTGTCAGCACTGCGATGCTTGTCTGGAGGAAGGTAGGTGCCAGGTGGAGGATGATATGCAGATGGTATATCGGGAGCTGGGGCAAGCAGACCGACTGGTTCTGGCTTCGCCGATACATTTTATGGGGGTAACTGCTCAGGCGAAGGCGATGATTGACCGCTGCCAAGCACTATGGGCAAGAAAATACAAACTTAAATTGCCACCGCTGGGCAACAGGCGAGAGAGGAAGGGATTATTTGTTGCTGTTGGTGGCAGAAGAGTAGCCAATGTATTTGAGTCAGCGCTGGCTACAGTAAAAAGCCTGTTCAAAGTTTTGGATATTACTTATGGGGGTGAATTGGTATTCCCCGGGGTGGATGAGAAAGGGGCGATAAATAAGCATCCTGATGCCTTGCGTCAGGCATTCGTCGTTGGTCAGAAACTAGTAGAAGATTAAGCTTTTAAGCTTAATCTTCTACTTTAGCCATGTTTTAACGAACAAGCTGGATTAGGCTACTTATTGACTTTTCTCTTTTTTGGCTACTTCCTCTCCCAATACAAGTGCCAGCAGTTTTCCCTCGGAGGTCTCATGGGGTAAAAGCTCGCTGGTAATTTGCCCACGGCGCATAACCAAGATACGGTCAGAAACCCTCATGATTTCCCTCAAGTCCGACGAGAGGAGCAGCACGCCAATTCCGCCCCTGGCTAGCTGGGTTATTACGTCGTAGATTTCCTCACGTGCCCCGACATCAACACCCCGTGTTGGCTCATCCAGCATCAAGAGTCGGGCTTGAGCAGCAAGCCACTTTCCGATTACCACTTTCTGCTGGTTGCCACCACTGAGGAGCTTGACCAACCTGCCGGGGTCAGGTGGACGAAGAACAACATCCTTGATAACGCCCCGGACCAGTTCTAACGCCTTTCTGCCTATTACCACGGCCCGTCTGGTTACCCTGTTTAAGGCTGGTAAAGTTATGTTGAAGCTGACAGATTGCGCGGATATCATGCCTTCAGAGTGACGGTCTTCGGTGACAAAACCAATACCCATTTTCTTGGCTTTGCCGGGGGTAAGGGTTTGGAAGTCTACCTCTTTACCTTCAAATATGTATTTGCCGGTTACTGGAATGGTCGCTGGTAAAGCACCAAAGATGGCTTTACCCAGCTCAGTTTTGCCGGCGCCTAAAAGCCCGGCAATTCCAACAATTTCTTTTTTCCCGACCGTCAGGTTAATGTCAGAGAAAAAGCCTTTGGCCTCAAAGTTCTGAAGTTCGAGTATATTCTCCTCCACTTCCTTAACTGCCGCCGCACGGACAATCTCGGCACTGATTTTCTTTCCGGTCATCCTTTCCATAAGGGTGCTGGGGTCTATTTCACGGGTCTTATCGGTGGATACTATAACTCCATCTCTTATAACTGTGACCCGGTCGGTAATCTCAAAGACCTCGTCCAATTTGTGACTTATATATACGATAGCCACACCCTTATCACGCAAGCTTCTGATGAGGTCAAATAAATCTCGGATTTCGTCATGTGATAGGGCGGAGCTTGGCTCGTCCATGATAAAAACCACCGGGTCATATGAAAGTGCCCTGGCAATTTCGACTTCCTGCTGGTCAGCTACCTTAAGGTCGGCTATTAAAGCCCGAGGAGGAACATCGCTACCTAGCATCTCTAGCAGTTTTGTAGATTTCTCATACGCCTCGCCCCGTCGTATCATGCCTCGTCTTGAAGGTAACCTGCCCATGAAGATGTTTTCAGCTACGCTGAGATACTGTACCAGCCCAAACTCCTGATAAACCATGGAGACGTGTTGGCGCTGGGCTTCGGAAGGACTATGAAAGCTAACCTCTTTGCCAGCGACAACATACTTTCCACTATCAGGACGATGAACACCCATGAGAGTTTTCATCAGGACGCTTTTACCGGCACCATTTTCGCCCACCAAACCATGGACTTCGCCTTTATATACTTCGAAGTCTACGTCCTTGAGCACCCTTACACCGCCAAAGGACTTATTAACCCCGGTCATTTTTAAAGTAACTTGTGGCATATAACTCCTCCCTTCCAACACAGGTTTATATCTTTAGCGCTTTATTATTAGTAAATAATTACTAAAAAGTCAAGCCCTAGTGTCGGCCTACGCCAATGAGTTCAGTTATATTCGTTATCCCCTCTTGTTGCATGAATTGCTCTATTCCCTGTAACACCTCGAGCGGGGAGCGAGGGTTGGTAAAGCTAGCTGTGCCGACCTGGATAGCACTGGCTCCAGCCATAATAAACTCAATGGCATCGCTGGCTGTAGCGATGCCACCACAGCCAATAACTGGTATCCCCACTACCCCAGCTACCTCATATACCATATATAACGCCACTGGTTTGATTGCTGGTCCGGATAGCCCTCCGGTTATGTTGCCTAATAGAGGTCTACGCTGGGTGATATCAATGACCATGCCCTTTATGGTGTTGATTAAGGATATGGCATCGGCT
>CP070810.1:606034-614605 GCA_020343755.1 Dehalococcoidia bacterium | reverse complement strand
TCTATTATTCAAGCGACGATATTGCTTAGGTCTACCACCAGTTTTTCAGCTAACCTTTTTTGATGATTTCTCTCTGCCCTGATTTGGTTATGGTGTCTGATAGTCTTTCTCGACTTACTTTTGGGCTTCCTTACGGATTTTGTCAGCTTCCTTCAAGGCCTCCTTACGGGCTTCATCAGCTTCCTTTTCAGCCGCTTTATCAACGGCCAGTTTACTAGCCTCTTTATGGACTATGTCAGCTTTCTTCCTAGCCTCTTCATAGGTCTTTTCTGCTCGATCAATGCGTTCCTCTGATTTGGTTACAGCCTTCGCAAGGTCTTCAGCTCTTTGGTCCCAAGAAGCATGCCAGACGACCCAGACTTCTTTTTTAATCGCTTCACGGACTTTCACGGCTTCCTTCAAGGCCTCCTTATGGGCTTTATCAGCTTCCTTTTTAGCCGCTTTATCAACGGCCAGTTTTTTAGCCTCTTTGTAGACTATGTCAGCTTGTTTCTTAGCTTCTTTACAGGCTTTGTCTGCTCGTTTCAAACTCTCCTTTAGTACTTTAGCAGCTTGCTCCCTGGCCTCTTCCCCAGCGCGTCTTTGATCTTTTAGTTCTTCTGTCTCCATTTTATAACTCCTCTACTATTATATTCATTCTGGCATGTAAGGAATCAGTTGGTCTTAATTCGCCCGATAATAGTAGTGTAATCTACACTTGAGGGCCTGTCAACAATTTCATACGTGGCAAGGAATAGACACGCGTATGGGAAAGCCTAGAAATATTACAGAGGCATACAAGGTCAGTTACTTTTTATGATAGATTGAAGTTTCATGGGGCACCGTTATCTCTGGCGCTGGGCTCACTTTTATTGCCCGGTTTATAATCTCAATGTCGAAATCGAGGAGAGGCCGAAGCCATAGATGATAGGATACAGGGTAACTCTGCTTTCAGAATACCAGCGTTTACACAGAATTTATCATACATCCTAGCGTTTGGTGTGCCTTAACACGAGGCAGTCTTTATCACACACTCCGATGTTTTGTTACCTCAATTATTTTGAATATGCTATGACTAGCTTTACTGTCAATTGTTTCATTCTGCAACTACGTAGTAATATTGGTGTCCAAGTTTCTACCTGAATTCGATACACCTCAGTTCAGTTACTAGTGGAGACTAGCTAAAACCGTGAGTAGTGGCTGGTTGGGGCTTATTGTGTTGGACCATCTTGACCGTATTTGTTGATGGCTCAATACTTAAGAGGAATGCCAAATAGTGACCCGCTTAGGTTAGAGTTGTTCTATTTCCTGGTTTTCCCCGCCAGATTGGCCACCGGGCTGAAGAAGCTGGTGGCGGACCTAGCCACCGTGAGCTTCTTAAATGCTATGGCCTATCTCCCAGCCTTCAGCTATCGCATCCTTGGACTTTCGTGGTTCCTTGGCATCCCCGATAACATGGACCGAAAAGGAATGGCCTTCCAGCTTTTCACTTAACTGGTCGTTGGGGATGGTTCCCATGGCTAGTACCAC
Source organism: Dehalococcoidia bacterium (assembly GCA_020343755.1). Taxonomy (GTDB): domain Bacteria; phylum Chloroflexota; class Dehalococcoidia; order Dehalococcoidales; family E44-bin46; genus E44-bin46. The sequence continues at coordinate 613,096 of CP070810.1, read as the reverse complement.
AGAGTTGAAGCCTCGAAGGATTCCCTCTTCACCATCCTTACGATATTTCACACCGTCCTCCAGTACCTCCATGCATTCGGCGCCAGTGACGATTATGACCCCCTTTTCGAGTAGACGCTGGATCAAGAGGCTTCTCTGGGGGCCCAGTTCGTCCAGGCACACATTGTCCAGCATCTCAATGATTGTAACCCTGTTTTGCCCCGGCGTCATGTCATTTACAGGATGAGCGATGAAATCGGCGGTCTCGCAGCCGATCTGGCCTCCCCCGATGACCAATACCTCGCCACTTACCAATACCTGCCCCGATAGCACCTCCCAAGCTGTAACTACATTTTCTCTGTTAGTTCCCGGCAAATCCGATGGGATACATGGTATCCCACCGGTGGCAATAATTACTGCGTCCGGCTTGAATTCCTTTACCATCTCCGGAGTTACGTCACGGTTCAGCTCTATCTTGACACCTGTTTTCTCCAGCTGATTGGCGAGGTATTTAACTCCCAAGGTTATCTCCTGTTTCGTCGGTGGAAATGCCGCCATTAGGTACTGCCCTCCTAACTTAGACGCCTTTTCCATAAGGGTCACCTGATGACCTCGAGAGGCGGCTACCTGTGCAGCCTCCATGCCACCTGGGCCACCACCAACGACTAGAATTCTCTTGGAGGTTGGGCTTGGGGCGAGCTCCACCTCTTCTTCCGTGCCTACAGCCGGGTTAACCAAGCAAGATATCTTTTTGTCCGCAAAAATATCCACCAAACAGGATAGGTCATGCAAGCATGGTCTGATATCTTCCCAATTACCTGCCAAGGCTTTGTTAGGAAACTCAGGGTCAGCTATCAGAGCCCTTGCCATGGCCACCATGTCAGCTTTGCCTGTGGCTAGAATGCTTTCCGCAAGCCATGGTGAGTTAATGCCCCCCACCGAAATGACTGGTATGTTGACGACCTGTTTTATCGCCTCAGCTAGGGCTGAGTTGTAAGCCTGGGGACCACCCCAAAGAGACGCGACAAGCCAAATTTTCTCAGTGGTTCCGCCTGAAACGTGTATTGCGTCTACGCCGGCTTCTTCTAGAAGCTTAGCCACATACTGAGTCTGTTCGATAGACAGACCCCCTGGCTCAAACTCCGAGCCGGAAATACGCACTAGGATTGGAAAGTCTAGCCCTGCCTTCGATCGTATGTTTTGGATTGTCTCCAAGGTAATTCTTAGACGTCCTTCGACAGATGCCCCGTAGGCATCGGTTCGCTTGTTATGGAGCGGTGAAAGGAAGCCCCCCAGGAGGTGATGATTATGAGCGCAATGTAGCTGCACAGCGTCGCAACCAGCTTGCTTCGCCCGACGGGCAGCCTCACCAAATTGTTCAACTATTTTCGCGATGTCTTCTATCGTCAGTTCACGAGGGATTTCCTTGTATACACGAGATGCGATGGGAGATGCGGCTACGGGCTGAGCTCCCGATAGAGACGAGCGAGCGTTAAAAGATGGATGCATCAATTGAGGTGCGATCTTGGCTCCATAGGCATGCACCGCCGTAGTCAGCTCTTCCCAGCTTGGGATTACCCGGTCATCAAATAACCCCAAGGTATGCCAGATATACTTGGCTGATTCGCTGATTGTGGTATCCTCAACAATGATCAGGCCCACCCCACCCTGCCCCCGGGCAGTATGAAAAGCTATTTGGGCCTTGCTTACCTCGCCTTCCGGAGATGCCAGGTTGGTTGACATAGGTGCCATAACGATGCGATTCTTGACTTGCATCGCACCAATCTTAATTGGTTTAGAAAGATGCTCGAGTCTTCTCATCCTTTTGCCTCCATTTGTAAGGATTTGGTCAAAACTTTAACTCTTTTAATACAATCGGTCAACTCGCATCGTCGGGAGATTCTGCTAATCAGTTAGGGGGAAATGACTTCTCTCTGCAAGCTTGCTTGGCTTAATGCCAATTAACCTTGAATTGCTACAGCAATCAAACAGACCACAGTCTCTCCTCCCTCCTTTTCGATTGTTATCTTGACCATTTGGTACATAGAATATTGCAGGCTGAATATTTTTGGTTTTGATGCGTCTTGCTGGCAGCCTGGTTTCCTATCTGGTGCTGAAAGTGCTAACTGTGGCGTAACACCTCTTACGCAGTTAGTAAACTTGCCAGCCTTTATGATATGGCAGGCTTACTATTTTCTTAGATGACCCAGGGGCTAAATCAGATTAATAGCACAACCTTTGCCTTAAGTCTGTTTCTCCTTTCCTGCTATGAGTTAGTGCTACTTATTATTAATTACTTTTTGGGCAAAGCAGCCAAATTCTTCCTTTGGCGTAGCACCTGAGCGAAGGGTTATCCTCTAATTAGTCTTGCTTGATCCACAATTTACTCTATGCAATGCCCCATTTTTAGCATTGGGGTAGACATTAGAATTTGAATCGTCTCTCCAGTTGCTTGGGTAGAAACTCCTTCTTCCTAATACCTGTGGGGTCAGCCACTCGGCGCAAAATATCTATTTGTTCCTTAGTGGGAGGCTCAACCACAGGCACTTTGTCAGGTATAATGGGGCTAAATTCAGTGTTCTCCAATATCATTTCGACTGTTGTATCGAGATAAAGAGCTTCCAGCTTCATTATACCCGTATCTTTATCAAAACCGAATACACCGAGGTCGGTTACACAGGCAGTGGGTCCAATTTCGCCAGGATAGCTAACACCCGGTGGAGGGTTCCCGTGCCCAGTGATAAAGTCAACCTTGTCCACCAGAGTATAGTGTCCGCCGCGTTTCTCATGAGCAGCAGTCCAGATTATAACTACCGGGTGCTTGCCCATTATTTGACCAGTTCCGCCACCGCCAGCGAGCTTTACCTTAATATCATCTATGGAACCGAGTAGGGTAGCGTTAACATTGCCGTATTTGTCTATCTGAGCACCGCCAAAGAACATTAATCGTGTTTCGGAACGCTCAACTAAGTCAAAGAGGTGCTCAAACTCATAGTAGGCCTCCACATCATGGCAATAAGGAAAGTCATTGGCCATTTCAGGCAAGTATTCTGGGTCTGGATTCATGTACCCGGTGACTCCCCCACAGTAAATTATATCTGGAGCATGAGTCAGCTTGGCAAGGCGCAGAGCTGCCATAGGCATATATGAATCACCACCATGCCAGTGGAGCATGTTACCCTGAATGTATCGGGACAAACAGACAACCATCAGTTCATCAATGCTGTAATCTGTAATCTCATCAACCTGGCTAGTCGTCACCTTATTTTCCTTGAAGTCAGTGAATGGCTTCCGCCAGTTTGTGAGAGTATTTAGCTTACTTACGCCACCAACTTTCTCCAGATATTCGTCATGTGTCTTACAGCTGTAGATATACTTATCTAGATATTCCTTAAACTTCTCGTCACTAACTCTAGCGTATTCCTGATACTCTTCAATGTGCTGCTTATCGTAGGTATAGTGGGGGTAACAGTGCGTTGGGTGTGCCCCGAAGGGCAGATGAACCACGTGAGAGGTTTTGAAGAAAGGATAAAACGGGTCAAAATGCGGCGGGAATATCAGCCCACAGCTTTTCCTTAGTTCTTCAGGGGTAACTATTTCCTCGGCACTCACGATTACTCTGTCAGATGCTTTAGAATATAGCATCTCATTGAAGCTTTCATGCTCAACCAGCCAGTTGCCATAGGGGTCGGCTTTGGAACAATGAACAAGATACACATTTGGGCTTAATTTGGGTACCAGAATTATTTTCTCGCCTTCGCGCATTGGGTCGTCTATTAGCTTCCACTCAGGATGGAGCTTCATAAAGTCGGTATAGGCGATATGAGGCATCACCGGCATCCAAGGAAGACCGAAACCCGAGGCACGGAGCTGCTGGTTTATAACACCGCAGCATTGGTCCTTTGACTTTATTCTTCCGCTCTCACACGCCCTTCTATAGTTATAAGCGTTGCCATATTCGCGTTCAAAGCTTAGGCGGGTGAGCTGAATTTCAGTGGCACAGCCCCCAGCACAAAGAAGGTCTAGCGGGAGACCACTGGCGTGTCCGACTAAGGTCAAATTCTTCTTCCTCTGCCGCACAATCTCACGGACCAGAGCAGCAGGGACTCTTCCGTTAAATTCCCCACCGATGAGCACCATATCTCCATCATTGATAGTGCTTATCGCTTCTTCAAGTGATACAACCTTGTTCTCTTTAGGGAAGAGCATGTTCAAACTCCTTTCTCATTGTGCTCTACGCCTAGTGATTGCTATTAATCACTCAGGTCGGCGTGATTGAATCGTGCTAGATTGAAGATTCGCGCCGGATTTTCAAAGACTACCTGCTTAATGTCATCTTCACTAAATCCAATTCTTTTCATCTCCAAGGCGGTCTTGGGCACAGATAGTGGATCCGAGGGCAGGGTAACATTACAGTCGCTATCAATCAATACGCTGCCCAAATCGCAATCCTTTAATATTTTAGCCGCGTCCTGTGGTCCTAGTCCCCTCCAAGGCTGTACCGTTATCCCAACATTACAACCAAAATCAAAGACCTTTTTCGTTACCGAAGCATCAGCATGGTCTATTACCACTTTGCTGGGCGCCACTTTCTCTTGCCCTATCAGGTCCAGATATTGCTCAACCCAAGTTTCCTTGTCTAAGTGTGGGGTATGAAAGACCACCGGTATACCATGCTCCTTAGATATTTTCAATTGCGCCTTGACGATCTCCCTCTGGCGGGTTAGGTCAGGGCACGTCTGCGAGCCTGGCTCAAGGCCGATCTCGCCTATGGCTACTACTCTTTCCTTGCGAATATACTTAGGCATTGCTGCTAAGACCTTATCATAGTCTGGGGGAATGCTGACTGGATTAAGGGAAATACCAACATATACATCTATAAGCTCCTGTCTCCCCCTCCAGGCCTCGAAATTGATAGCGCGCTCAAAGTGGTCCAATAAAGTCTGTGAACTGATAGATAAGTGAAGATGGGGATAGTAGGTTAGGGTTACCACTGCAATTATCCCGGCAGTAGCCATTGAAGCTAAATCCTCACGTGTACGCGAATCTATGTGTATATGTGGATCTACCATTTGCATTTGTGACTCCCATAAGAACATAATGGCAAATTCTTAATCGGCCTTTACGTTTTTTGATTTTCTTGACCACTTGTTTTTGAATATCCTCATATGAAAGCATAATACAAGTATTAATTGCCAATTTCTTCTATCATCTGTTGACCGGCCCCCATAAAGGACACCACTTGTTAAGTTAGAGTTACCGGTATTCTAGCCTCAGGAGCAGGCGGCCGGTAGCCTAAAGAGCTATGAGGCCGTACTTGATTGTACTCCTTCCGCCACTGCTCAATCAATACCTTCGCTTCAGTCAAAGTATAGAATACCTCACAGTTAAGCAGTTCATCTCTCAGCTTTCCATTGAATGACTCTATGTACCCGTTCTCCCAGGGGCTCCCCGGCTCTATGAACAGTGTCTTTACACCCAGCCGGTTTAACCAGCCTCTTACTGCCTGACTGGTGGGAGCCCGAGTGGTGTCCGGGGATACGAGTATAGAAGTACTATTCTGCTCATTAGCTGTAGGATAGTGGAGGGGGCGGTGGTGTGTATCACTGCCCCAGAAAGGAAGGGGGAAACGTAATGCCTGAAGTAAAAACGGTCAACGAAATAGCTGCAGATATGACCATCGCCATGCTGAAATACACAGGCCTAAAGCAGGCCATTGCACACCACGACCACAAAGTAAGGGCTGAGAGGCTCGCCGAAGTTTACAAAATTATCCGGAAGGCAGTCTCTAAGTCAACTAGCTAACAGCAGTCATTGAGCGGCGAATGTTAGTTTTTGTGCTAGGCACAAGTTCACTTCTTGAGCATATTGTGAAGCGGACTACATCGCCACCAGCACGTAGAAAGCTAATGGCGAACGTATGCCGTAACCAACTGAAATAGCTCTATGAGCTTGCCAGTCCCTGTTTTGGCTGAGGGCTGTCTCAACCATGACCCGCCGCTGCCACAGCTACAGCTTGGTGACATCGTCGCTCCACTCGTTTGTCACCCAGATATTGGCGCCGTCAAAGCAGATGCCCCGAGGCCTTTCGCCCGCAGGAAAGCTGCTGCCCGCCTTGCTACCTCCATACCAGCGCAGCAGGGCAATCTGGGTCGGATTATACCCCAGCCCTGGCGGTCCTTGCTCACCCTGAGGTCCCTGTGGCCCTTCAGGCCCCGCTGGTCCGGCAGGCCCGGCTGGTCCCACTGGCCCGTCCGGACCACCCATGCCCCTTGACCCTGCCGGACCCCTGAGCCCCTGTGCACCAGGAGGTCCGGCAGGCCCCTCTGGCCCGGCTGGCCCGTGAGGTCCTATCTCCCCTTGAATTCCTTGAGGTCCCTGTGGCCCTTCAGGCCCCGCTGGTCCGGCAGGCCCGGCTGGCCCTTGTGGGCCCGCTTCGCCCTCTTCTCCCTGCGGTCCGACACAGCCCAGCACTGGCACCAAAACCAGAGCCAGCACAGCCAGAATGAGGAATATCTTGCCCAGTCTTCCCATCACAGTATCACCTCCTTAATTCCTTGCTCTTTCTAACAGGTTTCTTCGACTATTGGTGAAATATTCACCTGTACTGCTCCATAGGCACGACCTCCGTTAGATTATTTACTCAAGCCAAAATCAAAAAAGCTCACAAGTACACGCCACCACGGTGGTCTTCTAAGCTCTTTACCTGCAGCCATGGTTAGGTTGTTAATCGCCCACAATGTGCACCCCCGACAACAATTGGACTCTCCCTGTGAGCGCAAGTTTAATTCGCCACAATGACGAGAGACCTTTTTGTGTACGACCTTCGGGTACGACTTTAATTCGTAGTTATGACAATACCTCACCAGATGGCACATGTCAATAACGAAATGGTCACATTTATAATGGTGAACTTAACTTTGAATAGTGGTGACTAATGCTGAAGTACGCTCAATAACTTCTTGCCCGGGGCGGTCTATCGATATGACCCCGCTATTCCCAGTCCCGCGACCACCTTTGCCAAACCTTTTTGTTGCTTGGAAGAATCGCCGAGGTGAAAGAATCGACACAGCTGGAAAACCG
>CP070810.1:602310-605934 GCA_020343755.1 Dehalococcoidia bacterium | reverse complement strand
GGCTTGGGTTTGGTAGGACCAGCGGCAAATTATGCCTTAATCCCGGCTGCGGGTAAGGTTGTGCTCATAGTATGCATGCTGGCTGGCCGCCTTGAACTTTTAACTGTATTCGCCCTTTTCGCCCCTTCATTCTGGAAGTGGCGCTAAATAATAAATAAGAATAATGTTGAGACCTCTTGACAAGAAGAGTATAATATCGCTTGCTCAATAATAAACGGAAATAGAAAACAATGAAGTTTAACAAGATTCTGGTGCCGGTAATTGGTAGCCAAGCCGATGAGAAGGCAATTGAGCTGGCCTGTAGGCTGGCTAGGCAGGATAAGAGTGAAGTCCGCGCCATTTATATCATTACCATGAAACGCGACCTACCGCTAGATGTTGAAATTGAACCCGAAATTCAGAAAGCCGAAGATATTCTAAACCATGTTGAGACTGTAGCTGAAAAGGAACACTACAAGATAGTTACTGAATTGCTTCAAGCCCGCGAAGCTGGACCGGCTATTGTCGAGGAAGCAACAAAACGAGAGGTCAACCTAATCCTAATGGGTCTTGCCTACAAAACACGCTTTGGCGAGTTTAGTCTGGGTGAAGTGGTACCTTACGTGCTAAAAAATGCCCCCTGTTGTGTTATACTATATCATCAATGCCCTGCTGAGTTTGCCGTATGAAGGTAGTTATTATGGGCTGCGGACGAGTAGGAGCTCGACTAGCTGGATTGCTAGATGGTGATGGGCATTCGGTTACTATCCTAGATACCGATGCCTACAGTTTCCGAAGACTACCGCCTACCTTTAGTGGCACAGCGTTGGTTGGCAATGGCCTCAATGAAGAAGTACTTAAAAAGGCGGGAATAGAGGAGGCAGACGCCTTTGTGGCGGTAACCCAGGGAGACAATCGCAACGTTATGGCCTCCCAAATCGCCAAGCATATTTTCAGTGTGCCTAGGGTCATTTGCCGGATTTATGACCCTTTGCGCCAGGAACTATACAGCACCTTAGGACTAGAAGCCTTTAGCCCAACCACAATATTTGCCCAGATACTAAGAGAAAAGCTAGAGAGCTGAGAGGGAAAAATGTACATCATAGTTATTGGTGGCGGTAGATTAGGCTACTATCTAACTAAAGCCCTGCTAAGCGAAGGACATGAAGTAGCTATAGTGGAAAAGAACCCAACCTTTTGTAAAATTATAAACGATGAACTAGGTAGCGTTTGTATTCGCGGTGATGGTTGCGAGGCAGCCACTTTAACTGACATAGGCACTGCTCGAGCTGATATGCTGATTGCGGTAACCGGTGATGACGAAGATAATCTAGTTGCTTGCCAAGTAGCTAAGCATAAATTTAACGTCCCTCGGACTATAGCCCGGGTGAGAAACCCACAACATGAAACTATTTTCAAGAAACTAGGCATCGATGTTACCGTAAGCAGCACTAACATTATCCTTGAAAATATAAAGGAGGAGGTGCCAACGCACCCCCTAACCCATCTATTAACCATTAGAGACAAGGGTCTGGAGATTGTAGAAGTAAAAATCCCACCTGACGCAACTACGGTAGGTAAACCAGTAAAGGAGCTCTCGCTACCAAAGGGAAGCAGACTGGCGCTAATTATTCCTAAGGAACGCAAACCTCGTGTGCCCACATCTGATACTATTCTTCGCGACGGAGACCGGGTGATAGCGGTTACCACTCCTGAGTCGGAAGAGGCACTACGAGCTGTCCTGAGAGGCGCGTAAACCTCTCTTGATACACAATTTTTAAAAAGTATCTAACATTAGTGCTAACTTCAGGAGGCTTCCCATGACGATAAGCGAGTTTAGCAAGTATCGGACGCTACTTATTATTCTCCTGGTAGCAACTATTACCGTTGGTGGTATAGTAGTCTGGTCACGATATAGTGGTAGCCAGCCCATAGAGATTTTACTCTCTAAACCCCCCAGTCAGGAACAGCTAAATAAGATTTACATCGGCGGTGCGGTCAATAACCCTGGTTTCTATCCCTTAAAAGCTGAGGATAGCATAGAGGCTCTTATTCAGACTGCCGGAGGCACCATCGCCAGTGCCGACCTCAGTGGGCTTAAACTTTACATTTCTGAGGTAGGGGAAAAGGAGGAGCCACAAAAAATTAATCTTAATCAAGCTGAAGTTTGGCTACTTGAGGCTCTACCCGGAATTGGCGAAACCAAGGCGAACGCCATTGTAGCTTATCGCAGCCAAAATGGACCATTCCAAAATATTGACCAGATAATTAAGGTAGAAGGCATTGGAGTTGCTACCTACGAGCAGATTAAACACCTGATTACCGTAGCTGACTAATACCCAAGGATGGAAGGTAGTGCCACTTATCTACCTAAGCTGTACCTGGGTGGCTGGTATCTTTTTGGGGGCAAAATTTAGTCCGCCTTTCGCCTTCATCTTCACCGGGCTTATCCCCCTCCCCCTGCTATTCCTCTTTCGTCAACACAGGAGAACGATAATCCTAGTCAGCCTATGCCTTATTGCTCTGTTTGGTGGTGCCTTCCGCTTTCAGTCAAGCCAGCCCACTGTCGATGAGAATTACCTCCAATTCTACAACGACCAAGAAATTGTAGAAATCAAGGGGATGGTCAATGCCGACCCAGAAGTTAGAGACAAAACTACCCACCTCCAGTTGTCAGCCACAGAAATCAAATTGGATGAAGAGTGGCAAGATATATCAGGAACGGCTCTGCTATTTGCCCCCAGATACCCTACCTATAAGTATGGCGACGTGCTACTAGTAACCGGCAAGTTGGAGACACCTCCCCAGCTTAATGACTTTGATTATAAAGGCTATCTAGCTCACCAGGGAATCTATTCCACTATGTCCTACCCCAAAATAGAAATATTGGAGACGGGGAAGGGCTTTAAACCGCTAGCCTGGGTCTATTCAGCCAGAAACAACCTATCCCAAAGCCTGGCTAAAGTTTTACCCGAGCCACAGGCGTCACTAGCCCAGGGCATTGTTTTAGGCATTCGGGGCAATATTCCTTCGTCAGTCAAAACTGATTTCGCCCGCACTGGCACCGCTCACTTATTAGCTATCTCAGGTCTCCACCTCAGCATCTTAGCTGGCATCCTGATTAGCGCCGGTATATGGCTCTTTGGCCGAAGGCACTACCTCTACATCTGGCTGGCCCTAGGCACAATCTGGCTCTATGCCGCTATCACCGGTATGCACCCACCAGTGGTTCGAGGGGCAACTATGGCTAGCCTGTTCCTCACCGCCGAGCTTTTAGGCAGACAACGTAGCGCCATTACTTCCCTTGCCTTTGCCGCAGCTATAATGGTGGGCATCAGCCCTCAAGTCCTATGGAGCGCTTCCTTCCAGATGAGCTTTATGGCTATGGCTGGTTTGATCCTTGTTACTCCTTTTTTCCAAGCCATGGGCAGGAAAGCGGTCAATGCTACCCTGGGAGATAGACCAGCAGTACCCATAGCCAACACCATTACCGATAGCTTTAGTGTAAGCCTAGGGGCTGTTATAGGTGTATGGCCACTGGTTGCCTACTACTTCGGCATTGTTTCATTTGTTGGCCCTCCAGCCACCTTCCTTACCCTGCCAGCGTTACCGGGCATTATCATCACCGGAGCTTTAACTGGTGGC
>CP070810.1:597654-602210 GCA_020343755.1 Dehalococcoidia bacterium | reverse complement strand
GTAATAGTGAAAAAAGTAGCTATTATGACTGATAGTATCTCCCACATGCCTCAAGAACTCGCCGATAAATACAATATCAAAATAGTGCCTATGGGCATTGTTATCGAAGGCAAGGCCTATCCCGAAAACGAGGTAAATCTACCTGAATTTTACCAGAATCTGCTTCAAATAACGGAGACGGAAAAGTTACCCACGTCTTCATCTGTCACTGTAGGGGTTTTCCTAGAAGCATTTCGCGAACTAAGCCAGAAGGCAGAGGCTATTTTATATATTGGTCACAGCACCAGGCTTGGTATGTCAGCTAATGCGGCAAGGCAAGCTAAGCAGATGGCTGAGGAGGAACTACCTAATATCCAGATTGAGGTAATTGATTCTGGCACCGCTTGTGGTGCCCAGATGTTTATTGTCCTGGAAGCAGCCAGGGCGGCTGCCGCCGGCAAGAGCTTCCCCGAGGTAGTTGAAGTGGCTAACAATATGGTAGCCAAGGTCAAGTATATTTTCCTAGCTGATAATCTTGAATACCTCGCCAGCGGAGGAAGGATACTTGATGGTCGCGCTTGGGCAGAGGCTAAAGTTAGCACCAAGGCACTTCTGGAAACGGATGCTGCCAAAAGAACAGTGCATGCCCCTCTAGCCAGGTTTGGAACCAAGCGCAAGGCGGTGGAAGGATTACTTGAGATAATGAAGGAGAGGTACCGGGACAAGAAACTTCATGTGGTGATAGGTCATGTCAACGCGCCAGATGAGGCAGAGGAACTAAAAAAACGGGTGTCATCAGAGCTTCAATGCGTTGAGCTTTATGTTGCTGAAACGTTACCGGTAGTGGGTAGGCATACAGGACCAGGGAGTCTCTTTCTTAGCTGGTGGAGTGAAGACTGAAACAAATTAGGGACTGGCAAACAGTTACAATCTGCCGTCTAATGGGATGACAGTTGCCACCATTTTCCTTCAGTGGTAATAGACGGTGCGACTACCATTTCCACCTTGTGCATTTCCTGAATGGTTCGCACCCCGCAGATGCCAAGCGCGGTGCGAACAGCCCCGACGAGGTTTTGACTACCATCAGTGACTGAAGCCGGACCGATGAGTATTTGCTCTCTTGAGCCTGTAGTACCCACTTTTATTCTTGTTCGTCTGGGGTGTGCGGGGTGGGGGTGGGACATACCCCAGTGATAACCCAGCCCTGGTGCCTCTTTGGCTTGAGCCAAAATGGAGCCTATCATTACTGCATCAGCCCCGGCGGCAAAGGCTTTGCACAAATGTCCACCTTTGCGAAAACCGCCGTCGGTAATTATTGGCACATACTTGCCAGACTCACGCTGGTATTCATCCCTAGCCGCAGCGCAATCCATAGTGGCGGTTATCTGTGGGACACCGACGCCGAGGACTTCCCTGGTGGTGCAGGCAGCACCCGGTCCAACACCGACCAAGACCCCAGCGATTCCGGTTCTCATAAGCTCTAGACAGGCGCTATAGCTGACACAGTTACCAACGATTATAGGCATGGGTATGGACTTACGAAGCTCGGAGAAGATTAGCCCACGATAGCTTTTGGATATATGCCGAGCACTGGTAACCGTGGACTGAACTATAAAAATATCAGCTTTAGCTTCAGCAGCTATCGGAGCAAAGCGTTTGGTGTTAGCTGGCGCTACTGAAACAGCACATACTGCCCCTACCTTCTTAATCGCTTGGATTCGTTCAGCAATAAGGTTCTCCTTAATCGGCTGAGAATAGACCTTCTGGAGCAGAGGGGTAATTTCAGCATCAGATGCTTGGGCAATTTGGGATAATATTGCTTGAGGATTATCGTACCGGGTTTGCAGTCCTTCCAGGTTGAGAACGGCAAGCCCACCGAGCTTGCTCATCAGGATGGCGAAGTTGACATCGGTCACGGCATCCATGGCTGAGGCTATAACGGGGATAGAGAAGGTAAAACCCTCTACCTTGAAATCAATGTTTGTCTGGTCTGGGTTGATGGTTACATCTCCGGGCACTATAGCTACGTCATCAAATCCATAGGAATGGCGTAGCTGCTTAAACTGGGGGGTAGCCATTTTGCCGTCCTTTCTTAAACAGGAACTATATCAAAGGCAGTGTCCAAAGTCAAGAAACCTTAGTTGAGATTATTTAGCAACCCAGTGATAGCTTTTCTAAGTGACCAAGCCAGTTATATCAGAAGCGGGTTATGGTTATAGACGGAGGGGCTGCCTTTTAATCCTCGGCGTAGAATCCAACCTCCCACATACCCTCCCCGTTTACGACCCCCACAAAGGGCATGGCTTCGCCAATATAAACTTCTTCAGTCGGCTTAAACCGGGACAATAGCCTCTTTTTTAGCTCCTTAGCTTTATCAGGGACGTTGGTATGGGTTATGGCAGCACGCAACCTTCCCCCCTTAGTTCTTTCCTCCACCAGGTTAAGCGTGGCTTCTATCGCCTTAGTCACGCTTCTCTCTCTTAATAGAGGTTTGACCACTCCGCCACTGGCGGCACTTATCTCTAGAGCAGTGACGGTGGGGATTGCCGACTTAGCCCAATCTGTAGCCTTACCTGTTCTCCCGCTGCGGTCAAAATGAAACAGGGACTCTCGCAGGGCAAACGAGGCTACGCGTTGCTTTATTTTAGTGGCAACTTCAGTCACTTCAGGAAGGCTTTTACCTTCGTTGGCTGCCTTGGCCGCCTCAATGGCGATAAGCATCTCGGCGCCGGCAACGGTGAGAGAATCCAAAACCTCAATGGTGGTGTCGGGTAATTGCTGCTGAGCCAACTTTTTGGCATCTGTCGCTGAACTATATATTGCCGAGAGTCCAGAGGATAGAGAAATAAATAAGATAGACTTTGCCTGCTGGCTTGCCCTCTTGAAGGATTCTAAGACCTCTCCGGGGGAGGCGGCTGAGGTGGAGGGTAGGTTTTCCTTACTCCTAAGCCGGGCATAGACCTGCTCCCTATCTATCTCCGTTTCTAGATAGTCCTTGCCATCCATTACAACATGGGAAGGTACTACTGAGATGCCATATTTTTCTGCTGCCTCTGGTGGTATCATGGCAACACTGTCAACTATAATAGCTACTTCTTTCATTAACTGCCTCCTTCTTCTTAATATGGGTGAGGAAATATTGAGGCAATAATCATAGGCGATGATAAGCCCTTTGTCAAGCAGTATAGAGATTGTTTATTAACCTCTTTGGTTTAATGATAGGCATTTTGTGAAGCGGGCTAGCAATAATAAGGCGAGGAGGAGCTGGCTCGCTTGCGAGCCAGCTCTATTAGGGGCAGGCTATGGTATAGCTGGGCTGCCTTTTAATCTTCGCTATAGAATCCCAGTGATATACAGCGTGGTCCACCTACCACACAGCCTACTGATGACCATGGCGTGATATGGAGTTCACTGACTTCAAGCTGGGAGAGGAGCTTCTTCTTTAATGCCTCGGCTTCCTCAGGGTTGTTAGTATAGCCGATGGCGGCGTGTAGCTTCTTGCCCCCACTTTTTTCCTTCACCATCTCCAGCAGTGCTTCTATTGCCTTAGCTTTAGATCTATTCTTGGAGATGAATTTCCCGGCTCCACCAGAGGCGGCATCCATTGCCAAAAGGGGGTATATTGGGATTGGAGCTTTGGCTATGCCCGGTTCTCCACCTGACCTACCTGCCCTTTCAAAGAAGAATAGAGTCTCGGGCACGTTTACATAGGTTACCTGCTGCACTACCTGGTGAGCAATCTCAGTCACCTCGGATAGGTTCTTGCCTTCATTGGCTGCTCTGGCAGCCGCCAGGACAACAAGCAGCTCACCACCGATAACGCTGCGGGAATCGACCACTTCAATGGCGGTATCGGGCAATTCCTGCTTTGCCATCTCTTTAGCTTGCAGTGCCGAATTATAGTCTGCTGACATGGTTGAGGACAATGAAATAAATAAGATGCCCTTTGCCTTTTGGCTAGCCTTCTTGTAGGCTTCCAGTATTTCACCGGTAGTACAGGCTGAGTGAGTAGGCAGGTTCTGGTAGGACTCAAGTCGGGCAAATAGCTTTCCTCTATCAAAGGTGTTATCCGGGTAATCCTTGCCGTCAAAGATGAGGTGGTAGGGTAGCACTATAACGTCATACTCCTCGGCTAGCTCTGGGGATATGGAAGATAAACTGTCAGTAACAACCGTTACTTCTTTCATTATTAACCTCCTTTTTTCTTATATGGATAGAAAAGATATTAAACAATAACAATAGGTGATAATAAGCCTTTTGTCAAGCAGTGTAGATAAGGGGATGAAGTATAGGTTATAATAGCTAAGCTGGGAAAGATAAGTCATGCCATCTCTTTATGTTGTGGCTACTCCTATTGGTAATTTAGAGGACATCTCGTTACGTGCTTTACGCACCCTGCGGGAGGTGAAGCTTATTGCTGCTGAGGATACCCGCAGGACGAAGCAGCTTCTTGCCAAATATGATATTAAGACGCCGGTGACAAGCTATCACGAGCACAACAAGTGGACCAAAATTGACTACATTTTAGATTGCCTTGAGGGTGGGGATGTGGCGCTGGTTTCTAATGCCGGCATGCC
>CP070810.1:594376-597554 GCA_020343755.1 Dehalococcoidia bacterium | reverse complement strand
GAGGCATAAAGGGTAGTAGTTTTGCCGGCACCGGTAGGGCCGCTGGCTAGAATCATACCATAGGGAACCTTCAGCATCTTTTCATACTTGGCCAGGCTTTCAGGTAGAAAACCCAGCTCAGACAGATTTAGCATAGCTCGGGATTTATAGAGAAGCCGTAATGATGCCATCTCGCCGTAGACGGTCGGCGCCGTTCCCACCCGAATATCTATTAACCGGCCTTTAGATTCAAGCGAAAACTGTCCATCCTGAGGATGATGATGGTCAGCAATATTCATATTGGCCAGGATTTTAATTCGAGAAATAATTAGGCCAGCTGCCACCGATGGCAATGAGAGGGTATCGTGAAGGGTGCCATCAATCCGATAACGAACTCGAAGTTTACTTTCCTCTGGCTCAAGATGAATGTCAGAGGCACGAGCTTTCACCGCTGCATCTATAATAAGGGTAAGAGCCTGAGCTACTGGAGTTTCACTAATAGCCTCAAGCCCAATTCGTTCGTCCACTGCCTCATCGGGGAATGAGATATTAGAAATCTGCTTCTCTAGTTCATCATACGCTTTATAGTTGAAATCGATAGCTTCTTGAACTTCCTCAGCAGTAGCTCTCTCAGTCTCTATGCGCATCTGACTCTGGGTTGCCAAAGCTTCCAAGGCAAATATGTCTTCAGGGTTTGCCATAGCTACCCGCAGAGCATTATTACTTACTGCCAGGGGTATGGCGGTGTATTTCCGAGCCATCGCCTCAGGAATCAGTTGTAATGCCTCAGGCTCAGATAAACGCTTTAATAACCTACCTCGAGATTCTTCTACAGATCGATCTGTCATTTTTAGTTTCGCTCTATAAATAATGCCAACCTTTGCCAGCAACTTTATATTAAATAGTGTCTCATGCACAGACAATAGGACTTTGGTCATAGATAAGTAGGTAATAAGGAGCATATAAGGCATATGGCTAGCTTGAAGCCGTGGGAAAAGAACTTTTCCTTCGGGGAACTCCAAGGTATGAACCTTAGAACAAAGGATTGACTTGAACCTCAGCCAGACAAGTTAGCTACCAGACTATTAAAGCCTCACAGCCTAACGAAATCGGCCACAGTTTGGGTGCCGCGTGCTTGTATATGACTAAATTCCTATCTAAATACAGTACCTTTGTTCATTGTCAGTCCGAACTTTATGAGCGAGAATTGAAATATCATAGGGGTAGTAGCCCTTTACACATTAGTGGCATGGTTAAGGCAGGTTAGATGAAAAGCGAGAAGGGGTTTACATTAATTGAAACACTGGTAGCCCTGGGTCTCCTGGGAATTATTTCTGTTGGCCTCCTCAGCGGACTGGCGACTACATTCAGAGCCGGCTGGGTAAGCCAAGAAAGGGTTATTGCTGAGAGCTTGGCCAAATCGCAATGGGAACACATTATGGCTCAAGACTATATACTGACAGCAGATTACAACCCTGATGACCCTGAAAATTGCTACCAATTAATTGATATTCCTGATGAACTGGTTGTGAAAGGCTATACTATTGAAATAAACAATCCCCAAATTATTATTAGCCCGGGCGAGGACAGCTATTTTGAACTTCAAAGTATAACAGTAGTGATTAACCGTGAAGAAAAGCCACTGCTAATGATGTCAGACTACAGGGTAGGGAGATTAAGTTGATTCAACGAACGGAGAAAGGGTTTTCCCTAATTGAGGTCATAGTCGGGTTGGCGATAATCAGCATCATTATCGTGGCTATGAGTATGACGATAACGACCATAGTGACCAATTCCCAAGGGACTACTGAGCGGAGTGTTGTCTTGCGCCAGGTGCAAAATGCCGGCTACTCCATTTCACACGATGTTCAGATGGCGGAGAATGTAACCCCGGATGGTACAGGCGGTTTCCCCCTAACTCTTGACATTCCGGTTGATACCGACCAGAACAACGATTACAGCGTTGATTACTTATTTGATGGCGACAAGATAATACGTCAAGTTTACGACTCTTCACACACTCTGATTAAAGAAACCGTGGTTGCTGAGTACATTGATGTAGATGAGACTACTTTTACTGCTTTAGACTCTAATGCTTATGAGCTTACTGTAAGAGCTTCTACCGGCGAAGCTGTTGCTGAAAGAAGTTACCAAGTTAAGCAAAGGCCCGGCCCGGTATAACCGAGACCAGGGAAATAAAAAATGAAACTACCGAAGAATGGACAGTCGGGACAAGCCCTGATAATGGCTCTAATTTTATTAGCGCTGGGTAGTTTGCTAGTAGTTCCTATCCTCAACCTAGCCGGCACTAGCCTCAATTACCACCAAGTGGTTGAGAGAAACACGTTGGGGACTTATGCCGCCGATTCTGGCGTGGAATATGCCATTTGTGACTTAGCTAATAACCTGACGCAGTATATGACAATTCCCTTACAAGAGAGCTTCATAGTAAACGATAGAACGGTAGATGTTACCGCAGAATATTTAGGTAACAATATCTTTAAGAAAACCTCCACAGCTACTACCGACGGTGGTAGCAGCACATCAATTGAATCCTACGTAGAGGTAATCCCAGGCCTCTTCGGGTGTGCAGTCACGGCTACCGATGGTGACCTCTTCCTTGAAGACTCATCGATTGATGGCGACGTTTATGCTGGCGGCTCGGTTATACTTGAAAACAGCCAGGTTACCGGGACAATCACTGAATACGGCGACCTCGAGTTCCCTCCATTGGATATTGAACCATATAAACAGGAGGCACTGAGCGGTGGAACTATTGAGGGTAATTTGGTGCTGGGCGCAGGCACCCATAATCTGGGACCAAAATATATCACCGGGTACCTAAAAATCGAAGGGGGGGCTGAGGTAACAATGGGAGGCACTGTCTATGTTGAGGGTTTAGAGAAGATGGGTACAAACCGGACCATCCACATAGAAGCCGATTCTATCGTCACCGGGACAGGACACTTTATTGCCCAAGATGGTGATATAAAAATAGAGCTGGCTAGATTTGAACTGGAAAACATACCATTGGTTGCGGCACTCAATGGCAACATTGAAAAAGGTGAGAATTGCGATTATATAAAGGCGATACTATATGCTCCTGAGGGCGAGATTAGACTCGATAATATTGAGATATATGGAGCGGTGTTTGGGAAAACGGTTACTCTGCTGGAAAATACCACTATTACTTATCCCT
>CP070810.1:591722-594276 GCA_020343755.1 Dehalococcoidia bacterium | reverse complement strand
GCTCTATCTTTGTTCGTTTTAGAGGATTTCACCTCACGCATTTGGCGCACTCCTCATAGCCCTTTTCCTTAATGGTTACCAGCATCTCATGGGGGTCACCTTCGCAGACTATCCTGCCATCAAGCATGACATAGCCGGTGCGAGCATTAACATAGTCTAGGATATGACCGGTATGGGTGATGATAAGACCGGTGCATTTCCGCAACCGCATCGGGCATTCCTTTTCCAGTAGCTCATTTATTAGTTTGCCTATCAGAGCTATATTTACTAGGTCAACGCCAGACTCGGGCTCATCCAGTAAAATCAACTCTGGTTTTTGAGCTAGTAGTTGCATTAGCTCGGAGCGCTTTATCTCACCTCCTGAAAAACCATAGTTTATGTCTCTATCAAGAAAACCGCTCAGATCAGCTCTCTTGGCTAGGCTGTCTATGATTTCTTTATTGCCCTTTTCTCCCAGAGAGGCGTTAAGCATATCGCGGGTCTTTACCCCTCGAACTACTGGTGGACGCTGGAAGGACATACCAATTCCTAAACGGGCTCTCTCATCTATAGGCAATCCGGTTATATCTTTACCCCTAAAGATGACGTTGCCCTTGGTTACTTGATACCTAGGGAAACCCATTATCGCCATGAGGAGTGTGGTCTTACCACTGCCATTAGGACCGAATAGAGCGTGTGTTTCCCCCATTCCTATTTTCAAATTTAAATCCTGCAGGATTTCCCTACCGTCTACGGCTACGGTTAGTTGCTTAATCTCCAGCATTTTTTGTTCCCCCAGAGTTTTAGTGCTTTTTCAGCCACCATTCAGAGAAGGGTGCTCCATTTTGACAAACCAGCCTGCCGGGTCTTTGAGATACTCATAGTAGTCAAGCAGAACCCGGTGATGCTCCGTTTCTTCGGCAGCCACAGTGTCATAAAAGTCTCTCTCAGCGTCATAGGTGGCATTTCTGCCTTGGTTTTTATAGAAATCATAGGTTTTATTTTCCATATCCATAGCCGTTTGTACTGCCTCAAGCTCAGTGGCCGAAGCCTTTACTTTGGAGCCTATTTCCTCAATTGCTCTGGCGAATATAGTTCTAAGTCGTTTGCCTCTATCGGGCTGAAAATCAGTCTCGGGCCAGGCATTTTTATTCCGGAGAGTACTATATATCTCCTCAAACTTCTGCCTATGGACGTCTTCTTCAGCAGCTAGTGACTTTAGCAGCTTCTTGCCAAGGTCATTGCTACTTTCCTGGCTAGCTTTTAGATAATATTCCTTGCCATCAATCTCCATCTGGATGGCAATTTGAAGTGCCTCCAGGGTTTTATCCTGTTCGGTTACCATATCATCCTCCTCTCCCCCTTGATAGTCAACGTATCGCCTATAACTGAGACATCTATGTCCGCTAGCTCCCTAAATGCTCTCCAGGGAATTAGCCCCATTACAATAGAATAAGGCGTCATCCATTACTTAGAGTGACGCCTCACACATTCTAAAGAATACTCTTCTGTGAGTTAAACCCCACACTGTTCTGAGAGACAAACTCTTCACAGAACATGGTCAGCTCCCAATCTGGGATTTACCGACATATTTTACTATTGGGTTATAAGGTGGAAGTATTATGGGCTTATGTTTTCCATTTGTCAAATACTTTTTCAGCTGTTTTAAGCTAAGGAATTTAAGTTAGATTTCTTTTTACCCCGGTTTGGCTATTGACATTGTGGGATTGGATAGTTTATGTTGATAGCAAAAAGGAGGTAATAGGTGCAAGCTTACTGTGTGAAGTGCCGTGCTAAGAGAGAAATGAAGGATGCCAGGGCCATAACCATGAAGAATGGCAAGCCGGCGACTCAAGGTGTCTGCCCCGTATGCGGGACTAAGATGTTCCGAATAGGCAAGAGTTAAACCTGGCGTCTAGTTATCAGGATTATGGAGAGGCTGGATAGCTGCAACAGCTATCCAGCCTCCTTATTGACGAGGCATTATAGATGCCCGTCAATGTACTAGATGTGAGGGGGTAGTGATGGAGTCGGTGGCAATTGCCTCCAGGCCAATTAGGTTCATAGCTATTAACTCAATTTCAATGGTTTCTCCACAGCCAGCCTCCCTCTCAACAATATGGTCGAAGTACGCCGTAGACATAGGCCCTGAATTAAACACATCCACCCCATTGAGCCTTAGAATCACGTTGGTAACCGGGTAAACGTCCCCGGTGCTGATGTCCTCCGCCTCAAAGAAGATGGTGAGGATGCAGTAGAGACATTCCCAGTCCACATAAGAGCACTCGACATGAGCCTCAAAGCCAGCATATAGTACCTCCTCGGGCGGAATCTCAGGAGGAATTACCATAACCGTTGCCGTATCTTGGTCAGAAACAACTACGCTATAATCAACGGCACAGTGAGCACTACTGAAAAGTATGTTAACATTAGCCCCCGGATACACAGCGATGGCATCATATTCAATGGCTATGCTTTCTCCCGGCGCCAGCGCCTCTATCTCATCTAGGTCCCAAACAAGCTCTAGCCCAAGTTGCTCTTGATTAATTTCATCGGGTGGTCTAGGCCCATATTC
>CP070810.1:582891-591622 GCA_020343755.1 Dehalococcoidia bacterium | reverse complement strand
CCAACGGTATTGTCATTAGACCAGGTGCTCAGGGTGTGGCTGGGGCTTTGGGCTTCGGTGGGGCCACTGGGGAGGGTGGTGTCGATAAAGAAGGGGCCGAGGTGTTTGGTGGACTGCCAGTTGCCGGCATTGTCCACACTCCTGATGTGGAACCAGTGGTTGCTGCCGTCAGCCAGAGTTTCGCTGGTGGCAGCCACCACATCCTCCTCGATATCCTTGTCCAGGTCAGGTATGGTGGTATCATTGGTGTCCCACAGGATAGAGTAGCCGTCCAGCCCGCTTTCAGCATCGGTGGCAGCCGTCCAGGCAACATCAACGGTATTGTCATTAGACCAGGTGTTTTTTTGGTGGCTGGTGCTGTGCACGTTGCCGGGGTCGGTGGGAGGGGTGTTATCGACTAGCTGCTGGGCGTACATGAGGTCGCAGTTGTTAGTGTCAAAGTAGCTGATGTGGGGGTGGTCGCCTGAGTCCAGGGCTATCGAGGTGTACTTGCCCACCCAGCCGTCTGAGTCCGCGGTAGTAAAGTGCCATTGCGATCCATCATGGTAGGCATACTTGAGGTCGTGGTTGATTTCATCATAGTAGCTGATGTGGGGTTTGTCGCCTCCATCCAGGGCTATCGAGGTGTACTTGCCCACCCAGCCGTCCCAGTCCACGGTAGTTTTGTGCCAGGTCGAGTCGTCTTTATAGGCGTACTTGAGGTTGTTGTAGTTATCGTCATAGTAGCTGATGTGGGGGCGGTCGCCTGTGTCCAGGGCTATCGAGGTGTACTCTCCCACGTCGCCGGAGTCCACGGCGGGAGTAATGTGCCAGGTCGAGTCGTCTTTATAGGCGTACTTGAGCTCGTAGCTGGTAAAGTCATAGTAGCTGATGTGGGGGTGGTCGCTTGAATCCAGGGCTATCGAGGTGTACATGCCCACCAAGCCGGCTGAGTCCACGGCAGTAATGTCCCAGCTCGATCCATCATGGTAGGCGTACTTTAGGTCTTCGTTGTTATTGCCGTAGTAGCTGATGTGGGGGTGGTCGTTTGAGTCCAGGGCTATCGAGGTGTACCATCCCAGCCCGCCGGAGTCCACGGCAGTAATGTCCCAGCTCGATCCATCATAGTAGGCGTATTTGAGGTTCCCGTTGCCGTAGTAGCTGATGTGGGGGTGGTCGTTTGAATCCAGGGCTATCGAGGTGTACTGGCCCACGTCGCCGGTCGAGTCCGGGACGGTTTCTATGTGCCATTGCAATCCGTCATAGCGGGCGTATTGGAGGGTACCGTCATAGTAGCTGATGCGGGGGTGGTCGTTTGAATCCAGGGCTATCGAGGTGTACTCTCCCACCCAGCCGTCCCAGTCGACACGCTCTTTTACCCAGTATGTCCCCGCTGAAACCGGCGTTACCATCACCAGATGGTATGCCGTGGCTACCAGCAGCAGGGCCAGAGCGGGAGCAAGCAGGCGCCGCAGGTGCTTTTTGAATCCGAGTAATTTCATATTACCCGAGCCCAGCCGAACAAAAACGAGACTAAAGATTCTTGTTTTCATTTTCTCCCCCCTGGACTTCTATATCAATCTGTCTTTGTCACAGGGCGAATAATTTTGGTTATTTTTTAAGACACATAACTCGGGAAAATATCGTATATAAATATCGACTATGAATATCGTAAGTGAAAAAGTTACACTTGTCAATAGCTTGGCGGGTTTGTGAAGATTTTGAGGCAGTCAGGTGAGGTTTAGCCACCTTAGTTGGATTTTTGGTCAAACTTATGGTAGAATACCCGAATTACACTTGGATGCTTGGGGCTGAATTGTTGATTAAGATAGCCCTGTCAGCAACATAATCTATATTTGAGGAGGGTCATGAGAAATCCTTTATTTGAAGACGAAGATTACACCCTGTGGTGGTTGTTATTCCAGGCACAAGATACGCTGTTCAAAGCCAGGGAAAAGGAACTGAGGCAATATGGCATTTCACCTGAGGAGGCTGCGGTTTTGTTTATTGTTCGGTGTCTTGATAATCAGGCAATACCATCTGAGATATCGCGGTGGCTGTTCAGAAAGCCTCACACCGTTTCCGGTATCCTGAACCGAATGGAAAAGAAGCGACTGGTGAGCAAGACGAAAGACTTACCCAAAAAGAACCTGGTAAGAGTTAGCTTAACCGACAAGGGAGAGCAAGCCTGTGACCAAGCATCCAAAATAGAGTCCGTCCGTCAGATAATGTCTTCCCTATCTGAACAGGAGCGCCAGCAACTGAGCTCGCACCTGGAGACTTTGCAAGATAGGGCGCTTAAAGAGCTTGGAATAGACACCAAACCACCCTTCCCACAGTGCCAATAGGCACCACCCCATGGGCCAGCACTTGGGTGACAGATTGCCTTATCCCCTTAGCTTGTCTTTATTGTTAACTGCTAGATACTTTTGTCTTTGCTTTTCTACTTATACCTCCTTTCAAGCACCTTTTCACTGCAATTACAAATAGTGCTATAATTAATCAAAGGTTAATCAACAAATATGGAGTGAGTTAAATGGACGAGATAAAAGTATTTAGTGGCAATGCTCATCCTGCCTTAGCCCAGGCAGTTACCGAGTACCTTGGTATCCCTTTAGGTAAGTGTGAAGTCTTTGAGTTCAGTAACGAGAATACCTTTGTTCGTATTCTGGAGAATGTCCGTCAGCGGGATACCTTTGTTATTCAGCCCCTTTCCTCCCCAGTCAATAAAAGCCTAGTTGAGCTATTGATTATGCTCGATGCCTTGAAGCGGGCCTCAGCGGCACGTATTACTGCCGTGGTTCCTTACTATGGCTACGGTCGCACTGATAAGAAGGACCAACCCCGGGTGCCGATAACGGCTAGGTTAGTGGCTGACCTGCTTACCGTGGCTGGGGCCAATCGACTACTCACAGTGGATTTGCACGCCGCCCAGATTCAGGGCTTTTTTAACATACCCGTTGACGAACTGACAGCCCTTTATCTGTTAAGTGACTATTTTAAGGAGATGAGCTTTGATGACCTAGTGGTAGTTGCCACTGATATTGGTATTTCCAAGCGGGCACGAGACTTAGCGGCTAAGCTTAATGCCCCTTTGGCTATTATGGAAAAGAGGCGGATAGGCAATGTTGACCAGGCTGAGACATTAAATGTGATTGGCGAGGTGGAGGGCAAGGTGGCGCTTACTGTGGATGATGAAATAGACACTGCTGGCTCCCTGGTGGGTGTTGTTTCTGCCTTGATGGAGCGAGGGGTAAATGAAGTATACGCCTGCTGCACTCACCCGGTATTCTCCGGTCCAGCTATCCAGAGGATAGCCTCGTGCCCGGTAAAAGAGGTAGTGGTTACCGATACTATCCCGGTCACCGGTAATAAGAACTTGGACAAGATTACGGTTTTATCTATAGCCCCACTACTAGGTGAAGCCATCCACCGTATTCATACCGGACTATCTATAGGAGCTATGTTTGAGCAAGAGTGAGGAAATAGTAGAGGTATATCAGGCAAAAGGTGAAATAGAAGCTCAGGTTATTAAGGGCTTGCTTGAGAGTTACGGAGTACCTTGCTTATTGAAATCAACGGCGGCGCCTTCAGTGCATACCTTTACCGTCGATGGGATGGGTGAGGTCAAGGTAATGGTCAAGGAGTCAATGGCAGAGAAGGCTAGAAAGCTAATTGAGAGAGAAGGATAATGGTTAAATGGCTGGGTGGTCTACTTGATTCTAATGAAAAGCAGCTCAAGCGATTACAGCCGCCAGTAGACCAGATAAATGAGCTGGAGCCTGAATTTGAAAAACTCAGTGATGACGAACTTCGTGCCAAGACCGATGAGTTTAAGGCTCGATATAAGGCTGGGGAATCGCTTGATGAGCTTCTGCCTGAAGCCTATGCTGTTGTTCGTGAAGCGGCTAAGCGGACTATTGGTCAGCGCCACTTTGATGTGCAGTTGATGGGTGGTATTGTCCTTCACCAGGGCAGAATCGCTGAGATGAAGACTGGTGAGGGTAAAACCCTGGTGGCTACCCTTCCCCTCTACCTGAACTCCCTTACCGGTAAAGGCTGCCATCTGGCTACGGTTAATGATTACCTGGCAAGGCGAGACCCCTACTGGATGGGACCTATCTACCATGTCCTGGGGGTAAGTGTCGCCAGCATTTATCCTCAACAGACCCCGGACGAACATACCCCTTCTCGCTTTTATGACCCAACCTACGACTCGGGCAACGAAAGGGACCCGTGGCGCCATTTTCGCCCTATCTCTCGCCGTGAGGCTTACCAAGCTGATATTACCTATGGTACCAGCAACGAGTTCGGTTTTGACTATCTGCGGGACAGCATGGTCGTTGACCTGTCTCAGTGTGCCCAGCGTCCTCCAAATTACGCCATCGTTGATGAGGTAGACAACCTCCTTATTGATGAGGCGCGCACTCCGCTTATTATCAGTGCTCCCGATGTAGAAGCAACACAGAAATATCAAATATTTGCCCGGCTTGTGCCTCGCCTGCGTCGAGAAGAGGACTATACCGTGGATGAGAAATTACGCGCCGTTAACCTGACCGATGCCGGTATGACCAATGTGGAAAGGATGCTCAAGCGGGAGGGCTTATTAAAGTCACCTAGTCTTTATGACCCGTCAAACTTAGCCCTGACCCGCTACCTTGAAAGTGCCCTTAAAGCCCAGGTGCTGTTTAGGAGGGACAAGGACTACGTGGTAAAGGATGGTCAGGTTATCATTGTTGATGAGTTTACCGGCAGACTTATGATTGGTCGTCGCTACTCTGAGGGGCTGCATCAGGCAATAGAAGCCAAGGAGCGTGTCAGGGTTCAGCGGGAAACCCGAACCTTTGCCACCATTACCATCCAGAACTACTTTCGGATGTATGATAAGCTGGCCGGGATGACTGGCACTGCGGCTACTGAGGCTGAGGAGTTTCACAAGATATATAAACTTGACGTGGTAGTTATCCCGACTAATCTGCCGATGATTCGTGAGGACAGCCCTGACCGGATTTACAAGGACGAGGAGACTAAATTCCGGGCTGTAGTTCGTGAGATTGAGCAGCTTCATAACGAACAACGACCGGTGCTAGTTGGCACCGTATCTATTGAGAAGTCGGAGTATTTGAGTGACCTTTTGAAGAGAAAAGGGGTACCTCATCAGGTACTTAATGCCAAGCAGCATGAAAAGGAGGCCCATATCATTGCCCAGGCAGGGCAGCCAGGGACGGTAACTGTTGCCACCAATATGGCAGGACGGGGTGTTGATATTGTCCTGGGTGGGAAAGAACCGCCTAAGGAAAATAAGCCCGAGAGGGCAGAATGGGAGAAAAAACATAACCGGATAATCGAGCTCGGCGGGCTTCACGTCTTGGGCACCGAGCGCCATGAAGCCCGGCGAATTGATAACCAGCTCAGAGGTAGAGCCGGGCGGCAGGGTGACCCGGGAAGCTCCCGATTTTATGTCTCTTTAAAGGATGACGTGGTCAAACGCTTTGGCGGTGACCGAATTAAGGGCTTGATGGAGTGGGCGGGCATGGATGAGGATACCCCAATTGAGAATAGATTGATTAACCGGGCTATTGAATCTGCCCAGGTTCGGGTTGAAGGCTATCACTTTGATATCCGCAAACACTTAGTTGAATATGATGATGTGGTTAATCAGCAGCGTGAGCTTATCTATGATGAGCGGAGGAAGATATTAAGCGGTGCCGACCTTAAGGCGAACATCCTGTCCATGGTTAGGGAGGAAATACAAGACGTGGTGGCCGCCCATATTCCTGATGAGCGTGGTATGGATTGGAACCTGGAAGGCTTAATTGCTGAAGTTGGCACTATTTTCCACTTACCACCAAACATAAATGCCAATGCTCTTTCCCAGCTCAAGCCGGAGCAGATTGAAGCCAAGCTTATTGAGCTGGCGGAGGCTCTATATGAAGCCCGGGAGCAGGAGCTGGGGCCAGATAGTATGAGGGTGCTGGAGAGATTGGTCATGCTTCGCACCATAGACAACCTGTGGGTGGAGCATCTAACTAATATGGAGCACATGCGCCAGGATGCTGGACTATATGCCATGGGACGGCAGCGAGACCCGCTGGTAATCTATAAGAATGAAGGCTACAAGCAATTTCATATATTACTATCCACCATCCGGCATGATGTCGCCCATACTATATACCATGTGAGCATTGTCAAGAAGGAAGCCCCTCAACCCGCCCCATCCCCAATGGCTCAGGTTGCCTCTCGTGGCGACACTAAGAGTAAGAAGAAGCTTAGGGTCGCTGGCGAAAAGGTAGGCAGAAATGCCCCCTGCCCCTGCGGCAGCGGCAAGAAATACAAAAAATGCTGCGGGAGGTGATATTGGAGGCTCACTATGATGGATGCTTGCTTAGGCGTTACCACCTGTGATAAGTGCGGAAAACCAATGAACAAAGGACAAAATGTTCTTGTTGTTGCCGAAGGCGTGGTTACAAAATCAGGTGACGAGCTAGACTTTCAAGGCTCTTGCGTCCGCTATGCTTGCCACCTTAATTGCTGGGATGGGATTGAGGAAGCTGACTGCTAAGAAATAATTGTTAGGAGTAACATGAATTATTGGTTAGTGGTGGGTAGTCCGCAAAATTGGCGTACCGCATTTAAGCATGGAGATATCTGGGGCCTCAAGGCGACGCAACGTCACTTATGGGAGAGTCTTGCTGAGAATGATAAGCTGATATTCTATGCTACTGCACCAGTCCCGGGGATTATTGGGTATGGTATTGCTCGAACAAAGTTTAAGCAAGATAAGCCCCTTTGGCCCGACGAGATAAAGCAGCGTAAGGTGATTTGGCCTTTGCGCTTTGAATTCGATGTGGAGTTTTGCTTGGCTCCGGATAAATGGGTAAGCGAGAAAGTAACTTCGAGGGATCTATGGCCTCGTGCTGGCTTTCAGCTGCTTGATCAGAACCTTGGGAAGAAATTACTCTCCGACCTAAGAAAAACAGGATATGCTGTTTTAGCTCGTCAACCCTCTCTGATTGCAGAGATACCCGCAGAATTCGTGGGTATAGCTGGAGAAACAGAAGGTGCTCCTATTTCGCACGAACAGTTAAAAGAGAAATTAATTGCAATTGGAAACCTTCAAAACTATATCGCTGAGCCAGAGTATCAATTTGACTTAGGAAAACTCGATGTTGTTTGGAGAAGAGTGGTAAACTCGGTTCCGACTTATGTTTTTGAAATCCAAGTTGGGGGGGATATCTACCACGCATTAGCGAAGCTCAAACACGCCTTCGATTTGTGGAATAGTAATATATTCCTGGTAGCTCCTCAAGAAGCTAGAGGAAAGGCACAGAGCCTGCTCGCGGGATCATTTCATGAGATTAACAGCCGTCTCAAATTTATTGTGCTAGAGCAAGTTGAGGAGCTTTACAAACGCAAAAAGAATTACAAGGATTTTGAAAGAGAGCTTGGCATTTAATATTCTAGCGGAGCCAAAGGATGCTTGACAGGCAAGTGGTTAAGGAATTCTTGGAGTGTAAGTTAAAAGGTTTGGAGATTCCTGAGGATATTTCAAGGGAGTCTTTGGTTGAGGCGTTCTGTCAGTATACCGAGGATGATTACTACGAGTGGCTGAAGGATAATTTTAAGTCATTCTTTAACCATGGCAACCCGGACTGGGAGTGGATAAGAGAGAAGATTAAGGCTAGTGAATAATAAAGAGATTGCCAAGGTATTTCAGGATATTGCTGACCTCCTGGAGCTTAAGGAGGAGAACCCGTTTAAAATTCGGGCTTACCAGAAGGTGGTTCGCTCCATTGAACACCTGCCGGTTGAGCTGGAGCAGCTAGTAGCTGAGGATAGGTTAAAGGGAATCCCCGGGGTGGGGGAGGCTATTACCAAGAAGATTACCGAGCTGGTAACTACTGGCAAGCTTGAGTTTTATGAGAAGCTGAAGGCTGAGTTCCCTGCGGGGATTAGCACCTTGCTTGATTTGCCTGGCGTTGGACCCAAGACAGCGATGCTACTTACCAAAGAACTTGACATAAAGTCAATAGACGAACTGGAAACAGCTATCGTTGGTGGTAAGGTGGCTTCATTACCCCGTATGGGTGATAAAACAGTAGACAGTATACTGCGCCAGATTCAGGCACTAAGGAGAAAGAAACGGAGCCAGCGTATCCCTATCAGCGAGGCATTGCCAGTGGTGGATGAGATTATGGCTAGGCTTAGTCCCTTACCCGGATTGCGTCATCTGACTCCAGCTGGAAGTCTGCGCCGCTTTCGGGAAACAGTGGGTGATATTGACCTTATGGGCACGACGGATAAGGCTACCGAAGCAATCCACGCCTTCACCACTTTGCCCCAGGTTAAGGAGGTCTTAGCCAGCGGCACGACCAAGGCAAGCGTGGTTGTTTCTGGCGGGTTTCAGGTTGACCTCAGAATTGTAGACCACGATTCCTTTGGCTCCACCCTGCAGTATTTCACCGGTAGTAAGCAGCATAATATTAACCTCAGGGAGAGGGCACACCGACAGGGACTAAAATTAAGCGAGTATGGCATCACTAACCTGGCAACCGGTGAGCTGGAGAAGTTTGCCACTGAGGAAGCTTTTTATCACCGGCAGGGCCTGGAGTTTATCCCTCCTGAGATACGAGAGGGTCAGCAGGAAGTAGAACTGGCAGAAAAAGGCATTCTGCCTAAGCTGGTGGAACTGTCTGATATAGAGGGTGACCTTCATGTTCATACCGATTGGAGTGATGGGCGTAGTAGCATT
>CP070810.1:576983-582791 GCA_020343755.1 Dehalococcoidia bacterium | reverse complement strand
GTAGAACCTGGCACCTTCTTCATTCCATTTTCAGTGATGGTGGTAATAATGGCGTTACTTGGTGGGTTGAGGAGCCCGTGGGGAGCCTTCCTTGGGGCTGGCCTGATGATAGGCGTGCGTGAGTTCCTCTGGGAGATTATGCCGGTATTTGTCACTGGTATCACCGGTGCTTATGAGCTTATAGCTTATGGTGTTATCCTAGTATTAGCCCTGCTTTTCCTGCCTCGAGGCTTGTTCTCACTCTTTGACAAGGCATTCTCAAGAAGGAGGGCAGCAGTTTAATGAAGGCCGACCCTGCTGTGGTAAAAGATGCGGTAACCTCTAAAAAGGTTGCCTCAGATAAACTCTTGCTAAAGGTAGAAGATGTATCCATGCACTTTGGTGTTTTGGCTGCTCTCAAAGGGGTAAGCTTTTCCGTTCCCAAGGGGAATATCTCAGTCGTCATCGGTCCCAATGGGGCGGGGAAATCCACTCTCCTCAAGCTCATCAGCGGGCTTCTTCCTCTTCAAGAAGGGGAGATCTGGTTTAAGCGGCATAGGCTGAGCAGGATTCCCCCGCATCGCATCAGTGCCCTGGGTATTACCCAACTTTTTCAGGATGTCCAGCTCTTCTCAAATATGTCGGTTATAGAGAATGTAATGGTTGGTTGCCATTTACGGACTAGGGCTGGCTTCCTGAGCGCAGGGCTGAAGCTGCCTCAGGCTCAAGCTAGTGAGCGGAGGATTTTGAAGAGGGCGATGAGTAAGTTATCCTTAGTTGGCTTAGAGCAAAAAGCTTGGGATAATCCTGCTAGTCTTTCTTGGGGGCACCAGAAGCTGGTGGGGCTAGGCCGTGTCCTAGCTACAGGTTCCGAACTCCTATTACTGGACGAACCTTATAGTGGGCTACTAGCCGATGAAATAAGTAAGCTCAACCAGTTAATTATAAAGCTCCAGCGTCAAGGGATGACCATCGTGATTGTAGAGCATCTAACTGATATGTTAATGGGAATTGCCAATCAAGTGATTGTCTTGGATAATGGAGAGAAAATTGCGGAGGGCACCCCGGATGAGATACAACATAATCAGCTTGTGATAGACGCTTATCTAGGTAGCGGGTAATTGGGAAGCAAAGGGGGTTTAGCACGTGGTAGGAGAAAACAACCCTATACTGCGAATGGCGGACGTTTATGCCAATTACGGGTCAGTGCCAGTGTTACGGGGGGTGTCTCTTTATATAAAACGGGGGGAGGTAGTAGTCCTTGTTGGGCACCATGGTTCGGGCAAGACGGCTATACTGAAGGCGATCTGTGGTCTCCTACCTGTAGCTAGGGGCGAGGTACATTTTGATGGTTTATCCATTAATGGTCTATCCCCAGAGAAGATAGTAGGGCTGGGTATAGCCTATGTAGATGAAATGAAGTTGCTTTTCCCCGCTATGAGCGTGATTGATAATCTAATCCTGGGGGCTTATCATCGCCACCGTAGAGAGCGAAGAGAACATATAGAGCAAGATATCGAGACTGTTTATCAGCTTTTCCCGATTCTTGCCGAGAGGAGGAAGCAGTATGCAGGGACCCTCTCCGGAGGGGAGCAACGGATGCTGGCGATCGGTAGAGCTCTTATGTCACACCCCAAGTTGCTCCTGCTGGATTGCCCCACACTGGGACTGGCTCCTAAGTTGGCAAGGAGGGTAGTGGAAGTCCTCTCGGAATTAAGGGATCGAGGGATTGCTGTTCTATTGATTGACCAGAAACTTCAGCGTGTGATTGATGTCGCTAATCGAGGATATTTTGTGGAAAAGGGGGAGATTATCTTAGAAGATTCTCTTCAGGGATTACTCTCCTTAGAGGAGCATCATAACAGGTTTGTTTCGCCGTGAGCGTAGCCAAGGTATATTTGAGGGCTAACAAATTGACGAAATGGTTAGTTTCTCAAGCACACGAGGTTCGCATCCCTATTTATGGGGAAGGGCAGAATTTATGTAAAATCACACACTAGCGTATTGAAACAACTACAGACTTCAAAGCAACGGAGCGAAGTGCCCACCACAGTCAAAACATAAAGCGCAACAGAATCAAAATCTGGGGGCGTAACAATATGGCTGATTGTTACGTGGCCCACATTCGTTTGGTCATGGAATGAAGAAAGTCTTGCGTGGTAAAAATGAAGATTTCTGTACCGTAAGAGGTATCATGATAGGTAATTGAGCTTCAAACTGGAGCTGGGGGGATTCGAACCCCCTACCTTTTGACTGCCAGTCAAACGTTCTCCCAATTGAACTACAGCCCCACAACTAAATAATAACAAAAAACAGACTAGCTAGCAATAAACTAACCAGAAAGTAAGCCTCAGCTTTTCTTTGATAGTACAGTGAGATACTGAAGACCCAAGGCAAAAGTAAATTTACTTTCAACGTGAGAAAGAGAGGTGCCTTCAATAAGTTGTTGAATCCTTTTAGGAGTTAATCTATGTAGATGTATTTTTCTTGCCATGAAAGGATTCTTGTACTGCCTCACAGCGGCTAATATAGCCTGGAACCCTCTAACTGGTTCCCAGGGATAAACAATTATAGCTACGCCCCCTGGCCTCAGGACTCTAGACATTTCCGAAAAGAACTGCCTTATATTTGGTATATGTTCAATAGTATGTAGCGAATAGGCTTTATCAAAACTGCTCGCTTCAAGCTCTAAGTTGGTAATATCCCCGTATGCTACCTTCCGGGTAACCGCCTCTTTCAAGGAAGTTTCGCTTATATCAACTCCTATCACACCGTCGGTATAATTTTCCAGTTCTCTAACATAGAAACCCCGACTACATCCTAGGTCCAGGATTTCTTCCCCCCTATTAGGTTTCAGATACTTTAGAAGGACTCTAAACAGGGCGGAGTTGAAATTATGTGTCATTTTATAGGTACCCACTCCCCCTCCTACATACGGCACCGAGCTCGATTAAGTGACACCTCTTCATTTTTAAGATTTGCAAACCGCTTGACTCCAACACTGTTTTAAATTCCTCTTTAGAAATAGCTGTCTCATCGGGATAAATCCACAAATTCAGCTTCTCAAGAAACCCTCTCCATAATCTATATGGTAGATTTGGCGTAGGAACCAGGATTACAGTAATCCCATTTGGGGTCAGAAGGTCTCTATGTAAGCAAATTAGCCTTCTCTGCTCATCAGGGGTGTAATGCTCTAGAAGTCCTTGGGAGTGGACGATATCATATTTCTCGTTTAAATTAAGGTTAAGTAAATCTCGTAGCAGGAATTCTTTTTCGCAATTAAGGCAAGAGAGTCTTCTTTGGGCGTCATTTAGTACACTAGGATTAAAATCGACAAGGGTTACTTTATCAACCGGAAACAGCTTAGTCATTTGTAAGGTGTTATAGGCGGTGCCGCAGCCCAGCTCGATTATCTTAATAGGCTTTTGGAAATGAATGCCGCGTAACAAATCCGAATAGGCTCTCCAAATGGTCCAC
This sequence comes from Dehalococcoidia bacterium, assembly GCA_020343755.1. Lineage (GTDB taxonomy): Bacteria > Chloroflexota > Dehalococcoidia > Dehalococcoidales > E44-bin46 > E44-bin46. The sequence continues at coordinate 579,335 of CP070810.1, read as the reverse complement.
AGAAATCGCTGACTAATTCGGGTACGCTTATGATACCTATTCCAATCGGTAACGAGCCTCATATAAACACCTGGATTGCTGGCTCTGGTTAAATTATGTGGAACCAGCGAAGGACAATTCCCAAGCCCAGAAAACCAGCGTAGGCAATGCCTATGCTCTTAACCGTCTGGCCTGCCCAGCACATAAGGAAGAATTTCCACGCACGGAAACGGATTGTTCCCATACCTATAGCCATAGGCACAAAAAATGGGTTGATTGCCGCTGACATTAAAAATACGACTAATAAACCTCTTCGCTTGGCTATATCTAGGAGCCGAGGTATTCGTGCCCACCTTATCAGGCGAGATAGTAGTCGAGCTATTCGAGAAGAAGGAGGTGCCTCGTTAGATGAATTATCAGCAAAAGCAAAAACGTTACTCCACGGGAAAAATCTGCGCCCACCGCGACCAGTTAAATAAAGGAGCGTTCCACCGATACCGAGCCCCAGCCCACAGGACGCTCCCACCAAGGCAGGGTGTAATAGGCCGCCAAAGATGAAGGTTATTGCCATGTAGGGAATCGGCATTGGCAAGCTGAAGCCAGCTAAGAGACTGATAAGGAAAAGACCTAAATAGCCATAATTCTGGAAACGGCTTATTTCCTGCCAGTGATAAACTATAACCACAAAGACAGCAATAATCCCACCCAGAAATAAGCCACCAAAAATATATTTCCTTTTTGAGCTTACGCTAGTTACCGCCATTGCCATTAATTACCCGGCTAGACGCCTACATCAGCCCTTTTCCCAAGGCTAAAGGTTAAGCCTCCGTCGCCAAGGTCGACGATAATCCTGTCACCCTGGCCAAATTCGCCTCTAAGTAGCTTAGTTGACAGTGGATTTTCTATATACCGCTCTATAGCTCGCCTCAGCGGTCGCGCCCCATATATTGGGTCATAGCCCTCCTTAGCCAGCCACGATTTGGTGCTTTCAGTTAGCTCTACATCCAGCTTACGCTCAGCCAAACGCTTCTGCAAATCCTTGACCAGTAAATCAACAATACTCCTCAGTTGCTCCTCACTTAGCTCGTGGAAAACTATAATCTCATCCAAGCGGTTAAGGAATTCAGGGCGGAACATCTTTTTTACCTCCCCCATCACCTTTTCCTTCATTGCCTCATAGCTCTGCTTTTCCGCCTTGGCACCACCTCTTGGTGCGGCAAAACCAATGCCTGTCTCACGCTTGATAAGTTCAACACCAGCGTTACTGGTCATGATAACTATAGTATTCTTAAAATCTACCGTCCGACCGTGACCATCGGTTAACCGCCCATCATCCATAACCTGGAGCAGGCTATTAAATACCTCAGGATGTGCCTTCTCAATCTCATCTAGCAGGATTACTCGATAGGGGCGCCGCCTCACCGCCTCGGTAAGTTGTCCACCTTCCTCATAGCCAACATAGCCCGGCGGGGCACCAATAAGACGCGATACCGTGTGCTTCTCTTGATATTCTGACATATCCAGACGCACCATTGCGTTCTCATCATCAAACAAGAACTGGGCCAAGGTGCGAGCTAGCTCAGTCTTGCCAGTGCCGGTTGGACCCAAGAACATAAAGCTGCCAATAGGTCGCTTTGGGTCCTTTAACCCGGCTCGGCTTCTTCTGATAGCCTCACAAACAGCATGAACTGCCTCATCCTGATTTACCAAGCGCTGATGAATTCGCTCCTCCATATTAAGCAGCTTCTCGGCCTCACCCTCCAGCATCTGGGACACCGGGATGCCTGTCCAGTTAGAGATTAGCTGGGCAATATCTTCCTCATCAACCACGCTGTCAATCTTTTCCTGCTTAAGCCAATTGCTCCTAGCCTGGTTATACTCATTTTCCAGACGCAACCTTTCACTCTTGAGCTTGGCTGCCTGCTCATACTCCTGCCGCTGTGAGGCAGCTTCCTCCTCGTTGGTTAATTGCTTGAGGCGTTGCTCCAAAGATTTAACCTCTGGTGGCGCACTCTCAGTATCAATACGCAACTTGCTGGCTGCCTCATCAATTAGGTCAATAGCCTTATCGGGCAGATACCTATCTGAAATATAGCGTTTACTCAACCGAACTGCCGCCTCTAGAGCCTCGTCGCTGATTTTAATCTTGTGGTGGGCTTCATACCGGGGACGAAGCCCGCGAAGCATCTCAATGGTAGCCTCAACGCTAGGTTCATCGATAAACACCGGCTGAAGGCGCCGCTCTAGAGCCTTATCCTTCTCAATAAATTTACGGTATTCATCAAGAGTAGTTGCCCCGACACACTGTAGCTCACCATGAGCCAATGCTGGCTTGAGCATATTACTGGCATCAATAGCCCCCTCAGCCGCCCC
>CP070810.1:567750-576883 GCA_020343755.1 Dehalococcoidia bacterium | reverse complement strand
TCTACCAAAGCCTGCCACAGGCTGTCTCTCAAACTTTGCTTCACCGGTTCCATATCAATTACCAGGCTCAGGCTTTGGCTCTTGCCCAAGAGGTACTCATAGCCGGCATAGACAGCGGTATTTACCTGCTCTCTTATCCACGGTTCGAGGTCAGAAATGACATCATCCAGATACCCAGTAACAAACCCCACCTCCTCTGGAATCTGCTGTATCAGCATCTCCTCCGCCAATGATGGCAAATCCAGCCTATCTAGGTGAGAGATAACAAAGTCAGGATTGAGAACGGTGCGATTCTTGGCAAACATCAAACCAAAGACTAACAATGACAGGAAAAGAAGAAAGCCTAAAAAACCTATAGCCGCCCATTTAGCCAACCCCATTTAAATGTCTCCTGGCATCATTAGTTTAAATCCTTTTGAAAAGCGGTGTTCTTATTTGGTTTCACCGACGACAAAAGCAATAGCATATTGTTCGCAATCAGACAGACTGATAGCCAAATTATCTAAACCCAGGGCATTAGCTTGATTTCGCGTATTACCATGAAGATGGACTAAAGGTTTGCCCCTGGAGTCAGATAATATCTCGATCTCCTTCCAGCTGAAGCCTTTACTTCGCCCACCTAATGCTTTTATCACTGCCTCCTTACCGGCAAAACGACCAGCCAGAGATGAAGAGCTACCGCCGCACAGCTTAAGCTCAGAATCGGTATATACCCGATGGAGGAATCGCTCCCCCCAACAGGCTATCGCCTTTTCAATGCGGGCTATTTCTATTATATCTACGCCTATATAGTGCATTATATCGATGTGAAACTAGAGGACTGAGTCAGCCACAATAGACAGAATGCGCTGAATATGTATTGGTAATACCGATTACAAGAATTATAGTCTATTTTACCTAGATGCTCAATCTATAAAAAACTTGATTTTAGACCAAACTTAACAACATCTTAACAATTTTGTTTCATCATATGGGATAGACCTGACAAACCCTATAAGGTTACACCGATGCTCAATCTAGCAAAACTTGATTTGATTCTCAGCGAGGGATATACTACTTATTGAATTTAAACCCAATGAAAAAGTAACCAGTTGTCAAGAACAAGAAGGAGGGTTGATTTATGGTTAGACCAACTCGTTATGTTTTTTGTTTTGTCTTACTCTTTGCCATGCTCAGCGGCTTACTAGGAGGCTCAGTTGTGCTCGCCGCTCAAGAAGCTAGCAATGGCTCTGCTTCATTACCACCAAGTCAAGAGGAACCCCCGCCTGAAGAGCCGCCTGAAACAAAGTTTGAGGCTATTCCTCGGTATCCAGTGATGCGCGCTTTCTCTGGCGAAATCTTTGAGTTTGAGATTTCACTGGTCTATCAAGGCAGTGAACCCAGGGCATTTGACCTCGACCTTACGGTACCTGTTGGCTGGATTGGAGAAATTAGACCTACATATGGGGAATTCATGATAGAGAGCATCACCCTTGAGCCGGGGAAGACATACCCGGATAAAGTCAAGGTTTTAATTGCTCCACTAGCAGGGGAGCTACCTGAGCCGGGTGAGTATACAGCGACATTCAATGCAGGCTCAGGCGAGCTCAAAGACAGTGTTGAGCTTACGGCAGTGGTAACTGAGATACCGCCTACTTATAATTTGTACGTGTCTACCGCCACACTACGGCGTAATATGGAGGCAAAGGCTGGTGAGGATAACCATTTAACCGTCATAGTGGAGAACTACGGGACGGGAACCATTGACAATATCACATTTACGTCAACCAAATCAGAGGGGTGGAGTGTAACCTTCACCCCCTACAAGATAGACGCTCTGGAACCAGGGCTTCAACAGGAGGTGGATATAGTAATAGCCCCACCGGCTAAAACGATAGCCGGTGACTATAACGTTCTTCTGAAGTTTTTAGGCGAAAAGGCAACGTATACCCTGGAAATGAGGGTAACTGTGATAACACCGACCATTTGGGGAGGGGCCGGTATCGGCATTGCCGTGGCAGTTATAGCCGGTTTGGTAGTTTTATTCAGACGATTAGGCAGACGGTGAGTAAGTTGACTGAACAATTGGTAGTAGAGACGGTAGACTTGACCAAAAACTATGATAAGACTACGGTCGTTGACAAGTTAAACCTCCGTATAGAAGAGGGTGATATCTTTGGCTTCCTTGGTCCCAATGGCGCTGGGAAAACGACAACTATATTAATGCTGCTTGGACTCACTGAGCCAACCTCTGGCACAGCCCATATATATGGGTACAACTCTACTAGGGAGCCACTCAAGGTTAAGCGCATCACCGGCTATGTTCCGGAAAAGGTAGGGTTTTATGAGGATTTAACTGCAAGCTATAACCTAGCCTATACCGCTAGGTTAAACGGTCTTCCTGAAGACCTTGTTACCAAAAGAGTAAACGAGTCACTGGGTACAGTTGGCCTGTCACATGTAGCCGAGCAGCAGGTGGGAGAGTTTTCCCGAGGGATGAAGCAGCGCCTGGCAATTGCCGATATACTTATTAAAATGCCCAAGGTCGCTATCCTAGACGAACCCACATCGGGGATAGACCCTGAGGGTATCGTCCAAATGCTCGACCTGATAGCTGACATAGCCAAGGAAATAAAGATGACCGTTATTATGTGCTCACACCAACTATACCAGGTTCAGCGAATCTGTAACCGTGTCGGCATATTAGTGAACGGGAAACTAGTAGTTGAAGGCTTACTTGACCAATTGGGAAGGGAGGCTTTGGGCGGTGGACGACTTAGGATTGAGGTTAAACTAACTGAAATCACTTCCAAGCTCATTGATTGTATCAAGCGGATTAGCGGTATAGTCAGCGTAGAAAGGTCAGGTGATTTACTGCTTATTACCTGCTTAGAGGACTTAAGACCTAAGATAGCCAAGGCAATAATAGACGCTAATGGCTTACTGGTAGAGATGAAAATTCAGCGCTACGCTCTAGAGGACATCTACAGGAAGTATTTTAGAGAGGCCTAGTATGAAAGGACTGATGACGGTATTCTACAAAGAATTGGCTGACCACTTCACTAGTTGGAGGGGTATAATCCTATTTATCACGGTATTGCTGGTTTCAGTATTTGCTACTCTTGGGCCTTCAGGAGCTATAGAGAATCTTAGGCAACAGCTAGCTACACCGGTTCAATATGGAGTTGGGCGATTTGCCTTCCTTTACCTTTTTACCACCTCTGGTGAAGATATGCCTTCCTTTATTTGGTTCATTACCAGATTCCTTGTGCCCATAGTCGGCATAGTCCTCGGTCTTGATGCTATCAATAGTGAGAAAAACAGCGGGACAATGAGCCGGCTTCTGGCTCAACCTATCTACCGGGATGCCGTTATCAACGGTAAGTTCTTGGCCGGCGTAGTTACTATAGCCATCATGCTGACGACCGCCATCCTGATTGTATCAGCGATAGGACTGGCAGTGCTTGGAGTTGCCCCAGGCTCAGAAGAAATTGCTAGACTATTACTATTCTGGGGAATAAGCATTCTTTACGGAGCCTTCTGGCTAGGCTTAGCCATGCTATTCTCAGTATACTTTCGGCCGGTGGCTGCCTCAGCCGTATCTTCACTAGGAATTTGGATGTTCTTCTCCTTCTTTATGTCCATGGCTGCTGTCTCAACTGCCAATATACTGGCGCCTCTCAGCCAAACACCAACGACAGCAGAATTACTCAGTAATTACGGGATTCAAATCACGGCTTCGCGTATTTCGCCGATTATGCTCTTTGGGGAGGCGGCAACTATTCTCCTAGCTCCAGGGGCAAGGACAGCCGGAGAAATGCTTCAACTTCTAACCGCTTCCGGTGCTCTGTGGATGCCTGGACCTCTCTCCCTAGGTCAGAGTTTACTAACTATATGGCCCCACCTGGCGACCATTGGCGGAATAACCGCTGCACTCTTTGCCATCTCATATATTAGATTCATGCGCGAAGAAATAAGGTCTACCTGAGGTTCAATCCTAAGGCTGATTTATATCGGTGAAGGACTTAATGTCATTGCATTATTATATTGGCACCTCGGGCTGGCATTATGACCATTGGCAGGATAGATTCTACCCCAAAACGCTGACTAAGGCGAAGTGGCTTGAATTCTATGCCAGCCACTTCACCACCGTTGAACTTAATAATACATTTTACCGGCTACCTTCAGAGACCGCCTTTACTACCTGGCATGACTCATCATCACCCAATTTTACCTTTGCGGTAAAGGTAAGTCGTTTTATCACCCACATCAAAAGACTCAAAAATAGCCAAGAGGCAGTGGAGAACTTTATTAGCCGAGCTAAAATTTTAGGTGAGAAACTAGGTCCGCTTCTGTATCAACTCCCGCCTAATTTGCATCGCAATGACGAAGTACTAGAGTCATTCTTATCCACTTTACCTCAGGACATGAAGCACGTGTTTGAATTTCGGCACCAGTCTTGGCTTGAAGATAAGGTTTTTGAAATTCTACGTAGGCACAATATAGGCTTCTGCGTCTTTGATATGCCATCCCTTAGTTGTCCCGTGGTAGCCACGGCTGAATTTGCTTATATTAGGTTTCATGGCAGTACCGGGCTTTACTTTAGTTGTTACTCTGATGAGGAGTTAGCTGATTGGGCAAAGAGGCTGACTAATTTAGCCCGGAACCTGAAAGCAATCTACATTTACTTCAACAACGACGCTGAAGCTTTCGCAGTGAGAAATGCCATAACCCTGCGTCGTTACCTTGAAGTGGGCAAGACTTAAACATCTAGCCACCTAATTGAAACAAGAAGGCTGTAGGCACAAAGCACCTACAGCCTTACGCCGGTCTCGGGGTTCTCAATGAGACCCTTTTTATTTAACTGGCAGGCTCCCCCGAGAGCTTTAACGAACTGGAGTCCGTAAGGATGTTTTAACCAGTTTGGTAGACGGAGTTATCGCCTGACGTCGATGGCTGAATAACGGGCGGCGCAGGAAAGAGGGAACATCCAGCTCCTCTTCACTCTTTAAGCCCTTAAGGAGTTGGGCAAATTCGTCTTCCTGAGTGGCTTCAGCCAGTCCTATCTTAGAAGTGAATCCAGTGGCAATTAGGGTAATCTTTACCTCGTTATCCATGTTAGGGTCATGAGCCACCCCAAAAATGATATTGGCGTCAGGGTCTACCGCCTGCTTGATTACCTCAGCAGCCTCATTAACTTCAAACAGGGTAAGGCTACTACCACCAACAACATTAAATAACACCCCCTTTGACCCCTCAATAGAAACATCTAGCAAGGGGCTAGCTAAGGCATCTTTAGCTGCCTCTATGGCTCGGTTTTTGCCCGAACCGACGCCAATGGACATCCAAGCCGGACCAGCATCCTTCATCACCGCCTTGACATCAGCAAAGTCAAGGTTAATCAGCCCGGGGACAACGATAACCTCAGAGATAGACTGAACCCCGTGTCTCAATACATCGTCAGCTAGCTTAAAGGCATTATCCACCCCTGTCTTCTGGTCACAAAGGTCAAGTAAGCGGTCATTAGGGATAATAATAAGGGTATCAACCTTGCCCAGCAGACGGACAATTCCCTCTTCTGCCACTTGATAGCGGTGGACACCCTCAAAGGTGAATGGTTTGGTGACTACAGCAATAGTCAGGGCTCCGCTTTGCTTAGCCAATTCGGCAATAACAGGACCAGCCCCGGTGCCAGTGCCACCACCCATCCCGCAGGTGATGAACACCATATCAGCCCCGGTGACGATTTCCTTAAGTTCATCACAACTTTCCTCGGCTGCTTTCTGACCCTGAACATGGTCACCCCCTACGCCTAATCCTTTGGTAAGCTTCTCTCCAAGCTGAATGCGGGTTGGGGCTTCGGTGATGGCTAGGGCTTGGGCATCGGTATTTATGGCAATGAACTCCACACCTTGAATTCCCTCCTGAACCATGCGGGTGATAGCATTACAGCCACCGCCACCTAAGCCAATAACCTTAATCTTGGCTGGGTTAGGCACAAAACTTGTTTTTGCCATCTCCTCCTCCTTTCTTTGCTGTTATTAATCCTTTCTCGTAGTAATTACCAGCGGAACAGATTCCTAACTCGGGAAATTAGCCGCCGTAAGAATCCACGAGACCTCCAAGTCTGCCTGCCCTCGTGCTTTGCTCCCCAGAGCAAAAGACCAACACTAGTGGCATACGCTGGGTCACGAAGGACATCGGTAATGCCGTGCATATTGGTAGGAACACCTACCCTCACCGGGAGGTGTAATATCTCACGCCCTAAGACTTCTATACCAGAAAGGTTGGCACTACCACCGGTGAGGACTAGTCCAGCGGGGACCAAGACCTCATGCTCAGAGCGTGGCAGCTCAAGCACAATAAGTCTTACAATTTCCTCAACACGAGCCCTAATAATGTCGCACAGATCTTGGTAGGAAACGCCATGCCCATTTTCTGATATCGTGCTGGTGGTTTCTGCCTTGCTTTCGTAAACTGGCATAACACTGCCATACCTTTTCTTCATCTCCTCGGCGACATCAAAGGGGAGCCCCAAACCAATAGCCACGTCTCTGGTGATTTGATAACCGGCTACAGGCAGAATAGAGGTATGCCAAATACTTCCATCCTTGAAGACAGCAATATCTGTAGTCCCACCACCTACATCAGCTAATATAATGCCTATTTGCTTCTCATCCTCGGTCAATACTGCCTCGCTGCTAGCTAAGGGTTCAAGGACAAGGTCCTCAACATCTATGCCAATGCCACGAATACACTTTACTAGATTCTGGACGGAAGTTACTGCAGCGGTAATGATGTGTGTCTCCACATCTAGTCTGAAGCCGTGCATTCCTACCGGGTTTCTGACTCCTACCTGACCATCAACGGCGTAACTCCGAGGAATAACATGAAGCAGCTTTCTGTCGCTAGGAACCCTAACATTTTGGGCACAGGCAAGTACTCGCCTCAGGTCATCTGGGCGCACTAACCGGTCATTGCGGGTAATAGCTACTACCCCTCGGTTATTCAGCGAGGTGACATGCCTACCAGTTACCCCGATGTAGGCTGACTCCGCTCTATAGCCGCTGGCATGCTCTGCCCTCCTTACCGACTCCCGTATTGACTCTCTGGCCTCGCTGATGTTGACCACTAAGCCTTTGTGTAACCCCTTGGATGGGGTAACACCTACACCAGCAACCCGAACAGCACCCCCCTCGTTGACCTCAGCTATTGTGGTGCATACTTTAGTGGTACCAACATCGATAGCAGTCAAAGTAGTCCGCTTTTTCATCTCCACCTCCTTTTTATTAGATTTTGGCTCTCAGCTATATTAATTTTCACATTTCTAAAACCTCCATATTTGCAATCTCAGATTAATGCTATCTAGGGTAGTGAAAAGGCCATGCGGAGCTTCATCAGCATAGCTGGCCTTCTCCACCCATTAGCTTCAATCCCGACCAAAAAGTTCAGTTTCTCAGCCACCTGAAAGGATTCATCCTGAGTAGTAATGCGCTCAGCAGCCCTCAATTTGGCACTACGACTACGCGGGTTAAGTTGAACCTCTGTAGGAGAAGGAGTAATAACCCTCTTATGAATTAACCTTAGGCAAGCGGTATGTCCGCAAATGCAGGTTGGTGTTCCTGGGGGGCAAATACAGTCCTTTGATTCTCGTTGCATGAGCTGTTTCACAATGCGGTCTTCGAGAGAGTTATAGCTAATGACAACCAACCTACCCTCAAACCCAAGGAGGTTAATTGCCTGCTTTAGAGCAGCTTCCAGATGGTCTAGTTCATGGTTAACCGCTATTCGCAATGCTTGAAAGGTTTTGGTAGCAGGATGGATTCTACCCTTTCTACCCCCGACGGCTCGCTTTATCGCCCGAACCAGTTGAAGGGTAGTCTCTACTGGCCGCTCCTGCACGATACGACGTGCAATCTGATGGCTATAAGCCTCCTCACCATATGTTTCTATAATGTGAGCTAGTTCAGCCTCAGAGGATGTGTTAACAATATCGGCGGCGGTAATCTCCTGGCTGGGACTCAAGCGCATGTCTAAAGGTGCATTATGCTGAAAGCTGAAACCTCGACTATTGCCATTGAGCTGAATAGAAGAAAGCCCCAGGTCAAACAAAATACCATGCACCGGATAGAAATCATATTTGATACAGATAGCCTGCAAATTGACGAAGTTTTCGTTAATTAGCAGGATCGAATCTCTATAGGCTTGGAGTTTTGCCTCGGCTATTTTTATAGCCTCAGGGTCGGCATCAATGCCCAGTAATTGCCCGCCGGGGGAACTATGTTCTAAAATGGCGGCGGCATGACCTCCACCCCCAAGAGTGCAATCAATATAACGACCCCCGGGCTGAACCCCCAGTGCCTCGATGGCCTCTTTGACTAGAACTGGGATATGGACGAAGGCTGACATCTTTAAGCTCCTCAGTGCCGCTCTAAGCTTTCTATAATTTGCCCAGCTTGCTCCTGGCTAGTAGCCTTCTCTGCTTCCCATTGCTTCTTATTCCACAGTTCAAGATAAGTATTAACTCCAGCGATAACTACCTCATCCTCAATCCCGGCATACTCCCGTAATGGAATTGGTAAGGCTATCCTGCCCTGCCCATCAAGATTAAGGCTAAAGGCAGTGGCAAAAATAGCTCGATTTAGCCTTCTCAATTTACTCGGGGTGACTGGACCAGTAGTAAGTGTGGTAGCCAGCTTATTCCACTCAGATAGCGGATAGGCGATGATGCACTTCTCTGCCCCTGGTGTTAATACTACCCCGTCCTTCAGTCTATTTCTGAACTTGGGTGGGAAGGGCACCCTGCCTTTTTCATCAATCTTATACTCAAATTCGCCAAAGAACATTTTTGACTGTTCAGTCCTCTCTTAATGTATAGGTTAAGACCTTTTCTCCTTGTTCCCCCCTTCTCTGCCGTTCAAGGTAGAACCCACCGAAGTATTGCTTGATAAGCAGCCGAAGGAAGCTAGAAGCATTTAAGCCAAGCCTCTTGGCTTCGTTTTCTACCCGTTCCTTATCTGCGTGGTCAACCCAAAATCTTATTATTACTTGCATAATTTACCACTTTTTACCACTATTTACCATTCTACACCACAAATGCCCCTATTTGTCAAGTCCCTTTCATAAATTTTCTAAAATTCTCCGATTTTGCTAC
>CP070810.1:562079-567650 GCA_020343755.1 Dehalococcoidia bacterium | reverse complement strand
GTGAAGAGGATCAGTCTTATCTTCTCCTCTAATGGTTAGCACCCGATACGGTTCAGTACCTATGAAGCTATAGCGAGCCAGCCGTTCACCACCCTCGACACTTTCCAGAAGAAAGGAATAGCTACCACGATTAATCTTCAGGAAAGCAGACACCGGCGTCTCTAGGTCAGCAACGATTTCACGGTAAACAGGTACTAGATTACCCTCCTCCTTATATTGCTTAACCTCTTCTAATGTCGGATAATACATATAATCTCCTCAATATTGTCAATAAAAAACCTCTCGCCCATAGGGGCGAGAGGTTAATCCTTCGCGGTGCCACCCTACTTGATTGCCAAAATAATTAGGCAACCATCTCATTAAGGTATGACCTCAGTATTTTGAAGCGATACCTAGGCTCTAATAACGGTAACCTTTCCGGCAAAGCCTACTTGGGGAAAACCCTTTCGGTTTGCAGCTCCCGAGTCCATTCAACCCCTACGCCAGCACCGGCTCACACCTTGCCCGGCTCTCTGCGCCTCGCTGGGGGCATACTAGTCTCGTTCCCAGCCTTTACCTTTCTCTTTTTTCAGACAAACATAAGTATAGCCGAAGAGCAGATTTTTGTCAAATAGTATCTACCTTGAGGGTTAACTTTTTCCGTCATTGGTTGTGATGACTAGCCCTTTATCGGTTATCTCCTCGTATTTGACCCCGGTGAACCTAGCTACGCCTTTCTCATATAGCTACGGAAATAATCGAAGCTGATCATCTTTCGTCATCCCTTCTCCCAGCGCTTCAGTTGTATCCACGATTGTTACCTTTTTACCTCGTTTAACTAGAAATTCAGCTAGTCACTGCAGCTCAGGTTGAGACAAGATACCCTTGCCCCCTAATAAGAATAGGTTAGTGACGCCAGCGGGGGCTCTTTGCCCATAGAGATAGATTATGCTAATATAACTAAAAGCGTTAAAAGCAAGTCGGGGTGTAGCGCAGCCTGGTAGCGCACCTGAATGGGGTTCAGGTGGTCGCCGGTTCAAATCCGGCCACCCCGACATCTGTTTCAAACTGGTTTGCTAACATTTTGCTAACGAACTGATTAGCAGGCCTCAGCACTCAGTGGCACAGACAGATACATACTTGTGCTCAGTGCCAAACTCGACGACACCCACTGCTATTTGGGGCAATGGGATGGGACATCGGGTTTTTGAATCTTAATCAGCCGGTTGCAGGTTCGAGTCCTGTGCGGCTCATATTCAAAAAGGGGAGCAGGGAATAAGACTCTGGGTCAAGTTCTCTGCTACCATAACATCAGCCCCTAGGCATGGAGACAGCACCTCCCGGTTCACCTCCTGAGCAGAGAAGAGCCAGCTGGGGGCTAGCCAATTCTTGACAGCCTTCTTGTAACGCCCATTGCGCCTCCTCGTTGAACTATTATATAATTTATTATATGACCAAGCCCAAAGCCAAGATAAAAATCCGGTCTATGACTCTCGAGGACTTTGATGTTATCTTTGCCATTGACCAGCAAATAAGGGCAATGGGGAAAGCTATTACCTACGCCAGTATTACCACCGAAGATATTTTTGCCATTGACAAGGATATGCGTCGTTTGGCACAACCGACCAGCTATGTTAATTTTGTCACTAGAGACATGGCAGCCCGCGTTGAACTTGGCCTGGTAGCTGAGGTTAGAGGCCGTGTCCGTGGCTTCATCCTTGGTCGGACTGTGCCTGTTGGCGAAACTGCCCCCGAAGTAGGCGTAATCTCGGTGCTTGGTGTTCACCCAGATTATTGGCGCAAGGGCATTGCCACTAAATTGGTCACTGCCCTATGTGATAAGTTTCGTGCCAAAGGTATAGAGACAGTGCGCATGCGAATAGAACGGCGTGACAAGGACCTTACGGGCTTCTTTGAGCACATGGGCTTCAAGGCTGAACACCTTATAGACTACACTAAGTCCCTGTAAAGGTGGCTAAGACGTTATGATAGTTGAAATGAGAACAGGTACCATCCCAGAGGAGATCGATGGCGTAGTGAAAAGAGCCAAGTCACTGGGACTCGGCGTCCAGTTGAACTTAGGCACTGACAAAACGGTGGTCGCCATACTGGGAAGCAATACAGGACAATTGTCCACAGATACCTTTGCCGTGCTCCCTGGGGTGGAGAGAGTAACCCGCATTATGAAGCCATACAAGCTCGCTTCCCGTGAATTTAAGTCAGAAACCAGCCTGGTTTACATAAATGGAATTGAGATCGGAGGTAAGCGCATCGCAGTCATGGCAGGACCCTGTGCTGTAGAAAGTGAAGAGCAGCTTATGGAGGCAGCTAGGGTAGTAAAAGAGTGCGGAGCCTGTATCTTACGCGGTGGTGCCTTCAAACCACGTACTTCTCCCTTTAGCTTTCAAGGCTTAGAGAAAGTCGGGCTGGAATTGCTGGCACGGGCTAAAGAGCGGTACGGTATGCCTGTAATCACTGAAGCGGTAGACCCTCACCACGTCAACATGGTAGCCAAGTATGCCGATATCCTCCAAGTTGGTTCCCGAAATATGCAAAACTTTGCCTTGCTAACTGCTATCGGCAAGAGTAAGTCCCCCGTGGTCTTGAAACGCGGATTTTCGAGTACCGTTACCGAGTGGCTTACTGCCGCTGACTACTTACTGGCAGGAGAAAATAACCAAGTCATTCTTTGCGAGAGGGGAATCAGAACATTTGAGGACAGCACTCGTTTTTCATTGGATATTTCTTCCATAGCTGTAATCAAGAAATTCAGCCATTTGCCGGTGATTGTTGACCCTAGTCACGCCGCTGGCCACTACTCACTGGTGCCGGCGATAGCCAAGGCAGCTGTTGCTGCTGGTGCCGATGGGCTTCTCATTGAAGTTCACCCCAACCCGAAGGAAGCCCTGGTTGATGGTCTCCAGTCCCTCACACCGTCAGATTTTGCCAGGTTGATGGAAGAGCTCAGGTCAATTGCCAAGTCGGTGGGCAAATATATCTAGTGACTAGACCAAGCAATCTAATAGGTTGACATAAAAAGTTAAGCACACTCACAATGGTATCGGGAGGGTTGGATTGGCTGTAAGCAAGGAAAAAGCATACTATAAGGCAGTGCGGAGGGCAGCAGCCATAGCTAATTCTGATACGGCATTGAAGGATGCCTTGAATGCTATTGTTCGAGGTATAGCTCGGGCCATGAAGGCCGGTGTCTCACTGATGTTGCTTGATTCTGCCAGGAAGAAACTGATACATAGCACCTCGTGGGGGCTGTCTCAGTCCTACATACGCAAGGGCGTGCTCGATGCCGATAAGAGCCTGGCTGAAGTGGTTACGGGGGAACCAGTCATCATTACCGATGTCAGCCAGGATAGCCGTGTTCAGTATCCCGAGATGGCAACTAAAGCTGGCATTGCCTCTATGTTAGGTATACCAGTACTGATTGGTAATGAAGTGGTGGGCAGCGTCAGGGTCTACACCAGAGAGCATAGCGAGTTTAGCAACCAAGATGTCAACTTCGTAACCACCATGGCTAACCTGACCGCGGTAGCTCTTCACACCAGCGAGTTGCGTCAAATAAAGGCGAGCCAACAAGACAGGGACCAGGTGGAAACCAAGACCGCAACACTACAACAAGCTCGTGCGGTGACCTTTGCCCATCCCAGCGAGGAGGAGTTTGCTCATTTGCTGGATTTCTACCAAATAGAATGGGTATATGAGCCGCAATCCTTTACCTTAAATTGGGAGGGGGACAGGGTAACCGAGATGTTCACTCCGGATTTTTACCTGCCGGGGCTTAACCTCTATGTAGAGCTCACAACCCTCAAGCAAAGCCTGGTGACAGAGAAGAATCGTAAGCTACGGCGCCTCAGGCAACTTTACCCTGAGGTTAACATAACTCTACTTTACAAGAGGGACTTCGAGCGCTTGCTGGCAAAGTATGGCTGCGGCCCGTTGGCACAACTCCGCGGTCATGGTGTCAGCCAAGTGCTGTATTCCTCGGCTGAAATCCAAAAAAGGGCGCGGGAGCTAGCTGAGCAGATATCCAAGGACTATGCTGAGCGTCACCCCCTTATGGTAGGCGTTTTGCGAGGCGTTTTCTGCTTCATGGCTGACCTAATTCGGCAGATGACTATTCCGGTTGACGTAGACTTCATGGCTATATCCTATTATGGCGGCAAGGATAGTTCGGTGGTTAAGATAGTAAAAGACCTGGACCTTAGTGTGGCTGGTAGAGATGTTATGATGGTAGAAGACATTGTGGATACCGGTATGACGCTGAACTACATACTCAACCACCTAAAGGCCAAGGGGCCAAGCAGCTTGGCGGTTTGCACTCTGCTGGACAAGCCAGTACGCCGCCTAGCTGACATACACCTCAATTACGTTGGCTTCAAGGTGCCGGACAAATTTGTTGTCGGCTATGGGCTGGACTATAGGGAGGAGTACCGAAACCTGCCCTTCATTGGTGTACTCGAGCCCGAGGAGACAAAAACAAAAAGCGAACTACCACCAGTAGCTGCCTAAAAAGATAACCCGTTATAAAAATGCCTCAGGTAACCTTTGCTTCCCGTGATATTTGGTTCTGTCGTTCCCTTTCGATTTACATCTACTAAGTCACTTCTTCCCCACCTATCACTGCCACTCCAGTTACCTGAGGCGGAGATAGTATGGCACAGGTCTCAATGCTTGTCAAGGCAATTGTACTGCCTATAATCGGCAACTGAGACAACATGAGGCAAAAATAATAGCCTTAGGCTATTAAAAACCTGCAAATTTCGCCTGTTTTCTTTGCCGGCTGCTTCTGCACAAAGAGCTCTGCTCAACACCATCATCACACAAATAATCTATCTCCTTCTATGTCACTAGATTAGTGTACAGTGGCCAATCATCTAAGATAGCAGGAGCAAGGTGTTTACCCGACTCTATTTTAGATATTGACAAAATGCGGGAATCAGAACTAAACTCAGGTCCCAACATCTTAAATAAATAGGAGGTGTCACATGGCGACGTATATTATTCTTAGCCGAGTTTCCCCCGAAGCGCTACAAGAACCAGGGAGCCTTAAAGAACTGGCAGAGAAGGTGTCAGCAAAGATTAAGTCTGAATGCCCCGCAGTTACCTGGAAGGATAGCTACTCGACTTTGGGACGCTTTGATGTGGTTGATATCATCGAGTCCGATGATCCAAAGCAGGTCGAGAAAGCAGCCATGATTATACGAGCGTATGGACATTCAATGACAGAGACGCTAGTGGCGACACCGTGGGACGAGTTCCTGGCGGGGCTTTAGTCAGCTAGCACTAGCACCTTAATATCAGTGTGATAGTCAGTCAGCAGGAGGGTACAAAAAGAAGGGCTAATCCTACACACAATACAGTTATACCAACCCCAAGCAATATATAGAGGGTGGGAGGGCGGCGTTTGCTTTTTACTTCCCTCACTGGTACATCACGGGGGGCTTCCTTTTGAGGGATAACCTCGGGAGGAAGAGCAGAATGCCTCGCCCATTCTTGATAAAGTTTTTCTTCCTTTTTCTTACGACCAAATCTCATCTTATTCTTAGACCGACCGATTGCCTCACCTTAAGACCATAT
>CP070810.1:553513-561979 GCA_020343755.1 Dehalococcoidia bacterium | reverse complement strand
CGCCAAGAGGGCATGCTATCTGGCAGGGAGACAGGTGTACCTTCCCACTGACTTCATCAGTTACCTCCTCAACCTGCGCTCGGTCTTTTTGAGAAGCCATTTTATTCAATCCTTTCAGCATCCTCCTTTAACGTCTCATAGAAGCCTGCTGGCTCATTTTGCCATCACCTTAGGAATTTGTCTAAGGGGACCAAGCTTAGTAACCTCATCAATGAATTCATCTGCTGCCGACTGAAATTTTGCCGCTTCAGATGTTGAAATCCACTCTAGTCTTAATCTCTCGGGTTCTATTCCGAGTTGTGGGAGTAGATTTTTAGTTAGCGCTATTATTCGCCTTGCCTTAAGGTTACCGCTGATATAATGGCAATCCCCGGGATGACATCCGGCTATCATTATACCATCGGCGCCTTTAGCAAAGGCGCGAAGGATGAAGTTTGGTTCTATCCTTCCGGTACATGTGATTTTGATTATTTTGGAGTAGGGGTTGCTCTTCAATTTTGAACTGCCGGCGAGGTCTGTGCCAGCGGGTGAACACCAGTTACAACAAAAGACTACAATTTTAGGCTCAAAATCTGTCATAGCTTCTCGCGGTCCATTATTTGTTTTACCAGAAAAGGTTAATTTTCAGGGCTAGGATAATGCCCAAAACGAGGTTATTATTTCCTCTTTGCTTATCTAATTATCTGCCGAGGTATTGGCTTGGTTAAAAATGGTTTAGTTTAAAACTTTGTTCCGTTATGTCGATTATTTCAATATCCCTGTTACAATAACCTTGACTGCTTCCTCTTCATCCAGCCCTCTAGCCATCAATGTCTGCATCTGCTTTTTGTCAATGCTACCTATAGCCGCTTCATGGGTGACCTTGGCTTCTTTATTACTTACTAATACAATGGGTATAGCTTTGGCTATTGCTTCTTCCCCATCTACAATCTCAGTACAATCAACATGTCCTCGAGCCAAGGGAGCATTACCATAAGTCTCACCAATAACCTCCGCCTTTGCCCTATCTCTTAGAACGAGGCGACTTTTTATCAAACTTCTAGCCTCGCGTCCATTCAGATTCACCTTCTCTGATATTTTTATGTCATCTTCCTTCTTCCCATATACCTTGGCTACAAGCTCGGTTATACTCTTTTCACCGCAAAACACCTCATAATTGAAGTCCAGCATCCCAACACAGCCTTCAATCAGGCTAAAGGTGTTGTGATAAATACTTTTTTCCCCAACCTCGACCTTTGCCTTCGGGATGACCTTGATGCCGCCAAAGTCTCCATGGTAATGAGTTTCATGATATTTAAACTTAGCCTTATTGCCTATTTTTATATTGGCATCCATCTTATGAATTATGTTAACTGCATTGGGGAAAATACAGTGGGCAATTATACTTGCCTCACCACCATCTTGAACATTTACTCTTAAACTAATTTCCTGCAGGCCCTCCTGTGGCAAAATACCGAAACATAGATGAACCGGATGGGCGATTTTCTTTCCTTCCTCCACCGTCAGCTCAACCCCAACCCCATTCTCCTGTTGCTCCCATTTCACGCTTATCCCTTCTGCCTGATTAGCCCTTAAAACCCGGTTTTCATGAACTACAAGACTGGCTACCTCTCTGCTTTCAAGGGCTTGCTTACTCCCACCAACTTTCCCGTAGGCTTCAACAATCTCCTGGTATTCTTCCTTAATAGAAATCATCTTTTAAACCACCTTTAGTCTGGCACATTGATGTGGCCACATACTTGGCAATTCTGCCTAAACCACTGGCACATTTCCTTGGGAGCCCCCGTCTTAAATATCTTTCCAGCGCACATCACAGATACTTTATCGGCTATGTCTACAGTGTCTTCATTATGAGTGATTAAAAGAACCGAGGAACCAAGGTTTTTCATTTTAACGATACCATTTACGATATGAGGTAATGAAACCACGTCTATCCCAGAGTCAACCTCGTCTAAAATGGCAAGCTTTGGTTTCATGGCTAAAACAGAGGCAAGCTCTACCCTCTTTCTCTCCCCCCCGCTTAAACTAGCGTCCACTGCCCGATTCAAGAATTGGGAAGGTGGCAATCCGACTGCCCAAAGATAATCTTCGATCTCCTCTATTTTCAATTTATTTCCTAACCCAAGGTATTCTCTTATGCTCAGCCCCTCAAATCTGGCTGGTTCTTGCCACGCTAGGGTCATCCCCATTTTTGCCCTTTGAGAGATTGAGTACTTGGTAATATCCTCGCCTTCAAATATTATTTTCCCATCATCAGGTAAGTAATTCACTCCCATTATCAAATAAGCCAGGGTTGTTTTCCCTGTCCCGTTTACTCCCAATACAGCAATGATTTCCCCCTTTTCTACATTTAGGCTCAAATCATCGATTATGGGGTTACCATTCAATATTAATTTCAGATTCTGTATTTGTAACATGTTTACGCTGCTCAGTGCTTATCTTCTTTAAAGGATACCAGAAAACCTCAGGGGCACGAGAGACCATTCTCTCGGTCTCATTTTTAACCCCTTATCATAATAGAGAGCAAGAACTACAAGTATAGGAAGTGCAACTGCTGCACGCACTCCTTCCCTCGGAAGCCGGTGACCCCTCAGAACTTCGGGAGAATAATGAAAGCACTCGCTGAGCACTACTTCCACACCTTGGGCAGGGGGCACCCTCACTCGACTGGCTCATTGCTCTAATCAGCTCAAACTTAAGTTTACAATTTGAGCAAAGATACTCATATATAGGCATCGTCCTCTCCCCCACAGATTGTTAGACGGCAATCACTTCTTTGACCTCAGGTATCTGCTGTTTGAGGATCCGCTCAATCCCTTGCTGCAGGGTCATAGTTGCCATAGGGCAGCCGCTACAGGCACCTTTGAGCTTTAGCCTAACCACCCCTTCACTCACATCTACCAGCTCGACATCGCCCCCATCTGCCTGCAAGGCAGGTCTTATTTGAATCAGAACTGCTTCTACCTTCTCTTTCGTAGTTTATCCCCTCCTTTCCATATTTATAACGTTGCACAGGTGTTGGCTACAGTTTCCGCCAGTTTATCTTTAATGGTTCTTGCGCCTGCAGGACAGGCACTAATACACACCCCGCATCGCTTACACTTAAGGTCATCTATGACTGATACTAGCCCCTTTTCGGTTTTTTCCAGTTTAGAGGCATCATACGGGCAAACGGCAACACAAATTCCGCATCCACTACACAAATCTTCATTAACCTCAACCTCTGGTATCTCAGGTTGAAGCTCCAAGGCGATACATCCTTTACAGCTCTTACACGGTCCGCAACAGAGACACCGTCTAGCCTCTTCTATTACTTCTTCCAGAGTGAATGCTTCCTCAAATGGTTCAAAATTCAGCCTTTCTTCAACTGGCGCCCATTTGATTGCTGGTTGAGGTTTATACTCTAGATACTCTGGGATGGAAGCCTTTTCGTATTCCTTTTCCCTCCCTGCTTTCATGTCCTCACCCCTTAGGTAACGGTCGATGGACTCGGCGGCGGTTACCCCGTCTCTCATTGCTTCAGCAGCAAAACCTACCTGTCTGACATCACCGCCAATGAAGACCCCTCCTTTGCGATTGCTCATAAGGGTAAACAGGTCAACGTCCAGTCTGCCCCGTTCATTCAGTAGGCCCTCCTGTTGGAAGAATGCCCGCTCTGGCCTCTGCCCTGTAGTAATGAGCAGCGCATCACCTTCAAGATATATCACATCGCTCCGGTCGAATTGAGGGTTAAACCCACCATCTTCTTCAAAGACCGACGTGCACCGAGGACATTCTATTTTCTTAAATTTCCCATCCTCACCGATTATCTTGGCTACACCTCTGGAATAAGTTATTTTTATTCCTTCTTCAGTAGCGCCTTCTACCTCTTCGACATCGGCAGGGATGCCACCTTTGGAATACCTGTCTTCATTTTCCAGACAGACAAGAGTAACCTCTCCCCCCAGCCTTCTAGCTGTCCTTGCCACATCAAAGGCTACATTACCACCGCCTATGACTATCACTCGCTTACCCTGAAAGAGCTGAGGAGAAACCCTGCCCTGATTTACGCCAAAAAGCAGATGTAGTCCGAACATGACTCCCTCTAGGTCAGCTCCGGCTACAAGTTCCCTTCCTATAGTTAGAGGTCTGGGAGAGGGAGTGCCGGTAGCTATGAATATTGCCCGATAACCTTCACGCTTAAGGTCATCTAGTGTTTCCCCACCGTCACCCATCCTGGCCCCAAGCTTGACGTCAATATGGGCAATCCTGAGTAGATTTTGTATAGCGGATTGGACTATATCCTTGGGAAGACGATACCGGGGGATATATCGTAGAGCACCGCCTAGCTCGAAGTCTCTTTCCAGGATGGTAACCCGGTACCCTTTCTTACTCAGCGCATAGGCGCACATTAAGCCCCCCGGTCCACCTCCAATCACAGCCACTTTTTCTTTGGTTGGCACAGGTAACGGAGGCTTGGTCTCCAAATACGGGAGGTAATACTCAGCAATAAGTTTCACTATCATCCTTCGCCTTACCGCCCCAGCCTGGTCTTTATAGTTGCACTGCTTCTCACAGAGCCCACAAATATAGCTGCACAGTAGGAACAACGGATTCTTATCATAAATTTCGTCACCAATCTTGATTATCTGGCTTGCCGCCTCTTCAGCATCCAGAGGTAGTAAAGCAATCATAGCATGACTGCGTTGAATGTCCTCATCAAGAGGACAAGCTATCTGACAGGGCGGCAAATATACTTTTCCGCTGGCTTCATTAATTACTTCCTCAACCTGAGCTTGTTTTTCCTCAGAAACAGCCTTCTCCATCTCGTCCTCCAGTTTCATGTTCTTAATACCAGTGTCGTCTCCGGCTTTCTTCATCCTCTCTTTAGCTTCTTTACTAAGTCCCCTTTGGAGTTATATACATTCACCTCAAGTGGCATTCCTCCCGGGAGTGAATGGGTGGCACAAGCATGGCAGGGGTCATAAGCTCTAAATGCCATCTCAATCATGTTGAGAATCCCATCGGGGACTTTTCCACTCTTTATCAGCGATTTGGCTGCTTTCTCAACCGACATATTAATAGCAGCCGAGTTATTCTGGGTGGCAACGATTAAGTTGACCTTAGTTAGAATTCCCCTGTCATCAGTTTGATAGTGATGAATTAGGGTTCCTCTTGGTGCTTCGACTACGCCTACCCCCTCCTTCGGAGTCTCAGTAGGCAAATTTACTATGTCAGGAGAAGTGAGTTCAGGGTCACAGGCAAGCTCCAGCGCTCTTTCTGAGGCGTAAAGCGCCTCAATGAGTCGCGCCCAGTGGAAAGCTAAAGTACTATGAACCGGTTTCCCGCCTAATACTTCATACATCTTTTTATAGGCTTCCTGAGCTAGTGGCGTTGCCATCCCATCGGATGCATTCAGCCTAGCCAATGGCGCTACTCTAAAGACACCGCTCTCTTCCCCGTCGACAAACCCCTTCCAGCCTACATTCTTAAGATAGGAGAATCTGACATAAGTCCAGGGCTCAACATGCTCCCTGATGTGGTCAAGATATTCCTGAACCCTGAACTTGGCAAACTCTTTACCATTGGGGTCAACCACTCTTATAAGCCCGTCGTAAAAGTTCACCTTGTTATTCTCATCCACCAACCCCATATAATACGTCCTATGTTTGTAGACATCACCGGTGATGAGGTCAACATAGTCTTTATTTTTTAGCACGATGTCATTAAAAAGGCCCAAGGCAAATTTAGCGAAATCAACCGCATATTCCGCCGCCTCTATAATCGTCTCCCTTTCCTCCTCAGTGATTTGTTTTGATACCCCTCCAGGCAGGCCACAGGTAGGCTGAATAGGCTTGCCTCCGATTATCCTCAGAATTCCTCTCAGCCTTTTCCTTACTTCTATAACTTTTTTGCCAGCTTCCAGCCCGGCCTTGGCAATAACCCCTAATACATTCCTCTGCGCGGCGGGTGCCTGTGGGCCAACAACAAAGTCAGGCCCGCCAAGGAAGAAGAAATGTAATATATGGTCTTCAGCCTGGAAGGCATTATACATAAGCTCTCTTATCTTCTTCGCTGCCGATGTTGGCTCGACCTTCCAAAGGTCATCAAGAGCCTTAGTCGACGCCATATGGTGAGCAGTAGGACACACGCCACAGATCATGGTGGTTATTCGCGGCATCTCCTCGGCAGGTCTTCCCTCGGAGAATTTCTCAAAGCCCCGAAGCTCAGGGATCTGAAGGTAAGCCCGGTCGCAATTCCCCTCATCATTGAGGAATATCTCTATCTTTCCATGTCCTTCAAGCCGGGTTATCGGGTCTATGGTTATCTTCCTCACTCTGCCCTCCTATTTCATCCTCTTCCTTCTAAGCAGAGAAGCCGGTAGACTAAATCGGTAAAATGTCCCTGCTGGGTCGACAATCCCACTGATTAGCCTTTCGACCTCTTCATCAGTCATCTTCTCTTCGTCTTCGAGCCCTAATATAGAAGCAATCATTGACAGGGCTTTTGCCCCATAGTCTACAACTCCATCTACCGGGCCAAAGCACCCTCGGCATGGCTGATTCGCCCTAATGCATGTTTCCCCACACCCCGAACGAGTGGCAGGACCGTGACAAATTATTCCCTGCTCGAGGAAGCATTTCTCAGGGTCAATTTTGACTTCCCAAGGTCTTTTTATCTCTTTTATTGATAATTTCTCTGGCTTTGTCTCTTGCCTTGGGCAGGTATCACATAAGGCTTTATCGGGAGCAAGCACCGCTCCCCTCTCCGGTAACTCTCCCTGGAGAATGGCATTTACTGCATTCAGTATCAAGTCTGGCGGTGGTGGGCAACCGGGAAGGTAATAATCTACCGGGATAACTTGGTCTAAAGTCATTACCGTATCATAAAATTCTGGTAGGGTAAGCTCATCACCATTAGTGGTTATCTTCTCCTGTGGCGTAATCCCCTCTGGATTTTCAACACTTGGAGCTTCCTTATACGCTCTGTGGAAAATGGTGTCCCTCGTCCAGAAGTTCGCCAGCCCAGGTATTCCCCCCAAATGAGCACAGGCGCCGAAAGCAACTACAAGACCGGATTTTCCCCGCAAGAGCTTTACCATCTCCTCCTGCTCTTCTAACCTTACTGCCCCATTTATAAAGCTCACCGCTATCTCGCCATCGGTTAGAGCTTCAATATCCTTTCTCTTAAAGTCCATGGCAACGGGCCATAAGACAATATCCACAGCCTCAGCCACTTTCAATAAATCTTCATTAAGGTCAACGATTGCCTCCTCACACCCACCGCACGAAGCACACCAATAAAAAGCGACCTTAGGTTTAACCATCTTTACCCCTTCCCTTCCTAGATGGCTGTATAACCATTTCCATCTTTCTTCTCAAGCATTGCCATGCTAAAACGCATCACTCAACGCAAGATGGTTTTTTACTCCGCTCAATCTTCTTCCCGCACTGTCCGATGCCTTACCCTCGGTCTCATCCGAGAAGACCTGGATTTCGCTCCACAGTGCGGCGCTTAGGGAGTCCAAGCTGCAGGTTTCCTCAGTAGAATAACCATACTAACATTACCATAAATAATAGAAAAGGGGCAAGTTTGCTCCGCTCCTCAGGTTCAGCTTTGACATATAATTTGGGAGCGTGATACCATTTTTTGTTATCTGTTAAAGCTATGTTGGAGAAAGGGGATTATTACTGTGGATATTTATGAGATTATGCTTCCGGTGAAAGTTTGTTTTGGTGTGGGTTCTATGGATAACCTTGGGGATGAGGCTAGTAAGCTAGCAGTTAAGCGCGCTCTGATTATTACTGACCCCGGGGTTTACCAGGCTGGACTTGCAGACCCAGTTAAGGCACAGCTGTCCAGGGCTAAGCTCTCGGTAGATGTCTTCTCTAAAGCTGAGCCGGAGCCCACATTACCCAGGCTAAATAAGGCAGCTGAGAAGCTTAGTAAACAAGGCTATGACCTCGTGGTAGGCGTTGGCGGGGGCTCAAGCATGGATACCGCCAAAGGACTCTCAGTCCTGTTAGCCCACGGTGGGAAAGGCCAGGATTATGTTGGTGTTAATAAGGTTCCTAGACCCGGCATTCCTATTGTCACAGTACCGACAACAGCAGGTACAGGGAGTGAGGTGACTAAAGCTGCCGTTTTTGATGACCCAGAGAAGCAGAGTAAATTTGGAATACAGAGCCCTTACATATTAGCCCGATTGGCTATAGTTGACCCTACCCTAACCTATGGGTGTCCTCAAAAGGTCACCGCAACCGCTGGGATAGATGCCCTCACCCATGCCATTGAGTCCTATACTAGCATCAATGCCAGCACGTTTACCGATGCTCTGGAGGTTGAGGCAATGCGACTTATTGCCGGTAGCCTCAGGGCGGTGGTCAAAAACGGTTCAGATAAGGAAGCACGTAATCGTATGGCTGAAGGGGCACTCTTCGGTGGGTTTGGTATTGCCCACGCTGGCGGAGCCGCCGCCCATGCCCT
>CP070810.1:549848-553413 GCA_020343755.1 Dehalococcoidia bacterium | reverse complement strand
TCCGATGCCATAAAGAATGTAAGTTCTTATTCTTGCATTCATTGCTATCTTCCCGGTGCGGGCACTGGCTTAGGCACAGGGTATTCCGACCCTTCTGGATAGTAAAAGTTCACAATTATCCTTCGCTCCACGTCTCCATAACTAATCTTTACAGTGTAATCAGCATACCCATCAACTCCAAAGCCAGCACTTTCCAGCTCTTCACTTGATAATGTCCACTCCGCCGTTACCTTGTCAAATGGCCCTATTGATTTATCCTCAGAAAGCAGGCCAATGACCTTTTCATTTTCCTTCCATACTGATGCCTGAATATGAGTCGAATAGGTAGAAAACTGGTGGTTTTCAATTTCGTAGCGGAAAGATACCTTTTCACCCCATCTTGCCCCAGTTGACCAAAAAGTCTCCTCTCGCATCCACCAGTCAGCTTCAACTTTCTGTTCATACTCACCAGTGGTTATGTAAAGGGTATCATAGATACCCAGATAGGCATCAACTATGAATATAGCCACAAGACCAGCAATGCAAGCTATGGCCAGATATAGGAATAGATACCTTCGCTTTAGTGCCATAATTTCTCCGACTCCGATTCCTCCTCGGGTAGATGCCGTAGAATTTGGCTAGATTGTATAGTATGGCGAACTAGCCGTCAAGTCGTCCAAGGGCTTTAGGTGCTTCTGCCCACAGGTATCACATAAAGCGGAGTCTCATCCCTAGCCATACCAAGAATGTTCTTGACCTGCTCGTCGTGAAAGGCGCCAACAGTCACAATACCCAAGTCTAAGGCAGTTGCCTGCAGACAAATATTCTGGGCGGCATGCCCCGCTTCCATGTGGACATATCTAACACCCCTGTCACCGTACTTCCTCGTTGTTCTCTCATAGACAGCAGTGATGACAATGTCTATAGCTCCTTCCTTGACCCAGCTTTGGCCAAGGCTGGCCTTGGCTAGTTCCTCCCTCACATCATCATCCTTGACCTTGACCAGTTCGTGTCTCTCTGGCTTATATTTATAGACACCGGGAGCCAGATTCTCCACATTACCTACCACCAGATAGGTCTCAAGAGGATAGAGTGCTCCTGCGGATGGGGCAGTGCGGCCACCCCATTCCGCTGTCACCCCCTGGGCTGCCCATAGGAGTTGGGAGACCTCTTCTAGGGTTAGGGCTTCATCGGCGTATTCCCTGGCGGATCTTCTTTGCAGCAGTGTCTCTTCCAGGGAAACTGCACTCTTTAACCTTGGCTCAGGCAAAGGCACAGGTGCAACTGGTGCTGGCGTCGGTGTGGATGTAGGACCTGGCACAGGCCTAACGCAACCGGAGAGGATAAGAACAACCAAAATCGGTAACCACAGCAAATTCCGCTTCATCCTTTACCTCCAAAATGACCGTGAGTCAGAGACGTATAACTGGCACCTGCTATTATACCCAAGAGGAGCAGCCTTGCAGGCTTAGGGTGAGCCGCTCCCTTTCCTCGAACCAGATTGGTGCTCTGCTTACGTTTATTTTAAGCTACTTGTGCGCTTTCCGCAAAGAAGAATCATGTATATGGAACAGATGCAGGAGAAGTCGAAGGAAACCTAAGGTTGATAACGTTCAACTGGCATAGCCGCTGTCCGAACTCTCAATCATACCTAATAGAAGTAAACAAAAGACAGATTGTGCAATATGTGCCTTGCTCAATAATTAACCCCTAATGAGAGGCTGCCATCAGTCTTTTCCAGGTGTTAACCAGAAAATGTATTATGCTTCCCACGATCGACCGCTTGGGCGTGATAGCATTGAAGCGGCAAACCTCGTGGCAGCACATACATCGTATGCAGATACTGTGGTTTATCTTTACCGTCTCACCACTTTTGGAAATAGCAGCCGCAGGGCAGGTCTTCTCACACTCAAAGCATCCAGTGCACTGGTGTTCTATTAACTGTGGTTTAGCGGAAAGTTGACCCAGTAAGAATCTGGATAGAATCCCGGGCACCCTTCTCAAAAAGAGGCTAGTGGCGCTGGCCGGAGGCCTAAAGTCAAGAACGGTAATATTCTCCATTCTCTCCCCAACTATCTCGATGTTCTCTAAATTGCCAGTCCCCAGGCCCCGCTCGTCGCAGTACCGCGTGGTGTGAATATCCAAAGGGTCCAATCCGATGATTTTAGTTGCTACCGCGTCTAGAGCCACCGCATCCTGACTGATTAGGATGACTCCGAGTCTTCTGAGACTCCCAGAAGCTGGCCCCTCCCCTTGCATGGCGATAATGCCATCCATTATGGTTAACTGTGGTCTGATGGCAGAGAAGATGTCTGTTAACACCTGACTAAAACCCTCACTCTTCATGTACTCCCCGTGAAATCTTGTGCGTAAACCAGCGGGAATGGTACCATACATGTTCTTAACGCCACCGGTAAAAACGGTGAGGGAATGCGTCTTCAATTTGGGAAGATTAATTATCACATCGGCATCTAGGGCAGTTCTAGACAGATAGACCTTCTCTAAGAGATGACCATTGCACTCAGTCTCCACAAACCCGGCATCCCTCAGATTGGTTAACCTGACTCCAGCTCTTTGGCACATCTGGCGGAAGCCCGATACCTGAAACCCATCCTCGATATCAGAATCGATATCATCGCCCACCGTGATGTTAGCATCAAGCTTTTTTAGTAGCTCCAAAACGGCTTCTACGAAAACAGGGTGAGTGACTATTCCCCTTTCCGCGGGGGATGCTGGGGAAAGGTGATTTATTTTCACAAAAACGCTACTTCTGGGCTTAACTATTTTCTCTAACCCACCGATTAGCTCAATACCCTTCTCCATACCTGCATAAATCTGGGCACAGTCATAGTCATGAGCTTTTACGATTGCCACCTTTGCCTTGTTCAGGTGAGTATCTTGAGCCGGTGCAGAATATCCCTCGTGGCGTTCCATAGGTCTACCCAATTCTTCACTCCCTAAGTAGCCGGATACATCCTATTCTAAGCCTTTCCTCAAGGCATCGTAAGCATATCTCCGTCGAGGCAATATAACTTGGTGAATAGTGGGATGCTTTTAGACTGAGATTGTAACCCGCGCCGCTTCCCCCAATGACAATTTCGTAACAAGGATGTTATCTGAAACCAACTCTGCCGCCACGCCAGCCCTGACCCCATAGCTGGTCCAAGCCTCGTGGAGCGGAAGACGGGATTCGAACCCGCGACCTCTTCCTTGGCAAGGAAACATTCTACCGCTGAACTACTTCCGCCTATTATGTGCCGAGGCCCAGAATCGAACTGGGGACACGCGGATTTTCAGTCCGCTGCTCTACCGACTGAGCTACCTCGGCACAAGGATTATTGTAGCTAGTAGCAATGTGGGTGTCAAGCAACTTTCGTTTGTTGCTTCATTCAATCACATCCCTTCTCCAAGTTTCTCTATATCTTAAACTGACACCAACCTCGCGGCGATGACGAGGTAGGGAGCACGATTTCAGCTATTGACAAGTCAGGATTTTGTGGTATAGTAGAATTAGTGTTTATTTGCCCTTTGGCGAATATTGGCTGTTGGCCAGTATATTTATATAACTATTGCAGAAAAGGAGGTG
>CP070810.1:543100-549748 GCA_020343755.1 Dehalococcoidia bacterium | reverse complement strand
AATGACGTCGGCATGCTTCACCCGTTCATCTGAGGGTAGCTGACAATGCATGCGAGCCAGACATTCCTGCTCAGAAAGCCCGAACTTCTCCTTAACTCGTTGTAACACCGTGGATTCAGAAGCCACGGTAACCCAGACCTCATCGACTAACGAAGTCCAGCTAGCTTCAATTAATAGCGGGGCTTCCAGCACTACCACCCCCACCCCCTGCTTTCGATATCCCTCAAGCTGAGCCTTCACCATGTCATACATCCGAGGATGCATTATCTGATTTAGCTGCGATAAAGATTGGGGGTCTTGAAATACTATCTCCGCCAGTTTTTTGCGGTCGACCTCACCCCTGGGGGTAATAATCTGCCAACCAAAGGTAGCCAACAGTTCACGCCGCACCTGGGAACTGGTACTAAGAGCTTCATGCCCTACCCTATCGGCATCTATGATGACGGCGCCCAGTTCAGTCAAAAACTGAGACACCGTGCTCTTGCCACTACCTATACCGCCGGTAAGTCCTATAACCTTCATTATCCACCAAGTCTAATTACTAATAACCTATTCTCAACTCTTAGTTAACGCTGCCTTTTTAAAAGGAAGTGCCCCAAGCGGCTTGGGTCAATGTTTCCCCCGCTCAGCACACAAACAACCTCAGAACCGCTGGGAATGTTAGCTTTTTTGAACAGAAGAGCAGCAAATCCGGCTGCTCCCCCCGGCTCGGCTAGAATCTTACACCATTCCAAGAGCAAGCCCAGAGCTTCTATCATTTCATCATCTGAAACTAGAACCAGTTCATCAACATACTTTTGGACTAAAGTCAAATTGAGCTCGCCAACGAAGGGGGCAGCCAACGCCTCGGCAATAGTGTCCATTCTATCTAGATTAACGACCGCTTTCCGCTGCAGGCTTTGCCACATAGCCGAGGCGCCGATTGGTTCCACACCCACAATCTTAACCGCTGGCTTGCTCAACTTGATAGCGGTGGCGATTCCTGAAATCAAGCCGCCGCCGCCGACGGGAACGAAAACAGCTTCAACCTCCGGCAGGTCATCCAAGGTTTCCAGCCCTATTGTCCCGTGACCAGCCACCACATGGGGGTCGTCAAAGGGGTGAACCATGGTTAAGTTGCGTTCCTTTTGTATCTCCAGGCAGGTTGGAAGCAGAGCCCCCTCAGTAAGAACCACTTCGGCACCATAACCTCTTGTGGCATTAACCTTGTTGGCCGGGGTGGTGTGAGGCATAACCACTGTAGCTGAGATACCAAATAAAGAGGCGGCATAGGCAAGTCCCTGGGCCTGGTTTCCAGATGATATAGTGATAACCCCCCTCTTTCTTTCTTCCTCGGTTAAATGAGATAGTTTATTGATAGCCCCCCGAGGCTTGAATGAGCCCGTCTTCTGAAACATTTCTGCCTTAAAATGAAGGTGGGTGTTAGTTCGTCTGCCTAAGCTCATAGAAGACATCAATGGCGTCCTATGAACTCGACCGGCTATAACCTGCCGGGCGTTGGTGATATCCTTTAGTTCAATCATAAAGTTTCTCCTGCTTTAGCAAACTCAATTTACCAATCCTAACCGTTACAACATCATTGGTTGCATCTCATAACGAGGAAAATACTAGCCACTACCCCAAGCTTGAGGTCAAGTGGCAGAGTTAACCTATAAATCTGAGCAGGAGCAGAGCAGATTATCCATCTCCTGGTACGCCTGTGATATTAGTTGAGGGATTTTCTCGTAGCTTGCCCACTTGAATTCCCGCAATCCTTCTAAACAAAATACCCGATCGGCTTTAGTAAGTAAAATTTGCTTAATCGCTAGGCTCCGTAGCTCATCCACACAAGCCAGGGAATCGATGATTGATTTGGGGTTTTGGAGCGAGACCCTACTAGGAATATCAATGGCTACGATTGGACGGTCCATTTCACCTAGTCTGCCCAGTGGCAATTCACAGTAGAGGGTACTGCTGACAAGCTCTTGATACTCAATACGCACTGGGGGGAAAAGCCCTGGGAAGGCGACTCCAGCTTTCAGCCTATCGACGAGACTCCCTCCCTCCAAAAGAACCTCTGTTCCTCGCTTAAGATCTATAGCTGAAATAGCCAAAGGCACCCTTAGGTCAGAGAAAGTAGCATTACCGAAAAATTCTTGTAACTCCCCTTCTATCAAATCCCACGATAGAATGCTGAGGCGGGTAAAATTAGCCTTGCAGAAGAGTCTCTCCCTAAGGAAGTAGGAGAAACTCTCCACTACGCGTCGCCTATGGCTTCGGGTTATGCCGCTAAACCGCTCTAGTCCCCAAAGCTGGCGTTGATGCTCGGTAAAAAAGCGGACCAGGTGGTCGGTGAGCAAATTTAAATCTCGGCCAAGAGCAAACTGGGCTGCGGCAACTGCGCTGAGACCTGCAGCCACAATCCTTTTGATCTTAGTCTTATTCTTAAGCAGGGCTTGGAGCGTCCCGACATTGGCAACGCCTTTAACCCCGATACCACCTAGGACAAGGGTAATCCCGCTACGCACCGACCTCAGCTAACCTCCTTTCCAGGTCTGGTAGAACTCGCTTGGTTGCTTCATACCCATAGGGAATAGCAATTTCATAGTTGTCGAACCTACCACTGTTAAAGTCAGGGATATCGATTCTTATCTGGAAATCGGCTTTGTCAATTTCCCATTGGCTCAGTCTCTGGAACTTTAGCGAGTCGATATAGTTTAGGATGTCAAAGCCATTATGATAGGTTGTTTTAACTTCCGTGCCCAGCTTGACGGCGATGACAAACTCTGCTCCTTGCTGGCGTAGTGCCTGGACAGGAACATTGGCAAGGGCACCACCATCAACAAGTAACCGCCCTTCTCTTTCCACAGGAGGGAATATGCCTGGAATTGAGATAGAGGGAAGTATTCCATCTACTAGCTTCCCTTCACTGATTACTACTGTTTCCATAGCCAGTATGTCGACAGCAACAGAGGAGAAGGGGATTTGTGTATCATGAAATTCATACTTACCGAATATCCGTTTTAAAGCCTTAAGGTTATTCCTGTGAGATAGGATTGACCCACGTAAGGCGGCAATATCACATATGGCGCTAACTAGCCAATTTCGGAGGAAGGAGTGGCTCTCAGTGGAGTGGCGGAAGATGTTAAAGTAATTAACATTCACTGAGCGGACTATCTCCGCTGCAATCGAGACCATTTTTTTGACATTAAGATAGAGAGAATACCCGCCACCGGCAACCGCACCGATGCTCGAGCCATTAATCATACCAATTTTGATACCTGCCTCCTCTAAAGCTCGAAGCACACCAACGTATGCCCAACCACGTGCCCCACCAGCTCCTAAAGACAAACCAATCTTCATCATTGCTCTCTATCTTATAGGTTACGCCCGATTGACGCACTACGCAAATACACAACACAAATTAGTGGTTAACACTTTATCTATTATCTAGTTTATCAAACTTTGTCAAGAATGTAATTTAGCTGAGATAAAGGGGGCAGTAAATATCAACTTCCAGACTATAATTGGTAATAGCCGAGTGATATAATTAGGTTAAGACGGTGGAAATAACAGAAACAATGCGTGAGGCAGTGCTTTATGAAAAGCTGCCCAACTCCAGGTTGCGGTGTAACATCTGCCAGTGGCGGTGCACTATAAGCCCCAATAGGTTTGGCGTTTGCCGTATGTACCAGAATAGAGATGGTGTGCTGTATAACCGGAACTACGCTAAGGCATCATCAGTAGCCGTTGACCCTATCGAAAAGAAGCCCCTATTTCATTTCTTCCCCACTAGTTCAGTCTTCTCTCTCGGCGGCTGGGGTTGCAACTTCCACTGCCAAGACTGCCAGAACTGGGAAATTTCCTGCCCTGAGATTGACCAGCCGTGGCGAGGCTCTAGGGAAGTCCAACCCCAACTAGCCATAGAACTGGCAAAACAATATCATTGCCAGGGCATTGCCTGGACATACAACGAGCCTGGCATCTGGTTTGAATATACCCTTGACTCAGCCAAGCTGGCTAAGGAGAATAACCTATACACTGTCTATGTAACCAATGGCTACTCGACCCCTGAGGCACTGGACACTATCGGACCATATCTGGATGCCTGGCGGGTCGATGTTAAGGGCTTTAGTGACACCTTATACCGCAAGCTGGCCAAGGTAAGCCGATGGCGGGGGGTTCTGGAGGTAGCTAAGCGGGCTAAAGAAAAGTGGAATATGCACGTTGAGGTGGTTACCAACATCATACCTACCATGAGTGATGACGACCAGCAACTTGAGGGCATTGCTAACTGGATCCGAGATGAACTGGGTGAGCTAACACCGTGGCATGTAACCAAGTTCTACCCCAATTATCATCTAATGAACCTACCCCCAACCCCTATCTCCACCTTGGAGCGTGCCTATAATATCGGGCATAATGCCGGACTTAAGTTTGTCTATGCCGGCAATGTCCCGGGACATAAGAGCGAGAGTACCTTCTGCTACTGCTGTGGTAACCTTATCGTAGAAAGGCTCGGTTATCAAACCAAGGTAATAGGTCTGGAAGATTCAAGGTGCAAGTTTTGCGGAGCTGAACTTAATTTCAGGACACTTGAGGCAAAGGAGGCAGGACGATGATTAGGCAGCCGGTGGTAGCTGGGCAATTCTATCCTGATTCACCTTCCCAGCTGAAAGAAATGATTCGGGGGATGGTTGATGACAAAGCGGAAAAAGAGGAGGTAATCGGTCTGATTTCACCTCATGCTGGGTATATCTACTCGGGGCCGGTAGCCGGTGCCACCATATCCAGAATCAAATTTAAAGACACCTTTATCATTATCGGTCCCAACCACACCGGTATGGGGCGACTGCTTAGTATCATGACCGAGGGGGTATGGAAAACACCTCTGGGGGAGGTAGAGATTGACTCAGAACTGGCTAAGCAGATTTTAGCTACGTCTAGTTACTTGGAAGAGGACTACGGGGCACATCAATATGAACACTCCATTGAGGTTCAAATACCATTCCTGCAATATTTTAAAAAAGACTTCAGGCTCGTACCTATCATGCTCGCTTACTCTACCAGTGCCACCTATAAGGAAATCGGCAAGGAGCTGGCTACTGCCATTAAGGATTTAAATAGACAGGTGGTAATCATAGCCTCAAGTGACATGACCCATTACGAGCCACAGGAATCGGCTCAGTGGAAGGATACCCAAGCTATAGAAGCCATATTGGATTTGGATGAGGACAAACTGCTAAAACGGGTTGATGAATTAAGGATATCAATGTGTGGTTATGCTCCGGCAGTCAGTCTTATCTCGGCGGCTAAGGAACTCGGGGCAAAGAGAGCCGAGCTGGTTAGATACCAAACCAGCGGTGATATTACCGGCGATTATTCCAGCGTTGTCGGCTACGCCGGGGTAATACTAAAGGGGATGTCGCCAATGGCAAGTCTAGCCAAGCGCACCGTGGAGACTTTTGTTAAGGAAAGCAAGATTCCTGAGCCGGAAGAGCTCACCCCCGAGATGAAACAGAAGGCTGGAGTCTTCGTTTCCATCCATAAGCTGGGGCAATTAAGAGGCTGCATCGGCACCTTTGAACCCACCCAGGAGAATGTAGCTCAGGAGACTATTGTCAATGCCATCAGCTCAGCTACCCGAGACCCCCGCTTCCTACCTGTCGCCCCCAATGAGCTTGACGACCTTACCTACAATGTGGATGTTCTTACCAAGCCTGAGCCCATAGACAGCCAAGACCAGCTAGACCCCAAAAAGTACGGGGTCATAGTAGAGTCTGGGGTGCGCAAGGGTCTACTCCTGCCTGACCTTGAGGGGGTAGATAGCGTGGACTATCAGATTGAAATCTGCCGCCAGAAAGCAGGCATAGCCCCCGATGAGCCAATAAAACTCTACCGCTTCGAGGTGAGGAGGTATAAGTGAATAAAGGGGAGTCATAGAGGGGCACAGCCCCTCTTCCACCACCTCCCCCTCATGCTAAGATTACATCTCCCTATTATGGAGAGGGGGATACAGGGGGTGAGGTAGATAAGATATATGATTTACAGTAAGTATTGACTAAGGAGTGCCATAGTGAATGCCTGGGAAGCAATCGGAAACATGGTTAGGTCACAGGGAGTTGAGCTTGTCTTTGGACTAGGCGATACCGACCTTTTGTTATATGCCGAGAAAGTCCCAGGCTTAACGCCGATAAGACTCAGGTATGAGGGTTCAGCACCGTTTATGGCCATGGCTTACTCCCGACTAAGTGGCAAGCCGGGAGTGTGTAATGGTAGCCCCGGGCCGGGGGTGGCTAATCTGGTTCCCGGGGTATTGGAGGCACATTCTGGTTGTGTACCACTGGTAGTGGTATGTCCAGCGGCATCTCAAAAAACGGCCGGAATGGGCGAATTCCAGGAGTGCGACCAGTTGGGCATGATGACACCAATAACCAAATGGAGCGCTCGAGTTCCTCATACCGAAAGGATTCCGTGGTTCATAAACCGGGCATTTTCAGTAGCCATAAACGGACAACCAGGACCTGTTTACCTTGAGATACCCTATGATGTTGGTGGAACTTTTCACCATGAACCGGTGGAGGTAGGACGACCCAAATATGTAACCGCAAAAAGAATTCGTATAGCCGGTGCCCCAGAGCTAATCAATGAAGCCGCAGACTTACTGTT
>CP070810.1:538013-543000 GCA_020343755.1 Dehalococcoidia bacterium | reverse complement strand
GTGAGCTTTATGCTGCTGAAGAATGCTTTTTAACTGGCACAGCGGCCAATGTAACGCCAGTAGCTGAAATAGATCGTCGTAAGATAGGTAGCGGTGAAACTAGTGAAATAACCCAGAGGTTACAGCAAATCTACTCTGAGGTAATACAAGGTAACAACCCGAAATACCTTGAGTGGTGCACTCCAGTCTATAACAAATAGATTATTCTTTATCTGGACCTACCTGTAACGACTTCAACAGGCAAATGACCCGGCAGCTTTCCTCTAGCATAGTAGTGCAGCTATAGGCTTCCTCGAGCAGTTGCCCAATGGCGAAGCTACCATGACCATGAACCATAACAATCCGGTGTTGCTTTAATGCCTGGGCAATTATGTCAGCCAGACCCCCTAGTCTTACTTCCATATGCCAACCAAGGATCGGGACTCGACCTATCATCGCCAGACCCTCGGCATCATTGGGCACAATCTCAGTTTCAACTAACGACAGGGCAACAGCATGAGGTGGGTGAGCGTGAACAATGGCTAATGCCGGGGTCTCCTGATAAATAGCCCGATGGACAGCTAATTCGATTGAAGCCAGTGGTGTACACCGGTCATTTTTGCATATCCCGGTCTCTATCAAATCAGGCTCCTGCAAACAACTGAGGCTACAGCTGCGGCGGGTAATAATTAAATGGTCTCTCAGTCTAATGCTCAGATTTCCACTATGGGAAGAGACAAGCCCCCGAGTGAAAAGGTCGTGACCTACAGTCTGAAACTGAGATAAGAGCATAATCCTCTCTTTCTTGAGACCGATTTATCCCCCGAGAGGACAACTACACCAACTGCCTGATAACAGCAATTACCCTGCCTTGAATCTCAACATTATCAGGGTCAACGTACATCGGCTCCATCTGGCTATTTGCTGGCTGAAGGCGAACCTGACCTGGCTCGGCATAGAATTTCTTCAGCGTAGCCTCTTTTTCAGCCTTAAGCCATATGGCTGCCATTTCCCCATTCTCCACTGAATTTACGTACTCCATCAATACAAAATCACCATCGTTAACCAGGGCATCAACCATTGATGAGCCCTTCACCTTCAGAGCATAAACCCCCTCCCTCCCCCGCGTCAAATCTTTAGTCACCTCCAGAGCCTCTGAAGTGGCAGTAACATCCCAAGTATCATCAGTGGGCACCGGTATCGGCTCACCAGCCGCTATTTGACCAATAATAGGTACTTGAAGCCGAGTCCCGGGAGCAGGCGACCGGCTAACTAACTCAATTCCCCGCGACACCTCACGATGGCGGCGGATATATCCCTTCTTCTCCAATATATTCAGGTTATAATCCACTACCGATGTCGAGCTAATCCCACACCCGGCTACAATATCCCTGATGGTAGGCGGATAACCCTTATCCTCCCAAAAACGGTAAATAAAATTAGTTATTTGTTGCTGCCTGGGTGACAGTGCCTCCACAGTTTACCCCACTAAAAACTAATTCAAGTTGGCGAACATCTGTTCTATAAAATGTTATACCAACCATAAGCCCTTTGTCAACACCCAAATCCAATTATTTAGGCCGAAGCTAAAGCCTTGGCCTCATTTAGCTTCTTCATTAATCGTGATTTGCGTCGGGCAGCGTTATTGGGATGGATAACCCCCTTCTCAGCCGCTTTATCTAGAGAAGTGACGGCATCTATTACCGCCTTCTGAGCCAACTCAAGCTCACCTGAGAAGATAAGCCTCTCTGCTTTGGTTATATCAGTTTTACACTGACTACGTATAGACTTATTTCTCAGTCGCCTCCTTTCAGATACACGCACCTGTTTTTGAGCTGATTTAGTCGCTGGCAATATCTTCCTCCTTCCCTCGGGTTGAGGGGCTATTTTTTATAGTTGCTTCATCCCCTACCCTGGCCACACTTATCACCCCTCGCACCCCCTCAATTCTGGCTAAGAGCCGACTTAACTGGGCCAAGCCCTTGGTCTCTAAAGTGAGGTGTTCGGTAACAGTATGGTCATCATGCTGAATAAAGCTCATTGCCGCTATATTAACCTTCTCCTCAGCCACGATGGTAGTGATATCACGAATCAGCCCTACCCTGTCCCAGGCTTCAACCTGAATACTAACCGGATACAGCGCATCAGTCCGCCCCCAATCTACCGGAATCAACCTCTCCTTCTCATCCTCATGAATTATATTGTGACAATCCTGACGATGGACGGCCACACCCCGGTTGCGAGTAATATAGCCAACGATCTTATCGCCAGGTACAGGATGACAACACTCGGCTAATCGGGTAACCATATCCCCGGCACCCAGCACCCTGACGGCTGATACCGGTGGCTTGGGTTGTGTAACCCCGGCCATTTCCCTAGGTCGCTCCTGCTGGGCAGCTAGCTTCAAGGCAACCTGATGGGTAGTGATACCACCATAACCAATAGCTGCTAGAAAATCATCCAGACTATCATACTTGAATAGCTTGGTCAACTCCTCTCGCTCACTGAGTTTTATGCCCAGCCGCCGCATCTCCTTATCCAAAAGCTCACGACCGCGCTCAATATTCTCCTCCCGTTCCCGCTTCTTAAACCACTGCCGTATCTTTTCTCTGGCGTGAGAGGTTTTAATATAGCCCAACTGAGAACTCAGCCAATCTCGGCTTGGTCCTTTGTCCCCTTTAGCCGACATGATTTCAACCACATCACCATTTTTCAGCTGATAATTCAGCGGCACCAGCCGACCGTTCACCTTAGCCCCTATACACCGGTGCCCCAGCTCACTATGAACCCGATAGGCAAAATCAAGGGGGGTAGAACCCTTGGGCAAATCCTTTATCTCCCCCTTAGGGGTGAAAACAAAAACCTGGTCAATGAATATATCGGTTTTAATCGATTCTAAGAACTCAGCCCCGCTTAGCTCCCGGTGCCATTCAATTAACTGGCGTAGCCAACCTATCCTTTGCTCAA
Source organism: Dehalococcoidia bacterium (assembly GCA_020343755.1). Taxonomy (GTDB): domain Bacteria; phylum Chloroflexota; class Dehalococcoidia; order Dehalococcoidales; family E44-bin46; genus E44-bin46. The sequence continues at coordinate 540,054 of CP070810.1, read as the reverse complement.
AGTGTATATCCTTCTTTTCGCCCTCTTTATAACGCCAGTGAGCAGCTACTCCATATTCAGCAATATGATGCATCTCGTGAGTGCGAATCTGTATCTCCAGAGGGGTGGCGCCATACATTACGGCAGTATGTAAAGCCTGATACCCATTTGGCCTAGGGTTGGCAATAAAGTCGTCAAACTCCTCGGGCAAAGGACGCCACAAACTATGGATAACCCCTACTGCCGCATAACAATCAGGCACGGTACTAACTAACACCCGAAGGGCAAGAAGGTCGTGGATATCATCAAAGTCCCTGCCCAAGGCAGAATATTTCTCCATTTTCTGGTATATGCTGTAAAGATGCTTTGGCCTGCCCGAGACTTCAGCTTTTAGACCTACCCTATCAAACTCGCTGCCCAAAACCTGAATTATCCGGGCAACGAGCTCTTCACGCTGGGTGCGCCGGGCAGCAATCAGTTTGGCTATCTGACGATATTTCCTTGGCTCCAGATAGCGGAAGGATAAGTCCTCTAATTGCCACTTCAGTTCCCATATCCCCAAACGATGAGCCAAGGGAGCATATATCTCTAAAGTCTCCTGGGCAATGCTGTACCGTTTTTCTGGTGGCAAAGCATTCAGGGTGTGCATGTTGTGCAGCCTGTCGGCTAGCTTGATAAACACTACACGCAGGTCCTCAGCCATAGCCACCAGCATCTTTCTCAGGTTCTCCACCTGGAGTTCACCTGTTACCACACCCTCTCCTGACAAGGCAAGCTTGCCCAGTTTAGTAGTGCCATCAACTAGCTTGGCTACCTCCGAACCAAACTTGGCCTCAATTTCCGAAATAGCTATTCCACAATTCTCGGGAACGTCGTGCAGCAAGGCAGCGGCTAGAGCGCTGGCATCAAGCTGAAGTTCAGCCAGGGTCAAAGCCACCTGTAACGGGTGCTCCAAATAGGGCTTGCCTGATTTACGCACCTGCCCCTGATGTGCCTGGGAAGCAAAATTATAGGCGTCTTCAACCAAAGCTAGCTTCTCCGGCTGAAGGTATCCCTGCGCCTTATCTATAAGTCGACTATAACTCTTCACCTGCCTCACCAATAGCTGATATTATATTTTAAGTATAACGCAGTAAGCTAAATTTGTGCAAAATTAAGCTTCGTCTTTACAAATCAATGGCCAATACTGTATTCTAGCTTAAAAAGAGGAGGAAGGGTTGTATCGGGCACCACGCGGAACTTCAGATATTCTACCTAAGGAACAACCATACTGGCGCTATATAGAGCAAAAAGTGGTTAATATCTGTCAGCTCTATGGCTATGAGCGCATTGATGTCCCTGCCTTTGAGGACACCGGGCTTTTCTCCCGCAGTATCGGCGAAGAAACCGATATTGTACAAAAGGAAATGTACACCTTTGAAGATAGAGGGGGGAATAAAATAACCCTAAGACCAGAGGGCACGGCGCCAGTATGTCGAGCCTATCTGGAACATGGGATGCATAATTTGCCCCAGCCGGTAAAGCTTTATTATATTGGCTCCATTTTTAGATATGAAAGACCCCAGGCAGGAAGATATCGGCAACACTATCAATTTGGCTACGAGGCTATCGGGGATGACGACCCTGCCCTTGATGCCGAAGTCATTGATATGGCATGGCAATTCTTTTCCTCTCTAAACCTCCGCCACCTATCACTAATCCTAAACAGTATCGGCTGTAAAAAGTGCCGACCCGAATATCTGACTGCCTTGAAGAGCTACTATGCTGGCTATGTTCACGACCTATGTTCAGACTGCAAAACTAGACTAAAGAGGAACCCTCTTCGCCTGCTTGATTGTAAAAAACCGGTATGCCAGCAAATAGCCAACTCTGCCCCCAAAAGCACCGACTACCTCTGCCCCCAATGTGATGAGCACTTCAACCGGCTAAAGAGGTACCTGGGGCTACTTGAAATTCCCTTTGAAGTGAACCATCGCCTGGTTCGGGGTCTGGACTACTATACCAGGACAGTTTTTGAGGTTCAGCCTGAGGCAGAAGGAACTCAGAGTACCCTCGGTGGTGG
>CP070810.1:532596-537913 GCA_020343755.1 Dehalococcoidia bacterium | reverse complement strand
TCACTGAAAGCAATAACCCCGGCCGAATCCAACTCAGCCATTGGGACTAGCTCCTCTCCCTATCTGCTCTTGGAGATACAGCCGATAGGCAGGATGCTAACCATGCCTTCTGATGCCGCCGTGGATATTACATAATCTATAGTAGCCCAATTATCCAAGGGTGGGTTGGTATTAGGCATGCAACAGATAGTGGTAAAGCCACCTCTGGCAGCAGCCTGGCTTCCGGTAGCGATGGTTTCCTTCTCCTCAAAACCGGGCTGTCTCAGATGGCAGTGGAGGTCAATGAATCCGGGGCAGACTATTAGCCCTTGGGCGTCAAGAATATCACAATCTGGCTGAGGCAAGGCTACTTCTCCCTTGCCTAACCAAGAGATTTTGCCCTCGGCAATAAGCAAACTGCCAATTTCATCTATCCCCCGGCTGGGGTCAATCATACGACCACCTCGAATAAGTAAGGGTTTCATTGTTTCTGCTTCTTCCCTTCGTTATTTGTCTAATGACCTACTCTGGCGTAATGGCTAGGCTTGAAGCCATGAGCCTCGGCTTCAGTTTGTGAGTCGAAAATAATCAAATTCTCTGGTTTAATCTTTCTAGTCCAGTGGCTGTCAGCACTGTGGTATTTTTTGTTATCCAGTGTCCCATCATGCCACTCTGAACTGGCAATATACTGGGGGTGAATTTCGTGTTCGCAATAGGCGCACCTTAAAGTTAACGGCTTGGTATTTACTATTTTAAATTCGGGCTTAATATACTTTATTTCACCTTTCTGGGTTGTCACGCATTTTGGATTAGAACACCTGACGCCAAACTCTCGCCTATACACCGGGTAGTCTATTTTGAGGATGAAATAATCCCCTTCTTTTGGAACCGAAATTTCCTTGGCTCCTAGCAAGAAGGCTATAAGTGCCATCCTAATTGGTACCCCACGCTCAGCCTGTTTAAAGTACATACTCCTCGGGTCGGCATCTACTTCGTAGGCTAATTCATCAATGCGGGGTAGGGGGTGCATAACCAGCGTTCGCTTAAACTCCTTCCCCTTGAGGAGTTTTTTATCTACCACTGGGTAGTGCTCTTTTAACCCTTGCCTTTTAGCCTTAGCCGAAATTCTTTCTGTCTGAAGCCTGGTAACATAAAGGGCGTCAACGCCAGTCTTTAGCTCGACCTGAATACTTACGTCAGGCATCATTGCCAGTTGATGCGGGCTGCTTGGTGTTATGTATATAGCATCTAAGGGGAAAAGCCCTCCTTTAACTGCTTGGTCTAGGGCCTCAGACCTTATTAGCTCACCGCCATATTCTGTGGTTAGCTTCCTTATAACATGCGCAGGTAGCTCAAGACGTGGTCCGGGGCGGAGGAGAATAGTAGCCCCGAACCTAGCCAGGGCGTAGGTTAGTGAATGGGTTGCTCGCCCATACTTTAGGTCTCCCCAGAGGGCAATCTTTAGCCCCTTAATGGTTTGCCTTTCCTTCTTGATAGTGTAGAGGTCGCACAAAGTCTGGGTTGGATGTTCATGACCTCCGTCACCGGCGTTTATTACCGGAACGCCAGCGTAGTCGGCAACTACCTTGGCTGCCCCCTCCCAGGGGTGTCGGATGACAATTATATCGGCGTAACTTCCAACCACTCTCGCCATATCAGCAATGCTTTCACCTTTAGCCAGCGAGGTTGCCTTTACATCAACCGCACTTATGACCCTGCCCCCAAGTCGGTTCATCGCTGTCTCAAATGACAGACGCGTTCTGGTGCTAGGCTCGAAAAATAGACTGGCCATAACCTTGCCGTGACAGACCCCAAACTGCTCATTCATGGAATCTGACATCTCGTCAGCTAAGGAAAATAGCGCCTCTATTTCCCCATTGGATAAATCGTCTATGGTCACTAGACTTCTATTTGCCAGAGCCATGGTAACTCCTTTTCAAGTAGCCTACTTTCTTTAATTCATCTTTGGGATGGTGGTTAGGTACGCTGGTGATGGCGACTTCATCTATACCGTCAGTCTCTACCAGTCGAACCTCTATTCCCTCACGTCTTGAGCTTGGCACATTCTTACCTATATAGTTAGCCCGTATCGGCATCTCACGATGCCCACGGTCAACAAGGACAGCTAGTTGGATTAATTTTGGCCGACCTAGGTCAATGAGGGCATCCATAGCAGCACGGATACTGCGCCCGGTATATAGAACATCATCGACTAAGACTATGGACTTGCCCTCAATACTGACTGGAATATTGGTGCGTGGGGCAATAGGTTGCGGATTTAATGAGGAGAGGTCATCTCGATACGGGCTGGGATCCAAAGCGCCAACAGGTATCTTCAGTCCGGCAAAGCCTTCTATGAAGCCAGCTAGTCGTCTAGCCAATGGCACACCGCGGGTGTGCATGCCAACCAAGATAAGGTGTTCAATAGCCTTATTTTGTTCTATGATTTCATGAGCAATGCGCGCCAGAGTCCTTCTTATATCCTCTGGGGTCATTATGATTTTTTTGGACATAAAAATAACCTCCTGCCATTGCTGACAAGAGGTCTCGCACCTACTTTATCTCGTTTCCCTTGCCAGCCTCTCTGGACCAGCTTAAAGGTTCTTAGCTTAATTAAATATTATACCACACTAAGTTAAATTATTGCAACATTTTATATCTAAGATTGTTTATGAACCTTATCCCGTTTCTTCGTGGGGGAAGGGGAAAACCTTTGTGCTCCTCAGGCTATGACTTATAGACGAAGAAGCCTCTTGTCTTACGGCAGAGCCATACAAGAAACAGCATGAATGGAACTTCTGTTAGCACGCCAACCACTGTGGCAAGGGCGGCTCCAGAGGTTAGACCAAAAACAGTAGTGGCTACTGCCACAGCTACCTCAAAGTGATTACTACCGGCAATGATAGCTGTCGGCGCTGCATCCTCATAACCCAGGCGCATGCGTTTTGACATGGCGTAGGCGATACCAAAAACGAGGATGATATTACAGAATATGGGGATGGCAATCATGCCAACTACTGCTGGCATCTCCACAATTACACTACCTTGTAGACTGAACAGTATCACCAGAGTGCAGAGGAGGGCAACGATTGATACTAGGCGAAGTTTAGGCACTAATCTGGATTCAAACCACTCAGTGCCTCTGTGGGCAAGTGCCCAGCGTCGGGTGAGGTAGCCGAGAAGAAGGGGGGTGCCGATGTAGATTCCTACAGTAAAGGCTATAGTTTCCCAGGGTATTACAATTCCTGAAATACCGAGAAGTAGCCGAGCCAGGGGGGCGTAGAGAGCTACCATGGTGAGCGAATTTATGGCAGTCATCACCAGTGTATGCCCCATGTTTCCCCTTGCTAGGTAACTCCACATAAGGACCATGGCAGTGCAAGGGGCGACGCCAAGGAGAATTAGTCCTGCCTGGTATGATTGGGCCATGTCGGGGGGTAGAAAGCCTCTGAAGACCACGTTCAGAAACACCATGCCGAGGAGGGCCATGGTGAAGGGTTTAATTGCCCAGTTGGCGATAAGGGTGGTGGCGATTGGCTTTGGGGTTTTGCCTGCCCTTATCACCTCGCCGAAGGGTATTTGCACCATTATGGGGTAGATCATGAAGAATAGACAGATTGCCACCGGGATGGAGATGCCAGCGAAGGTGAATTCGCCCAGTGCCGTGGAGAACTGTGGGAAAGCCCTTCCCAGCCCTATTCCGGCAGCGATGCACAACACTACCCACAGGGTAAGGTACTTCTCCCAGACCCCCAGTCTCCTTTCCTTTTCTACAGTCTGATTGAGGTTACTATTCAATTTTAGGCCTCCTCTAACTTTGTAGTTGCTTTAGCTTACACCTTTCCAGCTTATTTTTTTCTCCTTAATCCACTTCCTTATTACCCAGGGGCTGATTCAAGCCTGTATCCACAGCACCACGTAGTAAATTCCTATTCCAATCAATATCAGCGAGGTGACAATGCGAATGGTCTTCTGGGCTCTGGTTAGTGCGTTAAACCAACCAGAAACTCGGCTCACACCAAAAGATAACGCAGTACCGAATATCAATACTGGAAGCCCGGTGCCAATGGCAAACACTGCGGGTAATGCTATCCCTCCAGTAGCTTTAAAGGCTATCGGGATTAAGACTCCGAAGTATAAGATAGCACTGTAGGGACAAAAGGCTAAGGCGAAGAGAATTCCCATTAAGAACCCCCCCACCATTCCCCAGTGACTTACCTTTTCACCCAAGGTGGATAACTTGGCACTGCCGGTACCAAAGCGAAGCCTATGTACGTTCAATAGGATAGCACCGACTGTAATTAAGATAGGTCCCAAGACTCTCTCGCCAGTGCTTTGGAGCAGTGAGGCTACCCCCGGAACTTCAAGCCCAGCTTTAATAATTAAGACACCGAGTACAGAGTAGGCTACCATCCGCCCTAAGGTGTAAAGTACACTGGTGGTAACTGCATACCTGCGGTCAGTAACTCTCTGGCTAATATAAGCTATTGCTGCAATGTTGGTGGCTAAGGGGCAGGGACTGATGGCGGTGAGCAGCCCTAGAACCAACGCCGAAAATACTGGGATGCTGAAGATACTGGAAGATTCGCTAATAAGACTGCCAAAATCCATCACCCAGCACCTTCAAGCGCTTTCTCTATCTTAGTTCTAACTACCTGGCAAAAGGCCTCGTCGTTTCCGATGAATTGCCAAATCTCAGTCACGTGCTCAATGTGCTCAGTGTCACCTGTCACCGCTTTGATGAAAAGCTGAGAAGTGTAAGCGTCATACTTCTTAATGATAGCAGCGTTGCTAGCGTCCTGCACATCGACCGACTTGAAAGTAAGCTTGCCGCTACTCATTTCCTTCTCGAAATAAGTTTCCAGAGTATAGAGTATTCCTGTCTCAGCATAGATACAAGAACGACAGCGGTTAGTCCGGTGAAAATAGACCACGTCCACCCGGTCCACCCCTGAGGTCGTTCCTGGTTCAGGTGCGGGTATTTGGGTGCTTTCTTTGCTCGGTATTAAAACGGCATATCTGGCGAAGTGATCGATCTGAGTGGCTATTCTATGGTTCTCAGTATCTACTTGTTTATAGCGTAACATTTCCCAGTTGCCAGCTTCATAACAGGCGATATAAACGTCTTCCTCCGTCAATCCTTCCGGCAGCTCATCGGGGTCATAAGTGAGAGTGAGCTTGATTGGCGGATTAAAAGTGGCTCCTTGGGGCGCCAAATCGTAGACTGGTCCAACTTTGTTGGCATCTTCTGGCGGAGGTGGTGGGTTGGAGTCAATAGTTACTTCAATAGCTTGGATAGGCTCCCCGTCTTTGTCTAGAATTATGGTGTCCTTATCTA
>CP070810.1:528918-532496 GCA_020343755.1 Dehalococcoidia bacterium | reverse complement strand
TTTGGCGGCCACCAAGTCAAAAGGTTTCGCCGAACAATATCAACTTGGGAATAAGATTGATTTATCAAAATCGTGGAAAACAGCCAAGTTCGCCAGTTACGCATTTGGAGTCCCCATTCCCGTAAATCAGCCAGGCGTTGGGGCTAATGCTTTTGCCCACTCTTCCGGTATCCACGCTGATGGAGTAATAAAGGATCCAGAGACCTATGAGCTATATGGCTATCAAGAATTGGGTCGAGGCGAACCAGTAAAAGTTGAAACCGGTAGAGAAATTATTACTGGGCAATACAGTGGTATATCCGGTTTTAGACATGTAATGAGTAGCATAATGGGTGAGACAGAGGGCGAAATGGCAGTACTGTTCCATAATGATAAAGAAGCCCGAGAGATTTTGGAACTGGTGAGATATGCCAATGTAGAAGCTCAGAAGCCGCTTGTCGAGGATGAACTAATCTTTATCGCCAGATACCCAGAAATCGCCAAGAAGCTCCTAACCCTGAAGCCTCTAGAGTACTAAGCCCGAGGGTCTTAGCCACTAACTAAAAGTAGTCCAGCGTTATCTACTCTCAGGCACACTTTAACTACTCGCCCCAACATGCTAGCATAGTGTAGTCCAGAGTAATAGATATAAAGCTAGCCCAAGCCATGAGAATAGGCATAATCTCTGATACCCATGTGAAAACACTTGACGAGATCCCCACCCCAATTATCACAGCTCTAGTCGGGGTAGACCTCATTGTCCATGCCGGGGATTTCACCGAGCGGCCAGTTCTCGAGGGGCTCAAAGGATTAGGAGCAGTGAAAGCTGTCTGTGGCAACATGGATTCAGCCGAACTTAAGAGAACCCTACCCCAGAAAGAGCTGTTTGTTGTTAACGGAAAGAAGATCGGGCTGATACACGGTTGGGGAGGGCCCTGGGGAATAGCTAGCCGAGTAAGAGAAACGTTTAGTGACCTAGATATCATCATCTTTGGTCATTCGCACCAACCTTGTAATCAATACATAGGCGGAAGCCTTCTATTCAATCCAGGCCGAGCCAGCGACTCCTTCGGGCTATTAACTATAGATGATGAGGTAAGGGCTGAGATAATAAAGGTCTGATGCAAGATAGGAAGGTGGTATGCAAACTGAAGAGGATTTGAGGAAAGCGCTGGGCAGAATAGACGGGAGGGGATACAAGGCGTACAAAAATATCCAAGGTATATATGATTTCAAGGAGTACACCTTGTTTATCGACCACGTGCAAGGGGACCCCTTTGCTTCACCGAGTCGAATGCGGGTGCATGTTAGGCAAGAGGTAGCCGAGTTTCCAAAAGATACCTATCAAAGCAAAAGTCGGCAAATTGCCTTGCGCGACTTCACCACTCGGCGATTCTTCCAAGCAACAAAAAGGTTTGGCAAAGGTAGCCGTGGGACTGGGAATAGCGGGGTCATAGCAATAGACCGTCCCGGGCAAGAAGTTATTGAGCGTACTTCAGCATTAGTCACCAATGATTATGTAGAAGCCAGGTTTCAAATGGGACTGCCAGCCTTTGGCAGAAGTATCGCGGCAAAACATGCTCTTGCCATGTTCTTTGAAGAGCTGCCGCAAATCGTTAGACAGTCTCTCTTGTTTAAAAATCTCAATAGAAATGCTTTATATAAACATATAGAGACAGCTGAGGATGCCGACTTCTTGAGGCAGGGATTGGATAACATGGGATTGGTAGCCTTTGTGGCTGATGGAGCTATCCTACCGCGGGCTAGTGGAATAGACCCCCGCCCACTTACCAAGGGCCGGGTCATACCTTTTGAGTCTCCTGAATCCCTCAGAGTGCATACAGAATTGCCCAATCGGGGTGTCATTACCGGGATGGGAATACCCAAAGGCGTTAACCTAGTCGTTGGCGGTGGGTATCACGGTAAGTCCACGCTACTCCGAGCCTTGGAGCTCGGCATTTATAACCACATACCTGGTGATGGCAGGGAATCGGTAGTTGCCAACCCAAACACTGTCAAGATAAGGGCTGAGGATGGCCGGCGTATAGAGAAGGTGGACATCTCGCCCTTCATCACCAACCTGCCTTTTGGGCAGGACACTAGGGCATTTTCTACCGAGGATGCCAGCGGCAGCACCTCTCAGGCAACCAACATTATAGAAAGCCTAGAATTAGGTGCCCAAGTGCTACTTATAGATGAGGATACCTCAGCCACCAACTTCATGATAAGGGATCACCGGATGCAGAAATTAGTCTCCAAGGATAAGGAACCTATTACACCATTCATAGACAAAGTCCGTCAGCTATACGAGGACCTAGGGGTTTCGACAATTCTGGTGATGGGGGGCTCAGGGGATTACTTTGACGTCGCTGAGCACGTGATCTGTATGATTGAATACAAACCTTATGACCTCACCGAGCAGTCACGTACTATTGCTGAGAAGTTCCGGGCTGAGCGAAAGCTGGAGGGTGGAGAACACTTCGGGACTATTACTGAACGTATACCTCTCGCCCATAGCTTCGACCCCAGCCGAGGGAAGAGGGAGGTTAAGATTTCCCCCAAGGGACTACATTATATCGTCTTCGGCACTCACACCATTGACCTTGGAGCTGTAGAACAATTAAGTGATGCCAGCCAGACCAGGGCTATAGGTGATGCCATATATTACGCAACAAAGTACATGGATGGTATAGGAGCCTTAAGGCAGATAGTTGATGCGGTGCTAGAGAACGTGAAACAAAGTGGGTTAGATATACTCAGCCCGAGACCGGTGGGGGATTACGCCACATTCAGGGCACTGGAGTTGGGGGCGGCAGTCAACCGACTTAGGACGCTTTCAGTGCAACAGAAAGAATAAGTTGTTCATGTTGGCAAGACAGCGAGAGTTAAATACGCGCCTAGAGGGATTCGAACCCACGACCCTCGGTTCCGAAGACCGATGCTCTATCCGCTGAGCTATAGGCGCACATATGTAATTTACTCACGAAAATGCCAGCATGTCAACCGCAGCGTGATAAAATTGCTAACCATTTGCTAACATTTCACTGGCTGACAGCTCTGATGCCTGTTGCAGACTTTCCTCGAACCGAAGTGCCGCCGCTTCTTGGAGTCCGGGCATAACAGCGAGTAAGTATCCAGAGTGATACCGATGCTACTGTGACCCAGGCGCTCACTCACTATCTTTGGATGGACATGCTGCTTGAGCATATGGCTTGCCGTCCATAGTATAGATTGCTTTTTCTTCTGTCGTATCTTGAAATGTAGTTCAAAGCACACATGATGCGACTTCGTACTACATCTATTGGCAAGTGTAGCTTCTGGACTATGTCCTCTTCGCTTTTGGTTTTACCGTTTTCATCTTCTACATAAAAGTCCTCAACCAAGTACCTAGGTATTACTTCCTTAAACTAAACATTATGGCTTAATGTTGGATGTTCAGCTAGAACCTGTCATGAAGGTGAATGCACATTTTGTGGGATGAAGGCAGAATACATGTAATACAATTAGAGCTCGCTAAATTCTTCTATTATTCAAGCGACGATATTGCTTAGGTCTACCACCAGTTTTTCAGCTAACCTTTTTTGATGATTTCTCTCTGC
>CP070810.1:521006-528818 GCA_020343755.1 Dehalococcoidia bacterium | reverse complement strand
CGATGTTACTATCTTTGACCCTGATATGGAGTGGATAGTTGATACCAAGGCTTTTGCCTCTAAAGGCAAGAATACCCCTTGGGCTGGCTATAGGATTAAAGGTAAGGCCATGGCAACTATAGCCCAGGGAAAGCTGGTCTATAAGGACGACGCTGTTAAGCTTGAGGTAAAGAAGAAAGTATTAAAGGAGAGTTAATGACCAAAAAGGCGATGTTAGTCTTAGAGGATGGCTCAGTTTACCAAGGCTTCTCCTTTGGTGCTGAGGCTGGTGCCTATGGAGAAGTGGTATTTAACACCAGCATGATGGGCTATCAGGAGATACTGACCGACCCCTCCTATGCTGGACAGATTGTAGTCCCCACCTACCCTCTTATCGGCAACTACGGGATAAATAAGCAGGACTTTGAATCTAACAAAATCCAGGTAAGGGGCTTTGTGGTCAGGGAGGAGTGCCTTGAGCCCAATCACTATCTCAGCACCAGCACCCTGGACCAATTTCTAAAGGAGTATGGCATACCCGGGATTTGCGGCGTGGATACCCGGGCTATTACCCGCCGGCTGCGCTCATCAGGAGTAATGATGGGTATTATCACCAGCGATGCTCCACAACAGGCTCTGAAGCGACTAAAAAAGCTGCCAGATTATGGGACAGTTGATTTTGTTAAGCAGGTTACCACTGATGTCCCCTACCAGTGGGAGCCAGAATCAATTGAAGAAGCCCCACAAACTTTATGTAAAGTAATTGTCCTTGACTGCGGCTTAAAATATTCTATCCTGCGCACCATGAGAGGTATGGGGTGTCAGGTGACGGCTGTCCCCGCCACCATGCCCGCCGAGGAAATCCTAAGATTAGAACCTGATGGCATTATCCTCTCCCCGGGTCCGGGTAACCCGGAACTACTGGACTACATTGTAGATACAGTTAAAAGACTTGTTGGTCAAAAACCGATGATGGGTATCTGCCTTGGCAATCAGCTAATTGCCCGAGGCTTTGGTGCCAAGACCTTCAAGATGAAGTTCGGGCACCGTGGTGGCAACCACCCTGTCCGAGACCTTGCCACCGACAGGGTTTACATCACCGCTCAAAACCATGGCTACGCCGTAGACCCCGACAGCCTCAAAGACGGGCTGGAGGTCACCTATATAAACGTTAACGATGGCACGGTGGAAGGCTTGCGCCATAAGGAACTACCCGTCTTCTGCATCCAGTACCACTCCGAAGCTTCCCCCGGCCCATGGGACAGCACCTACCTCTTCAAGGAATTTCTAGAGATGGTGAGGGGGAAAGAATTAAAAAAAGGAGTAAATGTCTAAACCGTCTAAAGTTTTAATTATTGGGTCAGGGCCGATTGTTATCGGGCAGGCGGCGGAGTTTGACTACGCTGGCACTCAGGCGTGCAAGGCGATGAGGGAGGAGGGGGTCATTTCAGTCCTGGTCAACTCCAACCCGGCGACTATTATGACCGATGAGGGCATCGCCGATATCATCTATATTGAGCCGCTGACCGTGGACATGGTGGGACGTATTATTGAGCGGGAACGTCCCAATGGCCTGCTGCCTACCCTTGGCGGTCAGACCGGACTTAACCTGGCTGTAGATTTAGCCGATGCCGGCATCCTGGATAAATACAATGTAAGGTCTCTGGGGACTCCTATCCAAACGATACGGAATGCCGAAGACCGAGAGCTATTCAAGCAGATGCTAATCAAGATTGGGGAGCCAGTGCCAGAGAGTGCTACCGTCAATACCCTAGAACAAGCCAGAGAGGTAGCCAAAAAGATAGGTCTGCCAGTGGTAATCCGTCCGGCCTATACTTTGGGGGGGACAGGTGGGGGCTTTGCTACTACCTGGGAAGAGCTCGATAAAGCGGCAATCTTGGGGCTGGCTACCAGCCCTATTCACCAGGTGCTAGTAGAGCAATCAGTGGTCGGCTGGAAGGAGATTGAGTACGAGGTTATGCGCGACGGGGCTGATAACTGCATCACCGTCTGTAATATGGAGAACATCGACCCTATGGGGGTGCATACCGGCGACAGCATTGTTGTCGCTCCCAGCCAGACCATGACCAATGATGAGCACCAGATGCTACGGACTGCCAGTCTCAAGATTATCCGAGCCTTGGGAGTTGAAGGTGGCTGTAACATACAGTTTGCCCTCGACCCTAATAGCAATGACTACTATGTAATTGAGGTCAACCCTCGTGTCAGCCGCAGCTCAGCCCTAGCCAGTAAAGCTACCGGCTATCCTATCGCCCGGGTGGCAGCCAAAATAGCTGTTGGCAAAAGGCTGGATGAAATCCCAAATGCGGTAACCAGAAAGACGATGGCTTCATTTGAGCCAGCATTGGATTATCTGGTAGTCAAGATTCCTCGCTGGCCGTTTGACAAGTTTGCCTCGGGCGACCGTGTCATCAGCACCCAGATGAAAGCCACCGGCGAGGTAATGGCTATTGACAGGTGCTTTGAGGCAGCTTTGCAAAAGGCGATACGCTCTCTTGAGTTTGGCAACCGGTCGTTACTGTGGGAAGACCGACAGTGGGAGATGGGGGAAGACATAAACTCCTATCCTTTGCATCCCAACGACCTGAGACTATGGGCGATAATGGCTGCCCTAAGAAGAGGGATAACTGCTGAACAGCTAACCGAGCGGACTAAGATTGACCTGTGGTTTTTAACTAAGCTTCAGAACATTGTAGGTATGGAAAAACAACTCCTATCTCAGCCGCTAACACCAGAACTTCTGCGGCAGGCAAAGCGAATTGGCTTCTCCGACGAGCAGATTGGGACTTTAGCTGATAGACTCCCCGAGCAGGTAAGAGGGCTGCGCCATCGTTGGAACATCCGACCGGTTTACAAGATGGTAGATACCTGTGCCGCCGAGTTTGATGCCGCTACCCCCTACTTCTACAGTACCTACGAGGAGGAGAATGAGGCTGAGCCTATGCCAGGAAACAAAGCAGTTGTCATCGGCAGTGGACCCATCCGCATTGGACAGGGCATTGAATTTGACTACTGTAGCGTTCACTCAGCCTGGGCATTGCAGGAATCTGGCTTCAAGAGCATCATGGTCAACTCCAATCCAGAAACGGTATCCACCGATTTTGACACTAGCAACCGCCTTTACTTCGAAGCCCTGGATGAGGAAAGCCTGCGTGATATTCTAGAAAATGAAAGCCAGGGAGCTGAATCCTGGGATAATATCCCCTCACCATCTATAGTTCAATTTGGTGGTCAAACCGCCATAAACCTGGCTGAGCCACTATCCCGTAGTGGAATGCCTCTCCTCGGCTCCAGTGCTGAGGCTATTGACCTAGCCGAGGATAGGCGCCGGTTTGAGAACTTCCTTAACCAACTGGGTATCCCCCAGCCCCCGGGAGCTGGGGTAACCTCTGTAGACGAAGCCCTCAATATCGCCAAGCTCATCGGTTATCCGGTATTGGTTCGCCCTAGCTACGTCCTTGGCGGCAGAGCTATGGAAATAGTCCATGACGCCAGCGAGCTCATCCGCTACATGGGCCTAGCTATAGAACTGGACACCAAACACCCTGTCCTTATTGATAAATATCTGCAGGGGAAAGAGGTAGAGGTTGATGCCATAGGTGATGGGGAGCGGGTGCTCATTCCTGGAATAATGGAGCACATTGAACGGGCAGGAGTCCATAGCGGAGATTCTATGGCGGTCTACCCCGGAGTAAACCTGACTGAGCCAGAGATAGAAACAATTGTTGACTATGCCATCAGGATAGGGTTGGGGCTTAATGTTAAAGGCTTGATGAATATTCAGTTTGTTATTATGCCAAGCAGTCAAGGGGCATCAGTTTACGTCTTGGAAGTTAACCCTCGGGCTAGCCGCACCATTCCATTTATCTCCAAGGTCACTGGTGTGCCAATGGTAAATGTGGCGACCAAGGTTATGCTCGGTAAAAGCCTCAAGGAGCAAGGCTATGACACTGGACTTTGGAAGCAACAGAAGCTGATTGGTATTAAAGCCCCAGTTTTTTCTATGTCAAAGCTACTTGGTGTTGACACCTACCTTGGTCCTGAAATGAAGTCCACCGGAGAGGTTATGGGGATTGACTACACCTTTGACGCTGCCTTAGCCAAGGCTCTTCTGGCCGCTGGACTGATGCTACTACCTAAAGGGGCAATACTTTTCAGTATTGCCGACAGGGATAAGCCTGAAGCATTACCTATAATCAGGAGGTTCTCCTCAGTAGGCTATAAACTCTATGCCACCGAGGGCACAGCAGCTATGATTGAGGCGGCGGGACTGCCGGTAAAAATGATAAGCAAGAAATTGAGTGAGGGGCATCCCAATGTTATTGACATCATTAACGATGGGACAGTACATGGTGTGGTCAATACCATTACTGGAGGTCGTATTCCGCTAAGAGATGGCTTTCACATCCGCCGGGCGGCGGCTGAGAAGCGCATCCCTTGCTTTACCTCACTTGACACGGCTCGAGTCGCCGCCGAGGCAATGGTCAATGGAGGTCAAATTTACAGCGCTCAACCCTTACCGACATACCGAACAAAAGAAGACTGAAAGGGCGATGGCTTGGAGCAAGTTTTAGCTTCCATTATTTATAATAGTGAAGTTGTGCCCGGAGTCTACCTTATCTGGCTGGAATCGGCTCAAATAGCCTCTCAAGCTAAGCCGGGACAATTTGCCATGGTACGCTGTGGGAAAGGCGCTGAGTACCCCCTACGCCGACCATTGAGCATCCATCGACTAGATAACAATAAGCTTGCCTTTTTATTCACCATAATCGGTAAGGGTACCCACTGGCTGGCTCAACGCCAAGCTGGTACTAATATTGACCTGCTTGGACCACTAGGCAATGGCTACACTGTTCAACCTGGCTCTCGTAAGCTACTATTACTGGCTGGCGGTATTGGCATTGCGCCATTATGTTTTCTGGCTGAGAAAGCCATTAATCAAGGATGCTCGGTAACGTTGCTGTTAGGCGCATCAACTGCTACTCAGCTTTACCCCAGGCACCTCCTGCCAGCCCAAGCCGAGCTTGTCATTACTACCGAGGACGGGACTGCTGGCAGGGAGGGCATGATAACTGATTTCGTACATGATTTTGTTGGTCAGGCAGACCAAATCTTCGCCTGTGGACCCGCTTCAATGTATCAAACTATGGCAGCCCAAAAGCAACAGCTTAAAGGGAAGCCAGTCCAGATTTCTTTGGAGATGAGGATGGGCTGTGGGCTTGGAGTGTGCTACGGGTGCACAGTGAAGACCAAAAATGGGCTGAAGCAGGTATGCAAAGACGGGCCAGTCTTCAATTTAGATGATATTCTCTGGGATGAATTTGCCCAAGTCTAACCAGGTGTTTAAGAGGGGCGAAGCCCCTCTTCCAAAAACCTTCCCCCCGCTCCTTTAAAGGAGAGGGGGATTAATGGGGTAAGGTTAAAATCTAGAACTATTAACAGCGGGAGGTAAAACTAATTATGGTAGTCACCAAGAGGATTAGTCTCCAGACTAAAGGAGAGTGCGATATTATTGATATTACTCCTCAGGTAGAACGAGAGGTTGCTGAAGCAGGTATAAATAATGGAGTGGTTACTTTATTTGTCGCTGGCTCAACCGCCGGGATAACCACTATTGAATTTGAGTCTGGCTTACTTGCTGACTTCCAGAGTATGTGGCAGCGAAATGTCCCTAAGAATATCCCCTACAACCACGACCGTCGTTGGGGTGACGGTAATGGACACTCACACGTCCGTGCCTCACTACTGGGTGCCTCATTAGTAGTTCCTGTTAATGATAAAAGATTAACTCTAGGCACGTGGCAACAAATAGTCCTGGTAGATTTCGACAACCGACCCCGGTCAAGACAAGTGGTACTGCAGATTATGGGCGAGTAGAATTAACCTATTTACCCTGTAACAGAGAGAAAAATTCAGTCCTAGTTTCTGCTCGACCACGGAAAGTACCCCTGAGGGCTGAGGTAACAATAGCGCTTCCCGGTTTCTTGATGCCCCGCATAATCATACACAGGTGTTCAGCCTGAACAATTACTGCCACTCCATCAGGCTTAATGCCGTCAACAATAGTATCGGCAATCTGAGTGGTCATCCTCTCCTGGAGCTGGGGGCGCATAGCGACGATTTCCACTACCCTAGCCAGTTTGCTGGCACCGACAATACGTCCTTCAGCATTGGGAATATAACCTATATGAACTACGCCGTAAAATGGCAAAAGGTGATGCTCGCACATAGAGTAGAAGGGAATATCCCTGAGAATTACCATTTCCCGATGCCCTTCCTCAAAACCTACTTTCAGCTCCTCTCTGGGGTTCTTATCAAGTCCGGCAAAAAGCTCGGTATACATCTCAGCCACACGGGCAGGAGTACCTACTAAGCCTTCCCGCTTAGGGTCTTCCCCGATAGCCTTAATAATAGAGGTTACTGCTGCCCTAATTTCAGCCTCGTTAATCACTCTATCCCTCCTTTGTTCTCCAAAACAATTCCTATCTAATTAGATATGAAATATACCACTTAATTTTTGGGAAACAATTCCTATCTGACTAGCTTTGAATTGTTTTAGATGTTATGTCAAGTTGTCTTAACTCCAGCCTAACGCCTGCTCTACGGCTATTAAATCAGCCGGAAGCTCGAGAAAAGGCTCAGCACTTTTCAAAGCAGTATCAATATCCTTTAGTCCAGTGCCAGTTACCACGCAAACTGCGCTCTTTTGTGAGAAGTCCATTCCGTGGTGAGAAAGTTTAATAAGACCGGCTAAAGAAGCTGCTGAAGCTGGCTCGCCAAAGATACCCCCTTTAGCTGCCATAAGGCTCTGGGCGGCTAGAATCTCTTCATCGCTAACCATATCTATAATTCCGCCCGACTCATCACTAGCAGCTACAGCCTTTTGCCAGCTAGCTGGATTGCCGATACGTATCGCTGTGGCAACAGTCTGTGGCTCCTTAATGGCATAACCCCGAACGATAGGGGCAGCACCCTCGGCTTGAAACCCCATCATCTTGGGCTTATTCCTTGTCCTTCCCTTCTGATAATATTCCACAAAACCCTTCCAGTAGGCGGTAATATTACCAGCGTTACCTACCGGGATAAAAAGGTAGTCTGGAGCTTTGCCTAAAGCATCAACAATCTCAAAGGCGGCCGTTTTTTGTCCCTCTATGCGATGAGGATTAATCGAGTTTACCAGCGTGACCGGATGCTTCTGGGTTAGACTTCTTACTATGTTGAGGGCCTGGTCAAAATTCCCGTCTATGGTAACTATTTTAGCCCTATAGACAATAGCTTGAGCCAGCTTACCTAGAGCAATCCTGCCCTTAGGCACAATAATAATAGCAGTAAGCCCACAATAGGCAGCATAGGCAGCAGCAGAGGCACTGGTATTACCGGTTGAGGCACACATTATAGCTTTACTACCCGATTCCAACGCCTTAGCCACCGCCACCACCATACCCCTATCTTTAAATGACCCGGTAGGGTTGCACCCCTCCAGCTTAAAATATAGCTCTCCACAGCCAATTTCTTTGCCCAGTTCATTACACCTGACCAATGGGGTATTTCTCTCACCTATGGAAAACAAGGGCGTTTTGGGCGTACCTGGAAGGAGGTCTTTATATTTAACTAGAACTCCGTGTTTCATTATTATCTTTTTGCTTCCCCAGCCGTCAAGAATAAAGGTTTTGATTTATCTTAAACTATTTTTACACTTCTTTTCATTGAATTACTTCCTTTCTCGTTAAATATTTACTGAATTCATCTATTTTCTTTGCTTCCTCCAAAAGACCAATTTCAGTATATGAATTTATTGCCTGTTGAAAATGT
>CP070810.1:517550-520906 GCA_020343755.1 Dehalococcoidia bacterium | reverse complement strand
GTTTCATAGTGGTACTGAGAATAACTACGGTGAGTATAGTAACCCTGAGGTAGATGCTTTGCTGGAGCGGGCAAATGTAGAGCTGGATAAAGAGGCGAGTCTAGAGTTATATCAGCAGGCTGAACAACTACTGGTTGAGGATGCGGCCTGTCTACCTTTATTGTTTGGCAAAAATTACGTTCTGGTCAAGCCCTATGTTAGTGGCTATGAGCTAAATCCGATGGGCTTTGCTATGTTAAATACCGTCTCAGTTGAACCCCACTAGTGGCGGAGGGGGTGGGATTCGAACCCACGGTCCCCAAAAGGGAACAGCGGTTTTCAAGACCGCCTCCTTAGACCACTCGGACACCCCTCCACAGCAGTTATTATACCGATAAGCTAGGTAAATTTCTATGCTAGAATGCTGTTATAATTATCGTGGATGGTTTGGAATTGAGGGAAGAAAAGGAACATGAGTGAAAAGATAAAATTACAACACTATGTTCCTAGATTTTATCTACAAAGCTTCTCAATTAAGGAAAACCTGCAAATTCAAGTGAATCTATAACTAAAAGGTACTATTACAAAACTGTTGGTTCTATAGAAATAACCTATACCATCTAAAATATGTGATTTTGTATTTAGAACTTCTCTAACTCAGCTGTTAGTATTGCTGCCCAAATAGTAGAATAAATTATCTGCTTCTTATCTAGGCATTACTTTATTGAATTGAACATTCTGGCGTTTTGTTCAACAATTGACTGGCTAGGGAAACACAGAGGGTATTTTGAAATTAAGGATGATGTGTTATAACAGAACGGATTAAGAGGCATTCCAGAAAAAACAGTCAAGCTCCGGGGTGAGCTTTTTCCCTAACTGGTTAACACAACCAGATTTAGGTTTAAGGTGATACAGGTAGAAGGATGTGCTATAGTATGTTTTGTGCCTTCCTGAAGCAGCAAGTCAAATAAGCCCTTCCCCGCGGTAACCTATCTATTTGATAAGCTATGATGCAACAAGAAGGAAGTTCTCGTATACCTTGGACCATATTAGGCAATGCCTGCCTCCTGGGCTTTGCCATGTTTGCACCATTATTCTGTGTCCCCCCTATGGAGCATATCCTCAAGGAGGAGCTACTCCTCACTCATGCCCAAACTAGTCTGCTCTTTACCGCCCCAATCCTGATGTTGGCAGCAGTAGCTATTCCTGCCGGTCTCATCACTGACCGGATAGGCATCAGGAAAGCTGCCGGCATTGGGGCTATCATAATAGCGGTAGGTACTATATTAAGAGGTACGGCTACTAATTCCTCCAGTCTCCTGGCATTTACCTTCATCTATGGTGTTGGGCTCGGCTGGTCGTTCCCCAATCTACCCAAGCTGGTAAGCACCTGGATCCCGAGGCAGAAAGCTGGGATGGCTACAGGAATATTCACCTTAGGGATGCTCATCGGCAGTTCCCTAGCCCTAGCCATTACCATGCCTGTAGTCTTCCCTATAACCAACACCATTCAAGGTGTCTTCTTTATATGGGGTATTCCCCCTGCTATCGCTGCTATCTTGTGGTGGATACTAGTCAAGGACTTTCCCGGTAACCGTATTCACGATGAGCCGTTGACTAGAGCTATTACGCCGTTCCGCCAGATACTTCGAGATAAGAATCTGTGGCTGGTATCTATCTTCTTGCTGTTACACATGTTCTTCTTCTATACCTGGACAGGATGGGCGCCAACGTTGATGAGGCTGAAGGGAGCGACACCAGACCTAGCCGGACTTATCACCTCGATAACTCTCTGGGTAGGTATACCCACCGTTCTCTTAATGCCCAGACTTTCCTATAAGCTAGGCCTAAGGAAGCCGTTCCTCTGGGCAACCTCTATCACCCTAGCCCTCGCTGCTTGGGGAGCAGTGCATATCAGCTTACCCATGAGTTGGCTCCTTATGACTCTGATAGGAGTTGCTAGTATTACCAGGTACGTAACCGTACTGGCGCTCCCTGTAGAGATGATACCTAAGGAAGCTGTAGGAGCAGCAAGCGGGCTGGCACTATCCATAGGTTACATAGGGGGGGTTATTGGCGCCCTGATAGGTGGACGCATCCTGGACCTCACCGGAAACCTTGACCAATCTCTCCTCGTGCTTACCGGCGCATCAATAGCTGCGGCTGGCATCGCGTTAAGGCTACCAGAAACCGGTCCTAAAGCCAGGGCAAGAAGTTACAACTCGTCCTAACTGCCACTGGGGTAACAGTAACGAAAAGGCGGATTGTGTCTTACCTCAACGTCGACCTCTATCACACATTCCGATGTTTTGTGTAACTGTGGGTAACACGCGTGGTGGATTGCGGGACTGATAACCCGCAGGTCGTTGGTTTGAATCCAATTCTCTTTACCAACAAACAATGAAATACAGAGCAGAAGCGGTGCTTTTTATTTGCTAACTAGAAGAAGGCAGGAGACAGCAATAGCAAATAACTTGTGTTATAATAACCTATGACATACACTAAGAAGGGTCAATAATATGAGTATGGCGGAGCAGGCGACTAAAGTCGAACATTTGACGAAGTTGAATGAATTTGGTCCCGATGACCTTTATATTTGCTGTGCCAGCTTTGAAGAGAGGTGCCTGGCAGGCGCGTCAAAAATGGGCTTCAACTACCAGACGAACTTTTCCGTAATCTTTGCCATCGAGGAGTCCCTTTACAGAAAGCAAGTTGATAATAACCTATACAGCTTAAAGAGTATGCTGGGAGCAAAAAGCTCCAAAGGTGTCTTTGTTATCTCCTGCCAGCGCGATAGTCCCATTGACGGCATTGCTCAGCTCAAAAATATATGGAATAAGTGTAGGCCTCGGGACCCAGAAAATCCTTTTGTCACAGTTGATATCAGTGGTTTTACTAAGATCTACTTGCTGCAGCTTCTTAACTATCTGATAATCGATTTGAAGCTGGGGCTTCCTCGTATGCTTCACACGACACAAACGTATTTGCCAACTAAGCTTACTAAAGGGGTGGCACAAATAACAACCATACCTAACTTCTTTGGCAGCATTTCAGTGGACAAACAGACGGTCCTTGTTCTGTTCTTGGGCTTTGAGCCGGAGCGTTCTGTCGCAGTATGGAAGCACTTCAACCCAGCGAAGACCATCGCGCTAATCACTAACCCGCCACGCTACGGTAATCTTAACTACCTGAAATATGCCGAGAAGAATAATTCATACTTACTTTCGCAACCCTCCGTAGAGGTAAGAAACGTGCCTTCTGATAACCCGTACGCTGCGAAGAAGGTGCTTGAGGCTATTTATGGCGACATAAGAGGTGCGTTCAACATGGTAATTGGCCCCTTCGGGACAAAACCGCAGGCTGTAGGTGTATTTCTT